>NZ_BCNY01000015.1:300000-600000 GCF_001602375.1 Methanoculleus horonobensis | reverse complement strand
TGCGCGGGGCAGTTCCCGCTCGATGACGGGGTAGAACCGCTCACCCTTGAGCGCCTCGGCGACCCGCTCCGGCGACTCTTCCGCGATAAGGCGGTCGAGAATGACCCGATCGAGTCGGCCGGCCGGAACCAGGACCTCCTTGATCTTGCCGGGCGGCATCATCTGCATCTTACCGCGCAGGACAGTGACGACGTTCTGGATATCCCAGCGCCGCAGGTAACTGGCGGTAAAGTGCTTCAGTTCTCCCGGAACCAGTTCCAGGATGCTCTGGTACTCCTTGGCGAGGTTCCAGCTCAGGGCAACCTCGACGAGGTTGATTCCGGAGAAGGAGGTGCCGAGTTCATCGATCTCCGACCGGTAGGTGGTCTCGCCGATGAACCGGGCGATCTCAGGCAGGCTCATATTCAGCATCCGGAGATAGTCTTCGCGCGGTATCAGCAGCGATTTACGCACCCGCATGCGGGTACAGGCGTAAATGTACTGGGCCGATCCGCTACTTACCCCTGCCATTTATGAACCCTCCTCATGTAAACAGAATATCTGACGCATCCTTCAGGCCGGATTCCCAGATCTCGTCCAGGAACGTGCGGTAACTGTAATCGATCTGCAGTTCGCCGTCGTTGCTCTCAACGATGATGCCGCCGGGAATATCGACCGGGGCGCCCATGGTGTAGCCGGAGAGCATCTTCACCTGGGAGATGATCCCTTCGACAACCGGGGTATCCCGCTCGTTTGCATGGACGACGCCCTTCTTGATCTCCTTTACCGCTCTTTTCAGCAGGGCTGTGAGCGCCTTCTCCTGGAACTCGGCGGGCAGATCACCGATAGCGGTAAGCGAGGCCGAATGAACCTGATCGAGGAGCGTCTTCTGGGCGTTCAGGACCTGCCGCTTGACGACGAGGTTCGCCGCCGAGGCTTCCTGGTTGGTGATGTGGGTGGCTGCCCGATCCGCTTCCTCCTGCGCCGAGGTCTTGATCCCTGCGGCGCGAATCTGCGCATCCTTCAGGGTCTCCTCGACTTCGATCCGGGTCTCTGCCCGGATCGCCTCGACCTCCTTTCGCCCTTTCTCCCGGATCTCGTTCACTACTGCTTCGAGTCCCATGGTTCACTCCATCAGAACAGAAGCAGCAGTGCAACCACAAGACCGAAGATGACGATGGTTTCCGGAATGACCGTGAAGAGCAGTGCGAGACCGAACATGTCCCTGTTCTCTGCGGTTGCACCGACGGCCGCCGCACCGATACCCATCTCACCGAGACCGGTACCGACGCCTGCAAGGCCTACTGCGAGACCTGCGCCGACTGCCTTGAGACCAACCTGCGATGCCTGTACCATTTCAAGAGTTGTGCCAACATCTACCATTTCATTATTCCTCCGTAAACTTTGATTTCATACCGAATGGATTGTACTTCTTTCCTCCACCTTTGTAGAACTTGGTGAAGAATTCGACATAGTGGAGACGAATCGCGTTCAGTCCGCCACCAAGGATACCAAGCGCTGTGTTCAGCACATGTCCGAGGAGGAAGACGATGATACCGACGATGATGATGACAACGCCCACGATGCTGAGATTTTCAAGCTGCGGGCTGATCATCAGTTCGATAGCGATGTAATTGACCACCATCGCGATGGCAACCGACGAGAGTCCCACCGCGGCCAGACGTGCATAGGAGAGCACATGGCTGATGATTGTCGGGATCTCGATAATCTCGAGTACGTTTTCCTGAGCGATGGCGATGATGCCTCCGACCAGGAGCACGGCACCGATAACGGTCGCGAGATTAAAGCCCATGACGACTGCAGGAAGACCGGACAGATCCGGCATCAGCGGAATGGCATACATCGACCAGATCATCAGGATGATACCCCACATGACACCGAGCCACCCGGCGTTCGAAAGGATCGCCTGAGTGGCATGTTTGCCATGATACAGGTTTCTGGCATTGATAATGCCCAGGATACGCCCAAGCGAGATGTGAAGAATGCCGATCCAGATAGAGACGATCAACAGTTCCGCAACCTGAGCCCCATGCTCTGATGCGTGACCACCGATATTGAGGTGGCGGCTGTAGATGATGGGCGCCCAGGGAAGTGCATAGCCGATAATCTCACTGTACAGCAACCCGAAGATGACGCTGACGATACTGGCGTTTCGCAGCGAAACCAGGAGTAAACGACCGTCTCCTCCCTTGAAGAACTTCCGCAGGCCAAGGGACAGCGCCAGCAGGATCAGACCGTATCCCACGTCACCGAGGATCATCCCGAAGAAGATCGGAAAGACGATCGAGACCATCAGGGTCGGATCGACCTCGGCATACTGGGGATGGGAGTAGAGATCCATGAACATCTGCGATGGCTGCGCAAACCCCGGGTTTTTGTACTTTACCGGCACCTCGTCCTGGTGCTCGATCTCCAGATCCTCGAGGTAAATCTTCCCGCCGGTCACCCGGATCAGGGCTTCTTTGACCTCTTCGATGGTACCCTCGGGGATCCATCCTTCGGTGAGGAACGTCTCCTCCGTGGTAGCAAACCGCAACGGGGCTTCCGCCCGCTCTACGTCAGCCGTGAGTAGTTCATCGCATGCTACCAGGAAGTCGGTATGCCTCTCCCGGATCCCTGCAATCTTTCCATTGATTGCAGCAACCTCGCCCTCGATCCGCAGGGCCTCTTCCAGGTGGGCCTTCATACGGTCGGCCGGCGCCCCGGTCTCCTCCGGGACGGGGATCGCCTGGAACCCGGCATCGAGGAGAGTCCGTTCGACCTCTTCGCGGTGCTCGTTCTGCACCACGACGACGATCATGTTGCCGGCCACCTTGTCGGAGAAGTACTTCTCGTTCGGGACGTCGATCTCGACGTCGTGGGTTATGTGCCCGGTAAAGACGGTAAACCGTGTATATCCGCGATAGAATTCCAGATCCAGGGGAACCGCAGTAAACGGTTCAAGTTCCCTCGCGCGCTGCTCATGCTCCTTCTGCCGCGTCTCCAGTCTCGATCGTGAACCGACGAGACCTTCCGCCTCCGTCTGGATAGCGGGCAGATCCGTCCGGATCATCTCCCTGACCTTCGACGCGGGGAGCTTCGTTTTGCCTTCTACGTTCTCGGGGTCTATCCCGCACGCATTTTCAATTGCTCTGACCTTGATGAGCGCCGAAGCTGCGTCGCTCGCCTCCGGAAGCGGGTGGCCCATCGACAGCGCTCCAGGCGAACTCTCCGGCACGAAGTCCTCGATGTGATAGACATTGTACCGGTAAAGTTCTCTGATGATGGTGTCGATCTCACCCTTCGGAGCCGCGATGAGCAGCCGGCGCATCCGTTCAGGCCTTAACATGCAGATGCTCCTTAAACCGCGTAACAACAAAGTCTACGGCTTCCGCAAGGTTCTTGTTTCCGGATGCTTTCAGCGCCTCTGCGCGCGCTTCGCCCTCCCTGACAATCTCCGCGTATCTGTTCTGCGCCTGGGCTCGTGCCTCCGCCAGACGCTGATTCCTGTAGTCCTCGGCATCTTTTTGTGCCTTGACGACCAGGTTTTCAGCCTCCAGCTCGGCATCCGAGAGGCTTTTCTTCCTCTCAGCCTGCGCATCACGGATCATCGCCTGATACTCTTCTTCAGTTTCCCTGATGCTTTTCAGGACATCGGTCTTCATCAAACCCTCCTTCTCACGGCGTATGAATATTTGATGAAATTGAGCATATATTTATTGTTGTTTGTCCGCTGAGGATTTTTCCGCATTCAGATGCTCCACCTCCACCCCGGCGGGCAGGTTTTCAATCGTGACGCCCCCGGGAATCCCGGCAAGCGAGAGCCCGGAGAACTCCGCCGACGAGCAGAGCAGGTGTTGCTCGGGGTGGGTTCCGCGCCGGATATCGCAGGCCAAAAGGATCGCCGGGGCGACCGAGACGACCATCGAGAGTCTCCGCGAACCCGGATGATCTTTAGGAAGGACGACAAGCGGTATATGGTAGCGCCGAACCAGCTCGAGCATCATGCGTGCCTGCTCGATCGGCCCGCCTTCCGGCATCGAGACGGCGACCAGATCTTCGGGATCGACCGCCTGGCAGTACTCGTCGTCCGGAGTCTCGATGCAGAGCGTAAACCGTGAGCCGGCTTTCGCCACGAGCAGAAAAGAGCGTTCTCCCCGGATGAGGAGGGGTTCGCCGCCGAGGGGGACGGTCGTCGCGCCCGCCCCGGCGGGGGAGGCCCCAAAAGCGCCGCCTTCAGATCTCTTCGACATCTTCGGACTGGCAGCTCGGGCACATCGGCCGCTTCCCGACGCCCTTGAACTTCTCGCCGCACTCTTTGCAGCGGTAATTCTTGCCCTTCACCCGATCGTCATCGAACTCGATATCGACAGGTCCACCGACTGTACACATCTGGCATCACCAGAAGAGAGAGAGGAGGGCAGAGGATAAAACCCTATCGCGCCCTTAGATGACGGCGGTGAAGACCACGAGCGCGATGATGAGCATCACGGCCGCGTGTTTGACGCCCGCCCGGAGTGATCCTTCCCCCATCTGTCCGGCGATCAGGCCGGAGAAGATCGCCTGGATGAGGCAGCCGTGGTAGAGGAGGCGTTCGAAGGTTATGATGGGGGTGTTCCCGAGAGGCACCGGGCCGGCGATCGAGTCGCCGGCGGTGAGGGCATTGATCTCGGCGAGCACTGAGAGGAACTGGATATCGATGACGGCCACGACGAAGAGGAAGACGATGAAGACCAGGTAGACGATGGCGGTGTAGATGAACATCTCAGACCGTCTCTCGCGCTTGAGGTTCTCCGAGATCGCTGCATCGCGGGCTGCGATGTTCAACACCTCGCCGATGTCGCCGGTCATCCGGCTCGCCGTCGTGATCAGGGTGACCATCCGGGCTATGGTGGGGGTGCGTATCCGCACCTCAAACCTGACAAGCGCCTCCTGGACGCTCGCGCCCCACTCGATGTCGCGCTGGATCTTCCTGATCTCGTAGGTCAGCACGCCGAGATCGGCCTTTACGAGAACCTGGATCGCCTGTGCGAGTGTCAGGCCCACCTGGTTTATCCCGGAGAGACGGTTCAGGAATTCGGGGATGCTCGCCTCAAGTTCCGTCACCTTCTTTCTCCAGAACTGGTGAAAGATGCCGAAGGGAAGAAGGACGATCAGCAGCGCCACGATCAGGTGGTCGTCCAGCACGTCGACGACGATCTCGGCATCGGGATAGGCCGGGGTCGCGAGGAGGGTGAGAAGGACGTACGCGAGCGCGACCGGCACCGTCACGTAAAACGTCCGGTTCGGTTCGATCAGGAACGCCTGGAAGGGGTGGCGCAGGAAGGATCGGAACGCCTTCATCCTGTCGTAGCGCTCCAGTCTCCGGAAAAGCGGTTCGCTCCCGGCCTGCTTATCGACCCGGACGTCGCTGAACTCATGGAGCCATTTTGTCTCCGTATACCGCTCGACCGTCTCGGTCTTGATCGAGACGGCATCGATTGCAAGGATGAAGAAGAGCGATCCGATTGGAACGAGGAGGTAGATGACGATCGAGAGCTGCAGCACGGGAGCGCTGCTCACAAAACCCATGATGACCATGACGATGATGATGAAGAGCGGGCCGGCGACGAAGAGCGCCACATATGACTCGGCCGCCATCTGGAGCATGGAGAGGAAGGTCTTCTGCTCGAACCGGGCATCCTCCTGGTACACCCGCACCCGGGTTTCAAGGAACGTGAGCACGTCTCCACCGCTCTCGATCACGGAGATGAGGTCCTGGACAAACTCCTGCAGTTTCTCCGACGGGGTCGTCTCCTGCAGGTGCCTGAGCGCCGTGATCAGGTCGTAGCCGAAGTAGTCGGTGTCCCGGACAACTCGCCGGAACTCGTGAACCACTTCTCCGTAGATCGCCGCGTTCTCGCTGATCGAGCGGAATATCGTCACCATCTGCGCGCCGCCCCGGCGCAGGGCATACATGTAGGAGACGGCGTTGTGAAGCAGCAGGTTGATCCGGGTCGCCCGGTTCTTCGCGAGGAGGGACGGGTAATACAGGAAGAAGAGGTAGGCTGCATCGGTGGCGAGGACGAAGATGACCCCTGCCGCAACAACCCGGAGAATCGTGACCGCGGTCTCGGTCAGGACGAGTTCCGGCATACTGACGCCGAAGACGTTATAGATCCCGATATGGAAGAGTGGAAGCGAGGGGAGACTCATCGCGAGATAGCCCATTGTAGCGCAGAAGAGGCCGAAGAGCCCGGAAGCGAGGAACGTGCGCAGGAGGTAGCGGTCAAGCGTAATCCCCATGTTCGCCGCGATGAGGTCGTTGTGGAGATCGCGGTAGTGCATGGGGTCGCCCTCCACCCTCCGGCGGATGGAACGGCAGAACTGCACGCAGGAAGAGGGTATCACCGGATCAACTCACCAAGGTCGTCAAGGGAGGAGAGCACGCGATCGCGCTGGACGGTCCAGGCCTGGATGATCCGGGCAACCGACTCGTAGTCCCTGATGCCCTGCTCAAACATCGCAAGCAGGACGGTTCGCCGGATCCGGAGTTCCTCCTCGAGCTGGCTCCGGCTCCAGCCGCGATACTCCATGATCTCGGTAAAGATCCGCGAGCGCCCGGAATAGGAGAAGGTGTCGGCCACGGGGTCGTACTCGAAGACCGTATTCACCTGGAAGTTCTCGGTGAGAGGATCGATCCCGGCGAGCTCGACGATCTCGCGGCACCTTCTCACCCGGTCGTGCCCCCGGTGGGTGAGCGCCTGAACCGATATGACGTCGAGCGCCTGGAGCATGTTCCTCGGCACGTTGAGTGGTTCGCTCCCGAGACGGTGAATTGCCGCGTCGACGTCGCTCGCGTGCATCGTGGAGAAGGTCGTATGCCCGGTATTCATCGCCTGGAAGAGCGTCTGGGCTTCGCTCCCCCTGACCTCCCCGACCAGGATGTACTCGGGGCGCTGCCGCATCGCGGCCTTGAGGAGCTCGAACATCTTGATGACGGTGGTGCCGGTTCCCTCCGAGACGGTATCGCGCGTGACGCTCGCGATCCAGTTGTCGTGGTAGAGCGTGATCTCCCGGGTATCCTCGATGGAGACGATCTTCGAGAGAGGGGGAATGAAGAGGGCGACTGCGTTGAGCGAGGTGGTCTTTCCCGACGCCGTGCCGCCGACAAAGAGCAAACTTTTGTTGTTCTCGATCGCCATCCAGAAGTAAACGATCTGGTCGATGTCGAAGGTGTTCGATTCGATCAGTTCCACGGGCGTAAACGGGGTCTCGCGGAACTTCCGGATGGTAAACGACGTGCCGCGGGGGGTGACTTCGTTGCCGAAGGTGAGCTGCAGCCTCGAGCCGTCGGGGAGAGTCGCATCCACGAGCGGGCTCCCTATGGAGACATGCTTGCCCGAACGCTGGGCGAGGGTGATCGCGAGCGAGTTTAAGGCCGGCTCATCGAACGAGATCTTCGTCCTGATGTTCTGGTACCTCCGGTGGTAGAGGAAGAGAGAGATCTTCGTGCCGTCGCAGGAGATATCTTCGATCCCGGGATCTCTCATCAGGGCGTCGATACGCGACCAGCCGAGGAAGTTGCGCTCGAGATAGTAGCGGAGCCGGAATATCGAGGTATCGGTAAGAGCGAGGCCGTACTCCACGAGGAGCTCCTGTATCTTCCTCGCAAGGACTGTCCGGCGGTCGGAGGCAAGGTCGTGATCGTCGAGAACCAGAACGTCACGAAGATCCTCAAAGAGCCGCTCAAGGAGTTCGTACTCAAAGTTCGAGAGCACCGGCTCGAAGAGGAGATACTCGACCTGGTTCGTCTCTGTGTTGCGGGCTATCACGACGAGCGCGAGTCCCTCGGTGACCCAATAGCGGTCAAGTTCTTCGTAGGCCGGAGGGATCACTCCTTCCACGAGGAAGCCGTGCGCCTCGGGATTATACTCGCCCGGAGGCCCGCCGCGTCTCCAGGAGTGGAGAACGCGGTCAAGAAAACGGGCAGTCTGGTTATCGTTCTCTGATATCATCACGACATCCGCACCGGAAACAGGTTCGTAGAGGTCTTCGGAACCCGGGAATTACTGACGGATTTCTGCATCTTCTCTGTGACCCATCTGCCTTGAGATCTCATCCCGGGTCGCGACGCCCTGAAACTGCCTGAGGTAATAGGGAATGTGGCGGCGAATACTTATAAATCTGCTTTTTTCTTCGAGAGGACGCCCCTGAAGGTTATAGTTTCGCCTGATTTCGCGTAAAACCAGAATGCTTTAATCGTATCCCTTATATAAATAATGCATACATGCACGACGCTCTCCTGTTACGGGTGCCGACGGGTATCGCCTCGCTCGATCCCGTGCTGGAAGGAGGTGTCCCACCGGGATCGGCGGTGCTGCTTCTCGGGGAACCCGGGGCCGGCAACGTCGAGTTCGTCCAGACACTGCTCATGCGGCTCTCCCTGCTGAAGCGGAACGGGGTGGACGGCAAGCATCTCCTGCTCCCGGAGAATATCTCATACGTGACGTTCACCCGGATGCAGGAGGATATCCTGAAGGAGATCGCCCTTTCGTTCAACCCTGCCCCCACCGCTCACCTCGGGGAGGGGATTGTCTTCCATGACCTCTCGGAACTCTACTTCGACGCCAGCATCGTTCCTCCCGACTGGTACGGAGAGGGGAGCATCATGGAACGCCTGCAGAAGAAGCAGCGCAAGGAAAACGGGGATATCCTTGCAGAACTCGCCAGAGCGATCGACCAGTGCCCCGCGAACAGTTTGATCGTCCTTGATTCGCTGACCGATATCGCACCGCCGCTTACGGAAGGGAAACGCTGGCATGCATTCATCGCCTTCCTGCGCGGCCTGCAGCGCGCCGCAAAACGCCGGAACAACACGATCTATCTTCTACTCACGTCCGGTATCCTGGACAGATCACGGGAACTTGAGATCGCCGATTGTGTCGACGCCACGATCCTCTTTCGCTGGGAGGATAACGGTGCGCAGCGCCGGCAGCGGGTTATGTACTTCGAGAAGTTCCGGGGGGTAATGCCCCGCCTCGAGGCCAAGAACCTGGTGAGGTTCGCCGTCTCGATCTCGGCGACGGAGGGATTTGAGGTGCGAAACATCAGGATGGTGGCATGACGATAAGCCGGGTGAGTTTCGGAGTCGAAGGGCTGGACGCGATGCTCTCGGGGGGACTTCTCGAGAAGAGCATCTGCGCGATCGTCGGCACCTACGGCACCGGAAAGACATCATTCGCCCTCCAGTTCGCATATGATGGACTCTGCCGTGGCGAGAAGGTGATCTACATCAGCCTCGAGGAACGGGAGGAACTCCTCCAGGCCACCATGGCACAGAAAGGGTGGGACATGGAGGCCTTCGGCGACCGGTTCTACCTTCTCCGGCTGGATCCGACCGATTTCAACCTCGCGGTCAGCAGCATCAAGAGCGAACTCCCCGCTCTCATCGAGAGCACGGGAGCCTCACGAGTGATCATCGACCCGATATCTCTCTTCGAGGGGCTCTTCGAGGACGAGGCCGACAGGCGGCAGGAGATGTTCCGGCTCATCGAGGTGATGCGGGATGAGGCCTGCACGCTTGTGCTGACAAGCGAGACCGACCCGGTAAACCGGGACGGGAGCAGATACGGCCTCGTGGAATACCTGGCGGATACGGTGGTCTTCCTCCGTTATGTCCGCTCTCCGGGGCTCACCGAAGTGCACCTGGTTCTCGAGGTCGTGAAGATGCGCCGTTCGGCCCATTCCCGGGAGATCAAGCCGTTCGAGATCCTCCAGAACCAGATCGTGGTCTACTCAGAGGCGAGTCTATTCTAATTGCGACGTTCCGTCAGGAACGGAGCTTGAGAAAATTGCGCAGCAATTTTCGATGGCGCCGCGTGCCCCTCTAGGGCAGGCGGAGCTCAAACTCCGTCAGGCACGATCAGCGACGCTCCGTAGAACCAGAGCTCCCACCCGCCCCCCTCTTCTTCTGCCTCATCCGCCAGCGCTTGAGAACGAATGCCGCGACGGTGAGAGCGAAGAGCGTGTTGAAGAGCACCCATATGATAGGATTCTCAAAGTCCGTCCCGATCAGGTTCCCGTGGACGACGGCAAAGAGGAGCACGGCATACATCAGGCCGTGCACCCACCGCCAGTACTTCGGGATGTACTTCCGGAGCAGCACGCCGGCAAACGCGATGTAGAGGAGGTAGAGTGCGGGCCGGCCCGCGAGCGCCCAGAACCGATCCCACGGGGAGAAGATCGGGATGAAGACGGCAGGGTTCATCGCTCCTATGGCGATGACCACCGGGTGCAGCGTGGGAAGGAGGAGGCCGACGGCGGCGAAGGTGTGGTGCACCGAGAGAAACGATCTCCCGAAGATCTTCATGATCTCCCGGAGGAACGGCGTGAGAAGGGTTGCGATGCCGAGGGCGAGGAACCCCCACAGGGCGGCAAGACGCGCTATGACGTTGAACGGGTCGTCCGCGGGTTCGGTCAGGACCACCGCGGCGACAAGCGCATACAGGGCCAGGATGACGGCTGCAAAGAGCGCACCCGCCCGGGTCGTCGGGGCCACGGCTCGAGAAGGCTCGCGGCAGGGGATAAGGGTTTCGGCCGGGGTGCGTCATGGGAGCGGGCGGGCGGGTCCTGGGGACATCCTGAGTTCGAGCACTTGAGAGGTGCATCATGCAAGCGTTCGGAGCCTCAGACATTCGGAGGGGTTCGCTCCCATAGGAGTCTTATGCCTGAAGAAGCTTGAACGCCCTCAGAGTGCACCCCTGGCACGGATTTCGAGGGGATATCGCCACAGGGGGTGGGGCTGACGGGGAGGGGGTCTCCCCCCTCCCCTGTCCCCACTCCGAAAATAAGGCTGTAACCCCCACCCCTCCCGGCCTTCGGCCTCCTCACCCGCACCTGTGGTGCCTCAACTCCGCTCCTAACGGAGCGTCGTTCCCCGCCCCTCGGGGCGGGGGCAGTGCGTGGCGATTGCCACCACGGTCCACTGTATGGGGCTTTCCAGCGCTTCGGTACTATTTTCGCTGTGATGGATAACGAAGCTGTCCGGTAATAGACCAAAAATTGAGACGCGGCCGCCCCGTCGGCCGGAAAACATCTAATGTGCCCTCTCAGATTGCAATCCCGACGAGGTGAAGCAGGACCAGAACCAGGGCGCCCGGCAGCCCGGCGAGGGCGCAGATGAGGATCGTCACCAGGTTGATCTGGATGTCGGGAGCGCCGAACCAGCTGAGGACGTCGAAGTAATTCAGAGCCCATAGCGTGATGAGCCCGGCGACGGCGTTGATGACGAGCGTCATGGCCTTCTTCATGAGGTAGTAGAGCGTCGCGGCTATCGCGACCGCGAGAAGGATGGCAAGGATCTCTTCCATCATCTATTTACCAATGATCTGCTGGTTATTTAATCGTATTGATGGAATCGTCAGCCGTCCGACGCGTCTTGAGTCATTTCCGAGCCCCTCGAGTTCCCGGAGCATCTCGAAGACATTCCCGGAGAGCATCGCCGTCCGGATGGGCTCGACCGTCTCCCCGCCCTCCATCCAGAAGGGGTTCGAGATCTCGACCGAGAAGTCGCCGGAGAACGGGTTCGCGGTATGGGCGCCCACGACGTCGTGGATCCAGACCGCCCGCTCGTCGCCGGGCTCTTTCACCCGCGGGCCGTCGATGAAGAGGTTGTGCACGCCGATCCCGGGGCCTTCGCCCCCGGAACGAACGGCGCTCCCCGTGCTCCCCTCGCCGTAGCGGTAGCCGGTCTTGAGATCGTAGGCGAATTGCCGGAGCACCCCCTGCTCCACGAAGACCAGGCGGCGGGTCGGAACCCCCTCCGCATCGAAGGCCGTGCTCCCGAGGCCGGGAGCAAACGGATCGTCGTAGACGGAGAGGTGCTCGTCGAAGACCTGTTCCCCGACTTTGTCCGCAAGGAACGACCGGCCGGCCTTCACGTTCCGGCCGGAGAGGGCCGGGAGGAGAACCTGCCCGAGGAGGCTTGCCGCCGCAACCGGAGAGAGGACGACGTCGTAGCAGCCGGTCTTTATATCGCAGCCCCCGAGAGATCGGGCGGCAAGCGAGGCGGCCCTCTCACCGACCGACCGGGCGTCGATATCGGCAAGGAACGGGGAGGCGTCGAACTCGTAGCCCGTAGACTGCTCCCTGATCGTCTCGAGGGAGACCGCCGCCACCGTCCGGTCCATACCGTAGAAGGCGCCGCTCGAGTTCGCGACCGCAAGATACGACCGGGCCAGATCCGCACCTCCGCCGACGACCTCCACCGGGTGCTCCGCCGCGCCGGCAAGGAGGTCGCCGACCATCCTCGCCGCACCCTCCACCGCGACGACGAGATCCCCGTCGGCCGCGGAAGGAGTGCCCGCGAGATCGGCCGGTTTCGGGAACCCGCCCCACTGTTGCGGGGTGGCGAGACGACCGCTCGCGAGCGCCGCGTCCAGGCATTCCTTCCACCGGTCGGGATCGCTTGTGGCCGAGGATCCTATCCGCCCGTCCTTGACCGTCCGGATGGCCATACTCCAGGCCTCCGACTCCTCGGCGTTCCCGAGGATCCCCTTCTTGATCTCGGTGCCGATGCTCAGCCCCCGGGCGTAGAAGACCTCGACCTCGTCCGCCCGGCGTTCGCCCTCCCGGAGAATCTTCTCGATCAGGTCTTCGCCGTTCATTCGCCGCGCCCCCCGATGGTTGCGTTCTCGAGCAGCAGATGAGGCGCACCGTCGCTGACCGGGACGCTCTGCCCGCCTTTGCCGCAGTATCCGGGGCTCATCTTCCGGTCGTTTCCAACCAGGACGATGTTATGGAGCGTCGAGAGGATCTCACCCGAGAGCGAGACGTCCCGAACCATACCGGCCTTCTCGCCGCCCTCGATGAGGTAGCCGTACTCCGCGTTGAACTGGAAGACGCCGCGGCCGGGATCGACCTGCCCGCCCCGCGACCCGATGAGGAGGATACCGTCCCGGCACTCCTCGAGGATCTCGTCGTAGGTCGCGTCGCCGTTCTCGATGAAGGTGTTGCTCATCCGGACGATCGGCGGCGCCCCGTGCTCCGACCGGGCGTGGCCCGCGATCCCGTTCCCGACCGCCGCGAGGGTCTCGCGGTTGTGGAGGTAAGAGGAGAGGATGCCGTCGCGGACGATCTCTGTGCGCTCTACCGCGACGCCCTCGGCGTCCACGGGGATGAAACCGAACTCGGGGAGGGAGGGATCGTCGACGATGACGAGACCCGGACAGCCGATGCGCTCGCCGATCTTCCCCCCGAGAACCGATGCGCCTTCGCGGACGAGGTCGCCCTCGCTCGCGTGGCCGACCGCCTCATGGGTGAAGACGCCCGCAAGCTCCGGGTCGAGCACCGCCCGTTTCGTCCCGCCCTTCGGGATCTTCGCGTCGAGGAGCGAGACCGCGACCTCGCCCGCCTTCCGGCCGAACTCCTGCTTGTTCCGGAGGTTGAACCCGGTGGCGATGTGATCGCGTTCGCTCCCCATCTGCATCACGCCGCCCCGGGAGGCGATGGCAACGACCGAGAACCCGGACCGGACGGTCTCGTAGGAGTACTCGTTCCCGCTCGAATCCAGGAACCTGACCGCGTCGATCCCCTCGGTGTAGCGCGCCCGGGTGTTTCCTACGCCGGAGACGCGTGCCGCCTCCTCGATCCCGGCAAGCAGCCGGGTCTTCTCTTCGAGATCGACATCCCGGGGGTCTTCCTTGAGGGGGAGGGCCGGGAGCACGCCGCGCGGCGCGTCGGCAAGGTCGAGGTGATCCTCCGTGACGGCCGCAAGGCGCGATGCCGCCTCGACGAGACTTTCAACCTCGCGTTTCGAATCGATATCGACGTGATCGCGGGTGAGGATGCCCCAACCTTTCGATCCAAGCACCCGGATCACGGCTTTGTCGAAGAATGAAGTGCCCGCGGACTCGACCACCCCGTTGTCGATATCGACCAGGGTGATCTCGCCGCGTACGCACCGGATATCATAGTAGCGTACTTCAGCCATAGGCTATCAGACCACGGTACGCCCGACGTTCGGGTCGAAGAGAGCGGTCGGGTTGACCGCCAGTTTCCGGAGCTTCGAGAGGAACCCGTCCCGGTTCTCGGGGACGAGCGCATTCTGGAGAACCTCTTCGATGTGGTCGACCGGCACCACCTCGACCATCGCGCGGTAACGATCCTCGATGAGGACGTCGTCGAGGTTCGACCGCGGGATGATCACCTTCTTGATACCTGCTTTTGCCGCCGCCTCGATCTTGTAGGTGACCCCGCCGATGGGGAGAACGTCGCCCCTGACCGAGAGCGAACCCGTCATCGCGACGTCCTGGCGCACCGGGATGTTCTCGATGGCGCTGATCACCGCCGTCGCCACGGTCACGGAGGCGGAGTCACCCTCGACACCGCCGTAGGTGCCGATGAACTGGACGTGGATGTCCATGTTCCGGATGTCCTTGCCCGTGAACTTCTTGATGAGGGCACTGACGTTCGTGATCGATTCCTTGGCGATATCTTTCAGCATGCCGGTCGCGATGACCGTACCGTTCGCCCCCTGGCTCGGGGTCACCTCGGCCATGACGGGAAGCACCGAACCGGAGTCGCTCCCCATCACCGCAAGCCCGTTCACCCGGCCCACCCGGGTGCCCTCGATGACGGTGATGTCGTAGTCGCGGCTCCGCCGGATGTACTCGTCGGAGATCTGGTCCTCGATCGAGCGGGAGGCCGATTTCGCGGCGAGAACGTGCTTTGCCGTGGTGAACTCCGCACCTTCCTGCCGGGCGAGGTCTCCCGCCACGCGGATGAGCCCGCCCATGTCACGGAGTTTCAGGGTCAGGTGACCCTTCCGGTTCGAGCGGCGCCGGGCTTCACGGAGCACCTCGAGCATGGCGGCCCGGTCGAAGTGGGGGATCTTCCCGTCGTTCTTGACCTCCTGCGCGATGAACCGGAGGAACTTCTTCCGGTTCTCCGCGGTGTCCTCCATCGTCTCGCGCATGTAGACCTCGTAGCCGTAGCCCCGGATACGCGACCGGAGCGCGGGATGCATCCCCTGAATGGCGTCGATGTTGCCCGCCGCGATCATCACGAACCGGCAGGGAACCGGCTCCGTCCTGACCATCGCGCCGCTCGAACGCTCGCTCTGACCGGTGATCGGGAAGGTGCCCTCCTGGAGCGCGGTCAGCAGGTTCTGCTGGGAGTGGGGAGTGAGGGTGTTGATCTCATCGATGAAGAGTACGCCCCCGTGCGCCCGGTGGATCGCCCCTCCCTCGACCCGGTCGTGGGACGGGGTCTCAAGCCCGCCGCTCTGGAAGGGGTCGTGCCGGACGTCGCCGAGCAGAGCACCCGCGTGCGAACCGGTGGCATCGATAAAGGGCGCCGTGGTGTTCGTGTCGTGGGATATCAGGAGCTTCGGCACCATCGCCTCCTCGCGGGGCATCGAATACTTCAGCGCCATGAAGACGAACGCGGCGGCGATGATGCCCATCAGCCACTGGTAGGTGATGATCGCGTAGCCGATGATACCGATGATGAGGAGCATGATGAGGGTGCTCCGCATCTGGATCTTCTTTCGCGCCTCCACCTTGTGGGCGTTGACGATCTGCTTGCCGCGGCCGGCAGGGACTGTCCTGATGATGGGATTATTGTTGTCCTCGGGATTCGGATAGACCATAATGTCCTGCAGTTCCTCTTTCGGGAGGAGCTCGGCCATAGCCTTCGCCAGCATCGATTTGCCGGTTCCGGGGGTGCCGATCATCATCACGTGCCTGCGCTGGACCGCGGCCTTCCGGATCACCTCAACGGCGTGCTCCTGGCCGATGACCTGGTCGATGAGATTCGGAGGTACGTCGATATCCGACGATGCGCTCAGCTCAAGGCCGGAAAAGACGTCCGTCTCCTCCAGTTCATCGTTCGTGAGCTCGATATTGGGAATTTCTGTTGTTAGCGTCGAATCCATCGTCGAGTTTACCTCTTTGCTGCACTGGTACTTATATAATTTATTCATCCTCGTTCAAATAGTTTCTAGCAAAGGTGTTCAATGAGAATAATCAGCACGGAACGGTCACAGGTTCTCGCAGCCCGCGTTGCCGAAAAACTGGGGGCCTCACTGGTCGAGACGAAATTCACCCGGTTCCCCGACGGGGAACTATATCTTAAGTGCAGAGAACTGGACGACGAGACCCTGATCGTCAGCAGCATCGTGGACAACGATATGTTCATGCAGACCCTTCTCGCGATCGATGCCGCCGACCAATCGAGGAACACGCTGGTGATTCCGTATCTCGGCTACTCCCGGCAGGACAAACGCTTCTCCCCCGGCGAACCGATCAGTGCCCGGGCGGTCGCACGAGCCCTCTCGGCCGGCGTCGAACGGGTCTACGTCGTCAACATCCACGATCCGGGCGTGCTCGACCACTTCGGCGTCCCGGCAAAGAACGTCACCATCGCCCCGGCCGTCGGCGGCTACGTCGGCGACCTGCACCTGAAAAACCCCCTGATCCTCGCTCCGGACGAGGGCGCGATCGACTTTGCGACCGACGTCGCGGCGGTCGGCGGGTGGGACTGCGACCACCTCGAAAAGACCCGGCTCTCGGGTGAGGAGGTCAGGATCGCCCCGAAGACCATCGATGCGGCCGGCCGGGACGCCGTGATCGTGGACGATATCATATCCACCGGCGGGACCCTCGCGACCGCCGCCTGCATGCTCCGGGAGCAGGGCGCAGCGTCCATCCACGCGGCCTGCGTCCACGGGGTGCTCACGAGCGGCGCCTACACCCGCCTGCGGGCGGCGGGAGTCTCTTCGGTCGTCTCCAGCGACACCTACGAGAACGCCTCAAGCTTCATATCGGCGGCAAGCGCTATCGTCACCGCGATCAGGGAAGATGCTCACCGTTGACGGATCACACCTCGAGGGGGGCGGGCAGATCCTACGCCTGGCGGTCGCTCTATCGGCGATCTCCGCCGAACCGGTCACCGTGACGAGGATCCGGGAGAACCGGAAGAACCCCGGGCTTGCCCCCCAGCACATCGCCGCAGTCCGGGCAGTCGCCGGGGCCTGCAACGCAGAGTGCACCGGCCTCTTTCCGGGAAGCCGGGAGATCTCGTTTGCTCCCGATCGGATCCGGAGGACGGATCTTGAGATCGATCCCGGCACCGCCGGGAGCATACCCCTCATCGTCCAGGCGTGGCTTCCGGTCGCCTTTGCCGCCGGCGGGAGCATCACGGTCTTTGGCGGCACCGAGGTGCCGTGGAGTCCGACCATCGACTATCTGGAGCAGGTCTTCGCGCCGGTGCTCCGCCGCGCCGGCGCCTCGATCGAGATTACAGTGCTCGAAAGGGGGTATTATCCCCGCGGAGGAGGGCGGGTGCATGTCCGGGTGGAGCCGTCCCGCCCGGCCCCGATCGCGATTCCGGAAGGGAAGGAGAGAGACTGCGGGATCGTCTCCTGTTCGGGAGGTCTTCCCGCACACGTCGCGGAGCGCCAGGCGGCGGCCGCGCGCGAACACCTGAACCGGGAACTCAATCTTCCCTGCACCGCCGCCCTCGACCCCCGCAAGGGCGGGATGAGCGTCGGGAGTTCGATCACGGCATGGAGCGGTGCGAAAGGTGCCGTTGCGCTCGGGAGGCGGGGGCTTCCCGCCGAAGAGGTGGGCCGGACGGCGGCACGGGCCCTCGCCGAAGAGTGCCGGAACCCCGGCACGGTCGACGTCCACCTCGCCGACCAGCTCCTCGTCTACCTCGCCCTCTACGGGGGCGAGTACAGCACCCATACCCTCTCGATGCACGCAAAGACCGCAAGTTCTCTCCTCTCCGAGTTCGGGTACGCCATCCGGTGCGAGAAGAACGACACCGTGAGGTTCTGTGCATGACGCTTGTCCTCGATGCCTCGGTCTTTTTTGCGGAGATCCCCCTCGAGGGGCCGATCGCGACCACCTCGTCGGTCGTCGCGGAGCTCGCCGACACCCACGCGAAATGCCGGTTCGAGGTGCTCATGGCAGCGGGGCTCGCCGTCCGGGAGCCGCGCGGGGAAGATCTGGCACGGGTGGACGCGGCCGCACTCCGGACGGGAGATAGCGGGGTGCTCTCCGGAACCGACCGGGAGATCCTTGCGCTCGCGCTGGAACTCTCGGCCGTCCTGGTCACCGACGACTTCGCCGTCCAGAACGTCGCCCACCGTCTCGGCATCGAGACACAAAGTATCAGGCAACGGCCCGCCCGGCCGATCCGGTGGCGCTACCGGTGCAGTGGGTGCGGCCGGTACTGGAAGGAACCGGGAGACTGCCCGATCTGCGGCGCATCAATCAAAAGAAAACTTAAATAATCACCCGGAGATCTTTTCTCCATGTCCGCGCTCGAAGAGCTGATAACGAAGGCAAAAGCCCTCCAGGCTGAGGGGCACACCCCCGGCCAGATCTCCGACGAGCTGGGTCTCTCGATGGAGACGGTCACCTGGCTGCTCACCCAGCAGAAGGGCATGGAAGCCCCGAAAGACGTCCATATCGACTGGGCGGCGGTAGGGAGCCACGGCATGCTCTTAAACGACATGGCGATGATGATGCTCAAACGCTTCCTCTACCTGGCGGAAGGAAGCGTCGCACGTGCCGTCGACGACCTTCCCGATACGGTCGTCGGCATCGCGCCGTCGGGCGCACCGCTCGCCACCCTCATCGCCGCGGAGGAGGGGCTGAAACTCGCGGTCTACCTCCCGGCGAAGCACAGCCGGAGCGAGACGCCTACCGGGTCGCTATCGGGCACCTTCTCCACGATCACCGGACAGCGGTGCATCATCGTCGACGACGTCGTTACGACCGGGACAACGCTCTCCGAGACGATAGCGTTCCTCCGGCAGCACGGGGCCACGCCGATGGCGGTCTGGTCGCTCTTCGACAAGCGGGGCGTCCGGGAGGTCGACGGGGTTCCGGTTCACTCGCTCTTCGTGATCTCGAGGCTCGGGTGAACGACCCGGCACTTCTTTTTCGGTACGCCCAAAACGTGCTCCGGCGAGAGCGGCGAAACGGACGGCACTCCGTGCGGGGTATCAAGGCGCGTAGCAATGGCTGACGGCGATGCATCCCCGCCGTTCTGCCCGGACGTCCGGAGAAGGCCGATCCCCATCGACTGATTTATATAGAACCTCTGAACAAACCTAACGAGCAAAGGAGGATTATACAATGCTTGCTGGACAGCCCATCATTATTTTGCGGGACAATGTTGAGCGCACTCGTGGATTCGAGGCGCAGCGCTCGAATATCATGGCTGCAAAGGCAATTGCGGCCGCCGTTAGGACGACGCTCGGTCCCAGGGGAATGGACAAGATGCTGGTCAGCTCCAGCGGTGACGTGGTGATCACGAACGATGGGGCAACCATCCTGCACGAGATGTCCGTGCAGCACCCCGGCGGTAAGCTGGTCGTTGAGGTTGCGGAGACCCAGGACGACGAGGTCGGCGACGGCACCACGACCGCGACCGTGATCGTCGGATCCCTCATGGAAGAGGCGGAGGCGCTGCTCGCACAGGAGGTGCACCCCACCATCATCGCGAACGGCTACCGGCTCGGCATGGAGAAGGCTCTTTCGATCCTCGAGGAACTGGCCGTCGCCATCAGTGCCGACGACCGGGATAACCTCATCAAACTCGCCGGAACCGCCATGACCGGAAAGTCCATCGAAGCGATCAAAGACCAGATATCCAGCATCGTGGTGGACGCGGTGCGGCAGGTCGCGACCGAGACCGAACAGGGCATCTACACCGTGGACGAGGACGACATCAAGATCAAGAAGCAGGTCGGCGACTCGATGGACGACGCCGAGCTGATCCGGGGTGTCGTCATCGACAAGAAGCGCGTCTTCGAGCAGATGCCTGATGCGGTCACGGACGCTAAAGTCGCTCTCCTCGCCCAGCCGCTCGAGATCACGAAGACCCAGGTGAAGTCGAAGATCAAGATCACCTCCTCCGACCAGATGAAGGCGTTCTCCGAGCAGGAGCGCGAGTCCCTCCGGAAACTCGCCGACCAGATCGTTGCCGCCGGCGCGAATGTCGTCCTCTGCCAGAAGGGGATCGCCGATGCCGTGCAATACTACCTGGCCAAGCACGGCGTCTACGCCGTAGAAGACGTGAAAGAGGCCGACATGAAGTTCGCCGCAAGAGCACTCTGCGGCAGTATCGTCAACAAGCCCGAGGAACTCACCGAGGAGACGCTCGGCCACGCCGAGGCAGCCGAGGAGATCCCCGACACCGACCTGACGGTCATCTCCGGATGCGAAAACCCGAAGGCCGTCACGATCCTCCTGCGGGGCACCTCCCAGCTCCTGCTTGACGAACTCGAGCGGGCGGTCTACGACGCAGCCCGGGTCATCCAGGATGCCATCGAGGACGGCAAGTTCGTCGTCGGCGGCGGATCGGTCGAGACCGAACTGCAACTCCGCATCCGCGAGTACGCCGCAACCGTCGGTGGCCGGGCCCAGCTCGCCATCGAAGCGTTTGCGAACGCATTCGAGGTCATCCCGAGGACGCTCGCGGAGAACTCCGGGTTCGACACCATCGACAAGGTCGTCGCTCTCCGGAAGGCCCACGCCGACGGCGCGAAGTACGCCGGGCTCAACGTCTACACCGGCGAGATCGTCGACATGTTCGAGGCCGGGGTCATCGAACCGCAGCGGGTAAAGACCCAGGCGATCAAGAGCGCGACCGAGACGGCCATGCTCCTTGTCCGCGTCGACGATATGATGATCACCCAGACCGGAAGACCGGCCGCACAATAAGTCACCCGCGTGAAGAGGCCAGGAAGATCCCGGCTTCTTCCTCCGTTATTTCTTCGTCCTGCGGGACGCTCCGTCCGCGGCGGAATATCAGCGCCGTATCCGGGTTGAGCCCGAAGGAGTGGAGGGCGGTCTCATACGTGTCGCCCGGCTGCCCGCGGTAGACCAGCACACGACCGTCCGGGATAAGGGTGAACCGACAGAGCATATCTCGATACTATTATAGTCGTAGAGCCTAAATACTCTAGGCTGATTCTGTGCCGAGGTAGTCTAGTCCGGGAAGGCGGTGGCCTCGAAAGCCACTGGTGTTCGGCACCTCGGGAGTTCAAATCTCCCCCTCGGCGTCCATTTTGAGAGTTCAGGTTCCGGTAGAACGTCGCCTCGTCCGACCAAACCGGATCGGCATCATCAATCTCAGAGGGATCCTTCTCACGATGATCGCGGCCTGGAGATCAGCCGGTTTGCCTCCACGCCTGCCATCGTACCGGTCATGGCTGCCCGATATGCAGCAGCATGCCTTTTGCATCTTCTGCAACACCGTCCCACTATGAGCCGGGCCGCACCGGCAGAGACCTCTTCTCCGCGGCTGTCGCCTGCAGGACCGGTACCGTTGCGGGCGCGGAAGATTTCCAAAAAAAGATATCTATTGACCCGATCCAATAGTTGACATGCGCACCCCCGCCCGGGGATTCCGCACCATGGAGATCTCCTGTGTACCGCTGCTTTGACGAACTCAACGATGCCGTCGCCATCCTTGGCCGGGACAATACCGTTGTGCGGCTGAACCGATCGTTTCAGGAGACGTTCGGGATCGGCGATGATGCTGCCCGCGGCATGGAGATAGACGACCTCATCGCCCGCCACCTTGCACCACTCTCCGAGGAGAGCGGCTCTGCCGGGAGGATAATCGAAGCGCTCCGGAACCGGGAGGAGGTGGCGCACGAGACCTGTCGGATGCGAACCTCCACCGGCGAGGTGCGCCGCTTCTCGTTCTCGTGCCGGGCGATCTCCGGCGAGTCCTGCGCCGGGGAGAGGCTTGCACGGTTCCGGGAGATCACTTTTGGATGCAGTCAGGAGAGGGCACGGGTCGGGGTCGAGACGGTCTTTGCCACCGTCGGAGAACTGGTGCCCTACGGCCTCTGGGTATGCGGGCCGGACGGCAACGTACTCTATCTCTCCGCCTCGTTCCTCGAACTGCTGGGGAGGACGATGGAAGAATGCCGGGATAAGGGATGGCTGGAATGCATCCGGCTCGAGGACGCGGCAGCGGCACGTGCGGACTGGAGACGGTGCCTCGATGCCGGGTGCCGGTGGAACCGCGAACTCAGGCTTCTGGGCGTCGACGGGGAGCAGCACACCATCCTCTCCCGGGGGGCTCCTGTCCGGGACGGGAGCGGCAGCATCGTCTTCTGGGCAGGGATCAACCTCGATATCACCGCGAGAGAAGAGGCCGAACGGCTCACTGCCGTCCGGGCGGCGCAGCAGGGGGCCATCGCAGATCTCGGCCGACTCGCTCTTGCAGGGGCGGAGCCTCCCGAGCTGATGGACGCCGTTGTCCGGGTGGTGGCGGAGCGCCTGGGGGTCGAGTACGCCAAAGTGCTCCGCTACCTGCCCGATGAGGATCTCTTCATCCTCGAGGCGGCGGTGGGGTTCAGCGGGGTCCGGATCGGTACCGAGAGAGTGAACGGGGGAACCGATTCCCAGGCGGGATACACCCTTCTCTCCCACGAACCGGTGATCGTCGAAGACTTCGACGCCGAGACCCGGTTCCGGGGCCCGGCCCTCCTGCGGAGGGAGGAGATCATGAGCGGCATCAGCGTCATCATCCAGGGTGACGAGGCGCCGTACGGGGTGCTCGGCGCCCATACCCGGACCCTGCGCAGGTTCACCCGGGACGACATCAACTTCGTTCAGGCGGCCGCGAACGTCCTGGCACAGGGGATCAAGCGAAAGGCAGCCGAAGAGGCGCTCGGCAAAAGCGAGGAGAAGTTCCGCGAGATAGCGCAACGGAGTTTCGACATGATCTACACCTGCTATCATGACCGGGGGATCACCTACATCTCTCCGGCCGTGACCCGGATCCTCGGCTTCACCCCCGCCGAACTCATCGGCTGCAAGTGCCGTGACTACGTCACTCCCGTATCGCTCGCCGCATGGGAGGAGGGGCAGAAGAAGATGGCGAGAGGCGAATCGATCGAGGGGCTCGAGGTCGAGTTCCGCCGGAAAAACGGGACAACAGCCTTCGTCGAGTTGAACGAATCCCCGATCGTGGAGGACGGGAAGGTGGTCGGCGTCCAGGCGGTGGGAAGGGACGTCACCGAACGGAAACAGAGCGAGCAACTTAACCGGCAGGCGTTCGAGCAGATCGGGCGCAACATCGAGCAGTTCGCCGTCCTCGGCGATCACATACGCCAGCCCCTGCAGGTGATCCTCGGCATGGCCGACCTGGCCGACGATACGAAGACATCGACGGTCATCCACGACCAGGTCGAGCGGATCAACGAGTACATCAGGCAGCTGGATCGGGGATGGGTGGAGTCGCGCGAAGTTCGTGCGTTCCTCAGGCGGCACGACCGGGAGTGATCTCCGGCCGGACTCCCGCGATCCGTGCGGAGAGACTACCCATAGCGCCGGGTGAGCTGCTTCTCCGTGACCGAGTTTATCCCGATGCCGCAATTCTGTATCGCACCATGCTCGGAAAAGACCGAACGGATCTCCCCAAGAATCCGCTCAGCCAGTATCCGTGCGTCGCGCTCCTGATCGGTATCCATCTCGATGAACCCGGTCAGTTCTATATGGAACTTTTTCATGCCCCTGCCCACCCCCATCTCCTGGCGGCACCTACTTCCGGCATCCTAATGTGCCTCTCCGATACTGTGGAGAACCGCCTGCATGACATCGTCCACGTGCCTCCATGTGGAGTTATCCGCACCCATTCCCGGACGCCGGACGATGAAAGGGCGCCCTTCGTCACCGGCTTTGCGCATATCGGGGTCCAGAGGGATATTGCCGAGGTACGGCACGTCGAGATCCCCTGCGGCCTTCTTCCCCCCACCCTGTCCGAAGAGGTCGATCTCCTTGCCGCAGTGGGGGCAGACCATCCCACTCATGTTCTCGACTATCCCGAGAACCTTGATACCCATCTTCTCGACGAATTTTACGGCCTTTGTCGAGTCGAGTACGGCAACCTCCTGCGGCGTCGTAACAATAACGGCACCGGCAACGTTCGGGGCAAGCT
Organism: Methanoculleus horonobensis; assembly: GCF_001602375.1. Classification (NCBI taxonomy): domain Archaea; kingdom Methanobacteriati; phylum Methanobacteriota; class Methanomicrobia; order Methanomicrobiales; family Methanomicrobiaceae; genus Methanoculleus; species Methanoculleus horonobensis. Next base: position 576,066 of record NZ_BCNY01000015.1, on the reverse strand, counting down.
GGATGATCGATAACGCCTCGTCTCCCGTGCCCGGTGGCAGATCCACCACGAGGTAGTCCAGGTCTCCCCAGTCAACATCCGTGAGGAACTGTTTGATGACCTGCATCTTCATGGGGCCGCGCCAGATGACGGGAGTGCTCTTATCCGGCAGGAGAAACGCCATCGAGACGACGCCGAGTGCCGGCACCACGTATACCGGTTCGATCCTCGTGCCGTTCGTCGACGTGAGTTTGGTCTCCTCGATGCCCAGCATCTTGGGGATGTTGGGGCCGTGGATATCGAGATCGAGAAGGCCCGTCTGGTAGCCGTGGTTCGCAAGCGCCATTGCAAGGTTCGCGGCTACCGTGCTCTTCCCGACGCCCCCCTTTCCGCTCAGCACCAGGATGACGTGCTTGACGCTCACGGAAACCTTTTCAAACGGGTTTTTCTGCTGCTGTCCAGCATCCTTCGTTGTATTGTCTGTTTCTGCCATAACGTACCCTCAACACCTCATCCTGGTGGGCGGAATCGTCCGTCCACCGGTCACGAAGTGATTGTGAGCCCACACGAGTGTTCTTCCCGAACAGGATCATGCAACACGGCTCGCACAATAATGTTAACAACGTTAACAGAAAGTGGTATTGATACTTACATGTTCGGCCCCTCTCAGGGATACACGGCGATCCACGGCGCTCACCGGATCTGCCCCCCTGAACGGTTCTCCGGCGGAAAAGGGCGGAGATCGGTTCGAGACCCATCTTGCCGGGAACCCCACGTTAAAGAGAGGGTATTGACACAGGGTAGATCGAGGGATCTGCGATGGCATTTGATCTATCGAAATGCGACTTTTCCCGCTGCAGGGGAGAATGTCTCGTCCGCTGCCCGTACGTATCCTATGGAGAGGACGATGCAAAGACCGCCATGAAATCCCTGATAGAGGGTGAACGCCACCCGATCCTGAAGGAGTGCATCACCTGTGCGGCATGCAATGACTTCTGCCCCACGGGCGCCGACCCGTGGGATCTCATTGCACAGCGGCAGGAGGAGACGGGCGTTCTCGGCATTCCTGCAGACGCAAAGCCGTCGAGCGACTGGCTGACGAAGCCGGCGACGGTCATCAGGAGGGGAAGACCGGGCGGCCCGCTGATCTCGGCCGGTGGGATTTACGAGGTGGTGCCCCAGGCGGAGTTCCTCACGGGACAGGTCTTTGAGGAGGCAACCATCATCGGGGGCGGGCCGTACGCGTGCGGGTTTACCGAGACCCACCTCGGCCGGGCGTCCCGGCCGCTGAAGAACCTCCCGCAGTTCATCGAGAACCTCGCGAAAGCGGCCGAAGAGTTCGGGGTCGACGAGATCGTCTTCACCCACGACGCCTGCTACAACGTGGCGACGACCATCGCGACGCAGCAGGGGATCGAGGTGCCGTTCCGGCCGGTCCATATCCTCGAGCACATCAGGAACTGGCTGCGCGACCACCCCGACCGGATCAGGAATCCGCTCGGGATCAGCGTCGCGGTGCAGGGCGGCTGCACGACGCGCTACGCGCCGAGAGGCGGGGACCGCGAGGTCTGGTCGGACTGGCTCGCCGATATCTTCGGGATGATCGGTGTAGAGTCCGTCGAGGAGAAGCGGACGTACACGGGAGATGACCGGCTCTGCTGCGGGTGCGGAATCTTCCACACCCAGCACGAGCGAGCGGTCGATATCCAGCGTAAAAACATCGGCGATGCCGCCGAAGCCGGCGCCGAAGAACTCGTCTTCATCTGCCCGGCCTGCATCTCCGTGATGCGGGCGACCTGCCGGAAGATGGAGATCGAACCGATTTACATCACCCAGCTCGTGAAACAGGCGCTGGGCGAGGAACTCGGCCCTGCCGGAACCGCCGCGTTCGGGTATCCGGTGAAGTAGCCAGACGAGGTGAGAAGAATGGTGAAGTTTACGAAGGAGATGAGAGAAGCCCTGCGGGTTCCCGGCAAGGGAGGGAGCCTGATCTACCTCTGCACGTCGAGCAGGGACGGCAACCCGAACATCGCCGCGATGCGGTTCGTCGCCACCCACATGGACGACAAGATCCTGATCGCCGATATGTTCCTCTTGAAGACGAAGGCGAACATCAAGGAGAACCCCGAGGTCGCGGTCACGATCTGCCACCCGCTCGACGAGGGGCGGTGGTGGGTCTTCAAAGGTAAGGCCGTGGACATGGAGTACGGGTTCCCGCGCGATTTCGACTGGTACGGCGCGAACGCGACGGATATCCTGAACGAGTGGGGGAACTGGAACAAGGCCGAGCCGCCGGATGAGGTGCCGCCGGACATCGTCTTCCCGAAAGCCGTCCAGCGCGGGGTCGTGGTCGTGCACGTCGAGGAGGCCTACTCCATCGAGCCGGGGCACGTGGGAGAGAAGGTTCTAACGGGGTGATCGAGATGACGGTAAACCTTACAGAGCGAATGAAGGCCTGGATCGAGGCGATGGGCTGCCACCTCTGCGTCGCGACGCCGGAGGGCGTGCCGTTCGTGGTGCTGGGCCGCTACGCAAAGGCGACGGCCAACGATGAGGTGGCGTTCGCGCTTGCACAGGACGAAGCGAATCTGATCGCACCCGTGCTGTCGGAGAACCCCAGAGTGGCGTTCGGCGTCTCGCGCCAGGGGGGTATTCGTGCTGCGTATCAGTTCAAGGGAACCGGGGAACTCCTCCGGTCGGGGGAGGCCTTCGACACGGTCGCAGCACAGGCAAACGCGGAGAAAGGGATTGACGCGGCAGCGGTGCTTCTCGTCCGCCTGACCGAACTCTACTGCACGAAGCCCGGCTACGAGGCCGGGCAGAGGCTCGACGGCATGCCGCCGGAGGAACTCGACGCCTGGGAGCGGCAGCGCTGGAAGGACGTGCCGAGAAAGAGGGACTGAGGTCTGATGAGCAGCGACGAAAAAAAGATGCCTAAACAGTTCCCCTGGATCATCCCCTTCTCGTGCGAGGGGTGCGGCGACTGCGTCGAGGCCTGCCCGACCGGCTCGATCGAGCTCGTGGATCTGGGAAGAAAGATCGACAAGGCCTGGATAACGTGCCCGGAGACCTGCGTCGGCTGCGGGAAGTGCGCCGATGCCTGCGTCGTCGGCGCCGTGCAGATGACTTCCTACGTCGAGAAGGCGCTCGAGCGCTACCGCGAGAAGACGACGCCGGAGTGAGCCGGGGTCAGGCTCTCTTTTTTATGTTCCATGAATGGTGTCGCGCTATCGATGGAAGCAAGGGCATCCTGAAACACACACCTATGAGAGTGTGTTGGGCCACAGCACCGACCAGTACGCTGGACCGTGGTGGATATCGCCACGGGGGTGGGGCTGACGGGGAGGGGGCGAGCCCCCTCCCCTGTCTCTGCCTCGTGTCTTCAGCGTTCAGAACCAATTTCTACAGATAACTATACGCCTGTAACCCCCACTCGAAGACCTTTGGTCTTCTAAAGCTCCGGACGTCCAGTCCGTCGCACCCCGCCCCGGGGGGCGGGGGCAGTGCGTGGCGATACCCGGGAATATCGGCTGATAGGGTTATGTGAGTAGAACGGAGTCGCCTGAAATACTTTCTGAAGAAAGTAGAGGAGTTCAACAGAGCCCTTGAACCCAGACTCATACCTGATTCTGCAGAACCCCGAACGACTCAAGCAGCACATCAGGGTTCAGGCCCCCGAAATGGTGGACTTCGCCGGTCTCCGAATCGTTCACCGTGACCTCCGCCGGCGAGAAGGCAAGCAGCGAGTCAATTTTGAGGAAGTCGTAGCCGGCATCCTTGAGCACCCGGCCAAACGGCCTCCCATAGTCGGGGGAGGTCCGGGAGGGGAGGGTCGAAAAGACAGAATCGTAGCCCTCCGCGACGAGGGAGACCGAGCCGTAGTAGATGTTGCAGTCGTTGGTCGCCCCCATCGCCTCGATGTCGGTCCGCTTTACGGGCGCGATCGGCGATCGGCCCGCCGCGTGGCTGATGCGGAGGACGTCGTATCTTTTCTCCTCGAGTTTGTGGAGGGTCGCCGTGACGACCCGCCCGGAGATCTGCACCGAACCGACCAGGCTCCGGGTCGGGGCGACGAGGACGTAGAGGTTTTCCGGATCGATGCCGCACTTCTCCGCGATGAAGCCCGTGACCTCCTCATCGGGCAGGGTGTCTGCTTCGAGCGCGAGGATGCCGATCTCAGAGGTATCGCGGTAGCCGAGCATTTTGTAGGTATTTTTCGGCTTTAAGGAGAGCGCCCGCGCCGGACCGGAGGCCATCGCGGAGTAGTTCCCGGCCTTGAGCACCCATCCCGCCTTCTGCGACCCCAGGCACGCGAGAGCAGGACGGCTCACGGTGAGGTGCAGGAACGGGACCGGCACGTCGCCGACCCGGCCCATGGTTATCGCCGCCGTCGCGAGCCCCGCAAGGCAGATCTCCACGAAGAGGGTGCCCGCCCGGTAACTCCCGGGGACGTGCACGCCGCAGTCGATGCACGTCGCACCGTCCTCCAGCTCTGCAACCGCCACCCCGAGTTCGTCCCGGCGGCCGATCATCTCTCTCACGGCGGGCATCGCCGTGCGGTTTACGCTGAGCATCGTCCTCACCTCTCTCAGCGGTAGGGTGCAGATCGCTTTAGCAGTTCCCCTCCGGGCATGCAATCCGGCCCGACGCGCACCCGGCAACGACCGGCTTTATGCAATTTCCCGGAGAACAACTAAGGTACCTATGCCGGACAGCACGAACAACAGTTCATCGGCACGCTTCATGAACGGCACCATCCCCGCCGGCCTCCTTGCCGCCGTGCGATCAGGGCGGCCGCTGGTGCATCATATCACGAACAGCGTCACGATCAACGACTGCGCGAACATAACGATCTCTGCCGGGGCCGCCCCGGTGATGGCCGAGGCGCCCGAGGAGGTCGCCGAGATGGTCGCCGCCGCCGGCGCCCTCGTCCTGAACATCGGGACACTCTCCGCCACGCAGGTCGAGGCCATGCTGATTGCCGGGCGCCGGGCAAACGACCTCGGCATCCCGGTCGTCCTCGACCCGGTCGGCGTTGGGGCGACCCGGTTCCGCACCGAGACCGCCCAAAGACTCCTCGATGCCCTCGATGTCGCCGTCCTGAAGGGTAACGCCGGGGAGATCGGCGTCCTTGCCGGGACGGGCGGGAACGTCCGGGGCGTGGACTCCGGCGGAGTCACGGGGGATCCCGTCGAGACGGCGCGGGCGTGCGCCCGCTCGACCGGAACCGTCGTATCGATGACGGGGGCGGTCGACGTCGTGACCGACGGCAGCAGGGTCTACCTCGTCAAAAACGGCAACCCCGCGATGGACCGGCTCTCGGGGACGGGGTGCATGGCCTCCTCGGTCACCGCGGCGTTCGTCGCGGTCGCGGACGATTACGCGGTCGCGTCGGCCGCGGCGCTCGCGGCCTTCGGCCTTGCCGGGGAGCGGGCGGCCTGTGGGGCACGCGGCCCGTACTCGTTCCGGACGGGGCTCTTCGACGAACTTGCCGGGCTCGTCACTGACGACCTTACCCGGGGAGCACTGATCGAGGAGCACTGATGGGATACGACCTCTATGTAGTCACCGACGAGACGATCGGCCGCGGGCGCTCCCATGTGGAACTTGCCCGCCTCGCCGTCGCGGGGGGAGCGGACGTGATCCAGCTCCGCGACAAGACTCTCCCGGGACGGGCGCTCTTCGATGCGGCCGTTGCCGTCCGCGAGATCACCCTTGATGCCGGCGCGCTCTTCATCATGAACGACCGCATGGACGTCGCCCTCGCAGCCGGTGCCGACGGCGTCCACCTCGGCGAGGGCGATCTGCCCCTCAGGCATGCACGGCGGCTCGCCCCGCCGGGGTTCATCATCGGGGCATCGGTCGGGTCGGTCGATGCGGCTCTCCGGGCCGCCGCGGCGGGTGCCGACTACGTGGCGCTCAGCCCGACGTTTGCGACCGGGTCGAAGGACGACGCAGGCCCGGGGCACGGGCTTATGACGCTCTCGGGGATCAAGGCCGTGGTATCCCTCCCGCTCGTCGCGATCGGGGGAATCACCGCGGCAAACGTCTCCGACGTCATCGCCGCGGGGGCGGACGGCATCGCGGTGATCTCGGCGGTCGTCGCCCGGGACGACGTCACCGCCGCCGCCAGGGATCTCCGTGCCCGGATCGTCGCCGCGAAAACGGAAGGCCGTTAATCCGCCGGGCAGGTCGCCGGGGAAGCAGGCGTCCGCTGGTGGAAGGCCGCCCGCCACCGGCCGTCGCTCCGTGTATACACGGTCGATACAAAGATCGTCTGCCCACCGAAGGAGACGGTATACGCGAGGGCGGCACCCTCCTCCCCGAGGGGCACGACTTTCGGATCCGTGATGACATACGCCGGCAGTTCATTGGGGTTCTCCATGAGGTCCCGGATGATCCCATCCCGGTCCAGGATGCCCCGGGGGCTGACGACGAGGGCTTCCGGAGCGAGGTACTCCCGGTAGAATTCCACGTCCCGGGTGTCGGCCGCCTTCCAGGCCCGCTCCTCGATATCCAGCAGAGTAGATAACAGGTCTTCCATAAGGAGCGTCTGGACGCACGAGTCGATAATAATCGTTTCCCCGGGTCCTATCCACCCTGAGAACAGCAAGGTTAAACAGGGATGTTGTCAAGTAAAACATTTTAAATCAACTCAAAAGTAAAAGAAATCACTTTAATATCAGTGTAGCGGGTACTGAATGGTATCCATGTCAAAAAATGCCATAGCACTGGTCACGCTCGCCCTTCTCCTCTTCGTAGCGGGATGCACCACCGTCACCGGGGATAACACCGCCGCCGGCGACGACGCCACACTGCTCGTCTACTCCGGCGCCGGCCTCAAGAAGCCGATGATCGAGATCGGGGAGGTATTTGCCGACAAATACGGCATCGACGTCGAGTACACCTTCGCCGGCTCGGGTACGCTCATCACTCAGATGGAACTCTCCCGGAAAGGCGACGCCTTCGTGCCCGGCGGAACGCCCGACTACCGGATCGCCCGGGAGAAAGGACTGGTCGGAGAGCCCGGCTACGCCGCCTACCACGTCCCGGTGATCGCCGTCGCGAAAGGAAACCCGAAGAACATCACCTCGGTCGACGACTTCGCCCGGCCCGGGCTGAAGATCGCGCTCGGCGGCGCGAACACCACCGCGATCGGCAGGGCCGGCGACAAACTCTTCGAGAAGCACGGCATCCTCGACGCCGTCGAAGCAAACGTCGTCCTCCGGGCGCCGACGATCAACGAGGTGGTCGTGGCGATGAACATGGGCACCGCCGACGCCGCGCTCCTCACGCTCGACCTGATAAACCCCGAGACGATGGACAGGATCGATCTGGCGCAGGAAGACGGGCTCACCCTCATCATTCCGATAGGGGCGACCGCCTTCACGGAGCAGCCTGACGCCGCCCGGAAGTTCGTCGAGTTCGTCACCTCCGACGAGGGGAAGGCGATCTTTGCCAAACACGGGTTCCCCGTCTACCCCGATCCGGCATACGCGGGGGTAGAGCCATGAACGGCACGGAGTACCCCTGCAGGGCAATCGGAATCGTCCGGACGCCCTTCACCGACCCGGCCGCCACCCCCATCCAGGCGGCCTTCGCCACCGTTCGCGGGACGGTGGAGGTCTACCCCGAATTCCGGGACGGTCTAGCGGCACTCACGGGATTCTCCCATCTCATCCTCATCTACCGGTTCCACCGGGCCGCCGGTGAAGAAATCGCCGAACGACCGCTCATCGACGGCGCCAAGGCGCACGGCATCTTCGCCACCCGGCACTTCAACCGCCCGAACATGCTCGGGATATCGGTCGTCAGGCTTGCCGGGATCGACGGCGCCACGCTTGCCGTCGAGGGCATCGACCTCCTGGACGGGACACCGATCCTCGATATCAAACCCTACATCCCGGCGTTCGACTGCATCCCGGGTGCGGCCTCCGGGTGGGTGACGCCGCAGCACGTCGAGCAGATCAAGAAACAGAGCGCATCCTTCAGGGTAGATTGACCGTGTTTCCGAGCCGGGCAGCCCTCCCCCGCCTCACCCCGTTCAAGGCGATCTTTCTTGCCGTCTCATTCGCCCTGATCGCCTACATGCTCGTCGTCATCGCCGGCCTCGTGGTCTACCCGCCGCTTCCGGCTCTCATCGAGAGCCTGCTCTCACCCGAGATCCTCTTTGCCGTCGAACTCTCGCTCGTCACCTCGGCGGTCTCCACCGCCTTCTGCGTCGTCGCCGCCGTACCGGTCGCCTACTCCCTCGCCCGGCTCTCGTTTCCCGGCAGAGGGGTGGCGAACACGATCTTCAACATCCCGCTCGCCCTCCCGCCGCTCGTTGCGGGCGTGGCGCTGCTCATCTTCTACGGCCCCTCGACATTCGGGAAGATGCTCTCGGAGTGGGGGCTCGACGTCATCTACACCCCGCTCGGGATCATCGTCGCCCAGTTCTTCGTCAACCTGCCCTACATGGTCAGGGTCGCCCGGTCGGCCTTCGAGACGATCAACCCCCGCTACGAACACGTCGCCCGGACGCTCGGGTGCACCGAGTGGGGAGCGTTCCACCAGATCACCCTTCCTCTCGCAAAGAGCGGTCTCATCGCGGGCCTGGTCATCACCTGGTCGAAGTCCATCGGCGAGTTCGGCGCCGTCCTGATGCTTGCGGGAGCCACCCGGATGAAGACCGAGACCCTGCCCATCGCGCTCTTCCTGAACATGTCGACGGGGGATCTCGACCTTGCCGTCGCCGCATCCGTCATCCTGATCGTCATATCGGTCATCTCGCTCGCGGTCTTCGAACGCTACACCGGCGGACGGGGGGTGTTCTAGGTGCTCAGGATCGCCGGGCTCGCCAAACGCCTCGGGGACTTCGCTCTCGACGGCGTGGACCTGACCGTCGCCGACGGCGAATACTTCGTCGTCCTCGGGCCGACCGGCGCGGGAAAGACCATCCTCCTCGAGACCCTGGCGGGGATATACGCCCCGGACGCCGGGACGATCGATCTGGACGGCCGTGATATCACCCACACCGACCCAAAAGACCGGGGGATAGGCATGGTCTACCAGGACTACATGCTCTTCCCCCACCTCACCGTCGGGGAGAACATCGGGTTCGGCCTCAAGCAGGGGAAGGCCGATCCCGCCCGCATCAGGGAGAGCGTGCAGGAGACCGCGGCCCTTCTCGGGATCGGCCACCTCCTGGAACGGACGACAGGGACGCTCTCCGGCGGGGAGCAGCAGCGGGCGGCGATCGCCCGGGCGCTCGTCCTCCGGCCCCGCGTCCTGCTCCTCGACGAACCGCTCTCGGCGCTCGACACCGTCACCCGGGAACGGCTCCGGAGGGAACTGAAGGCGATCCACCGGGCGACCGGCACGACGGTCATCCACATCACCCACCACTTCGAGGACATATTCGCCCTTGCCGACCGGGTGGCGGTGATGCAGGATGGGAGGATCGTCCAGGCGGGCACCCCGGACGAGGTCTTCCGGCGACCCGCCACCGAGTTCGTCGCCGCCTTCACCGGCATGGAGAACGTCTACTGCGGGGTATCCCGCGTCCGGAACGGGGAAGCGGCGATCGACCTCGGGGAGATCGTCGTCCGGACGGTCACCGCGATCGAGGGCGACGTCTGCGTCGGCATCCGGCCGGAGGAGGTGATCCTCTCCCGCCGGCCGTTCGAGTCGAGCGCCGCAAACACCTTTCCGGGCACGGTTGCTGAGATTCGTCAGAACGGCATGTTTTCGCGGGTCGTCGTGGATACGGGACTGCTTTTCGTCGCCGTCCTGACCCGGCAGAGCGTCGCCCGCCTGGGCCTCGTCGAGGGCGAGCCGGCCAGTGTCACCTTCAAGGCCTCCGCGGTCCACGTCTTCAAGCGGTAGTATTTATCCGGTCCCCCGGCGCAGGGGCGAGCCGATGGATGCCGACGATATCCGGGAAGAACTCGTCTTTGCCGCCCGGGAGGCCGCCCTCGCCGAGCAGTTCGGAATACCCGCCGATGCGCTCGTTCCCCTTCTCTTCTCGCTCCGTTACGGGGGCGACTGGAGTTACGCAGCGGAGGGGCTCACCGCGATATCGGCCGTGACGAAGACCACGGTCTACGATGATGAACAGTTGATCGGCTACTCCCTCGAAGAGATCTACCTCTTCATCGACCCGGTACTCCTGCACCGGGAGGGAACCGTCTACCGGCTGGAGAAGTGCGGCAGTACTCCCGCGCGGCTGCTTGTCGCACGGCCGTACCGGGTACGGCTTGCTGCCCGCCGCGTGATCAAAATGACCGTCCACCCACTCGAGAAGACGATCCGGACCGAAGACCTCGATGCCGCGGAGATGGAATTCTCGGGCTCCGCCGCCTACGGGATCGACCACGAGATGGAGCACCTCGCCGGGCGCGAGATCCGCGGGGAGGGGCTCCGGACCTTCCGGTTCGGGTGAGGAAGTTTGTGCGGCCGGGAGAATAGAACGCCATATAACGCTCTCGTACGACCACACCCCTAAAAGAGAAGATGTGTTATGGGGAGGCCGGCCCCGAACCGCCCCTTACGCCTTCCGAAACAGGTTCTTCTCCGCACCGCACCGGGAGCATGCCCAGTTCTCGGGCAGGTCTCCAAACTCTGTGCGGCCCTCGATCCCCTGGCCGGGCTCGCCGGCCCTGGGATTGTAGACATAGCCGCAGAGTCCGCACCGGTATGAATCCATCATCTCCTTCACCTCACCGCCCCGACCGGCCGCAACGTCGATGGGGGCACGGCACCCATGTAGCCCCGTGGGGATAAGTACTCCGATCAGGAGATCGGGGGATGAAGTTCCTGCCGGCAGGGCCGTCATGGACGAATAACTCTTCGAGGCGGGAGATTCGCGGAGGGGGACACGGGAGGTTCCGGTTCAGGCAACAAAGAGAGAGCAATGCGCCAACCGGCGCACATCGCCAGAAGAGAAGACCGGAATCCGGTCAAGAACGGCTCTCCCTTACACCTTCTTAAACCGGCTCTTCGGCGCACCGCACCGGGGGCATCTCCAGGTCTCGGGCAGATCCTCAAACGCCGTTCCGGCCTTGACGCCATGATCGAAATCGCCGACAGCAGGACTGTAAACGTAGCCGCACAGCGTGCAGCGGTATGAATCCATTGCTTCTTCACCTCTCCGCCCACCGGCCACGGGGGCGGCAGGGCATACGATCCCCTATGCCCCCGCGTGAGGATAAGCACTCCGGTCACGAGCCCGGAAAGAGAAGTTCTTTCCCCGTGCAGCCGTCGAGAACGATCGAGCGCTCCCCCCGCTCCGAGGCGAACCGGATCAGGTAGACCGGGTAGTAGATCGTATCGAATCCGACGATCTCCGCCGTGGGTTCGAGCCCTTTGAGGATCGTCCGAAGGGACGACTCCGTGGCCTTTGCCTCGAGGGACTCCCCGCGAAGGGGCTCCATCGGAAGGTCGCCGGATCCAGGACGGAGGGCGGAGAGCGCAGGGACGTCCGCTGCAAGCAGGGGGACGTAGACCGTCGTATCGCCCACCGTCTTCATCTCCGTGATGAGTTTCGCACCGGCGAGGCTCTTGATCGCCTTCTTCACCGCGGCCGGCGCTAGATGGGTATCTGCCTCGATCTCGGTCAGGGTCGAGCCGCCGTTCGCAAGCCCGGCAACGACCTTCACCGCGGCCTCATCGAGCCCCAGGAGTTCCGAGAACCCCGGCCGGACTCTCAGGCCGCGATCCATCTCGACGATGCAGCCGGTAAATCCGTCGATGACGAACGACGCCGTCTTCGTCGCCTTCCGGAGCAACCCGCCGATGTAGCGGAGATCCACCCGGTGGAGCGGCCGATAGACCCGCTCCCCGGAGACGATCCGCTCTTCCGGCTCAAGGATCAGGTACCGGCGTTTCCGCTTCCCCTTCGCGATATCGAGCGCCTCCTCGCGGAGCAGCACCGGGACAACCGCATTCGCGGCGGCTTGCGGGATGTTTGCCGGCTCTTCCTGCGGGAGATCCTCCGGATCGCAGGGTTCGGCGCGGGCCGGTTCCGCCCGGGAAGGCTTCGCGGGCCTGCCGGGCTCGACCGGCCGCGCGGCCACGAGCCGGGGCGTCAGCCCGCGGTGCTCGCAGAGCCGGTCGCGGAACCGCATCTTCACCTTCTCGCGGCAGAGGCCGCCCATCACGAAGAACTCCCCGGGCTCGAGTTCCGCGAGTTCAGCGACCTCTTTACGGGACGAAAAGAAGAGGGCGACGGCTTTTAAGTCGTTTTCTATCGAGAGTTTGCCGATGATCTGGTTGTTGCACTGCGAGAGGACGTTCTTCGTCACGAGCGACGGCCGCTGGGTCGCGACCAGCATGCCGAGCCCGCGTTTGCGCCCCCGGCGGGAGATCTCCTCGATCTTCTTGATGGAGTCGCCGGACTGGGGGATGAACTTGTCCGCCTCCTCCACGATCAGCAGGAAGGGTTTTTTGAGCCCGCTCTCGAGATCGTAGAGGACGTCGGCGAGGAGCGTCACCTTCTCGTGCATATCGGTCTCCGAGACGTCGAAGATCACCGCCGTCCGGGAGCAGATCGCGTTCTGCATCAGTTCCCGGATGTTCGCCCGCTCGATATCCACGTCGCAGTCGTCCCCGGAACCGATCCAGAGGAGGTGGAACCGGTCCCTGAGCGAGGAGTACTCCCCCTCCGTATCGATGAGACAGAACCCCACCCGCGCCTGCAGGAGTTGCTCGCAGAGGACCGCAATGCTCCAGCTCTTCCCGGCACCGGATTGCGCGATGATGCAGGTTCTTCCCGTGACCAGTTCCTGGGCATCAACGGCGACGTCGTGGTCGCCGTCCTTCCCGATTACGATCTCCATCCGCTCAAAGAGATCACAGGACGGCGGGAGGTTTAACGTTTCCTCTTCGTTTCAGGAGGGTTCGTTCGGGGATTCGGCTCCTTTCGTCAGCATTTGTTCCTGCGGAGCGAGAGGAAGACCCCGAAGGCCGAGAGAACCGCGAACGCGAGGAAGATTAGCCGCAGGCTCGCCAGGAACTCCGGGAATATCGCCGGGGTAACGGTCGTCGATCCCATGATGACCGCAAAGACCACGAGAACCGCTCCCATGCTCAGCATCATCCCGAGCGACCGCATCATCGCCACCATTGCCGACGCGCTCCCGTAGTAGCGTTTCTCCACACAGCCCATGATGGCGGTGGTGTTCGGGGACGAGAAGATCCCGAGCCCCACGCCCAGCAGCACCAGGAGCGCGAGGATCGCGGCGATCGGCGTCATTTCGTCAAGCAGGGAGAAGCCGAAGAGGCCCACGGCCGTAATCGCCATCCCTGCCGAAGCGACGAGCCCGGGCTGCATCCGGTCGGCCAGGCGGCCCGCCGTCGGGGCGACGAAGACCTGGACGATCGGTTGAAGGAGAAGCAGGGTGCCCGCGGCGACGGGTTCGTAGCCCCGGATGTACTGGAGGTAGAGGGAGAGGAGGAACCCGACCGCGAACGTGGCGCTGTAGTTGATCAGGGCGGCGGCGTTCGAGGCGGCAAAAACCCGGTTCTTCTCAAGCAGCGTGACCGGGAGAAGCGGGTTTTGGCGGCTCCGCTCCACCCGGAAGAAGATCGCTCCGAGCACCAGGGCTACCGCGAGGAGCGTTGCGCCGGTCGGGGTGGTCACCCAGGCCAGGCCCAGGAAGAGGCAGAGGATCAGGGCGGAGGAGAGAACCAGACCCGCGACGTCGAAGTGCTCCCGCTGCCGCTCGTTTAAGAACGCCGGGAACTTCCCGGCGTAGAAGAGGACCGGGACGGCGAGGAGCGCGGTCACGATGAAGATGCTCCGCCAGCCGAGGAACTGGGTCAGGGCGCCCCCGAGGAACGGCCCAAGCGAGAGCCCGGCGTAGACTGCCGTCGTATTCAGCCCGATCGCATAGCCCCGCTCGCCGGGCGGGTAGAGGTGGGTGATCAGGGCCACGCTGTTTGCGTAGATCATGGCGCCGCCCATCCCCTGGATGAACCGGAAGACGAGGAGGAGGTCCATCGTGGGCGTGAAGATGGTGAGGAGGGAGCCGGCGGTGTAGACCACGATCCCGGCTAAAAAGACCCTGACCTTTCCCTGCGAGTCCCCAAGCCTCCCCGCCGGGAGGAGGAAGATGACTGACGCGAGGAGATAGGCGCTCGTGACCCAGGCAAGCGTGGCGGCGTCGGCGGAGAACTCCCCGCCGATTGCGGGGAGAGCGAGGTTGATCGCGGAGCCCGTGAAGGGGTTCAAAAACGTGGCGACGGTGACCAGTATGAGGATGAATCTTCGCGAATACGGCCCGCTCTCTTCCTGCTCCACGGTATCCCTCGTGCTCCTGAAACGCCCCGAGCCCGCGCCGGGTTTGCGTGATAAGAATATTCGCGGCGAGCGCAGATAAGGGCACTGCCGCCGCCCGCGGACTACTTTAGTGAGAAGAGCACCCGGGAGGATATGCCCGACCCTCCCCCGGGGACCCGGGAGGATCTCCGCGACCTCTCGCTCCGGCTCATCCTCCTCCTCGGCGCGGCAAGCCTCTTCGGGAGCCTCGTCTCGAACGGTGCCAGGAGCGTCACCGGCCCCTACCTCCTCCTCCTCGGGGGGAGCGCGGCAATCATCGGGCTGGTCGCCGGCGCCGGCGAGTTCATAGGATACGCCCTGCGATCGGCCACCGGCATCTACGTCGGCCGGAATCACCGTTACTGGAAGGCGGCGACGGCCGGCTACAGCCTGCTCGCCGCCATACCATTCCTCGCCGTCGCCGGGCGGTGGGAGAACGCCGCCGTCCTCATCATCGCCGAGCGGATAGGAAAAGCCGTCCGGACACCGGCCCGGGATACGATCCTCTCCCATGCCACGACCGCCGTCGGGAGGGGATGGGGATTCGGCGTCCACAAGGCGCTCGACCAGGTCGGTGCGGTCGCCGGCCCGCTGGTCATGGCCGCCGCCCTGGCCGTCACCGGCGGATACGCTCAGGGATTCCTCCTGCTCGGGATCCCTCTCGCCGGCGTTCCAATCGCACTCTTCCTCGGCCGGTCGGAGGTGCCGAGGCCGGGATGCCTCGAAGAAGAGGGGGAAGGAAAGGCGGAGGGGGACGATCTGCCCGGGATCGTGCCGTATGCCGCGTTTATATTCCTCGGGATGGCAGGTTTTGCCAGTTTCCCGCTCATCTCCTTCCACTTAAAAGCCCAATCGGTCGTCCCCGACGCCGCCATACCCCTCTTCTACGCCGCCGCGATGACGGTCTCGGTCGCCGTGGCGCTGCTCGTCGGGCGGATCTTCGACCGGGCCGGCACCCACGTCCTCCTCGCCATTCCCGCCCTCAGCATCACGACGGCCGTCCTCGCATTCTCGCCCGAACCGGCCGTCGCCGTCGCGGGATCGCTTATCTGGGGGGCCGGGATCGGGATCTTCGAGCCCGTTCTCCGGGCGTCGATAGCAGAGTCCACGACGACCGACCGAAGGGGGAGGGTCTACGGGAGCGTGACCGCGGTCTTCGGGACGGCGTGGTTCGTGGGGAGCGCCGTGATGGGTGTCCTCTACGACGTATCGATCGGGCACATCGTCGCGTACGTCGTCATCGTCGAGGTTGCGGCGGTCGCCGCATACCTCTGGATGTGCCGCTCCCGGATCGCGGTGAGGCTCCAGGAGGGGCTCGGGGATATCATCCCGTAACCCTGCGACGCGATACCATCCACGCTTTCAGCGCCCCGCCGATTGCACCGCCGACGGCGCCGAGGATGCCGAAGTAGAGGGCGAGGGCGAAGAGGAGGGCGGCGATCCCGAGGCCGATGAGGGCCCCGATTGGGCCGAGGAGCGCTGTCCCCCCGACGACGGCGACGACCGAGAAGATCGCGGCGACGACGAGCCCGCCGATAAGTCCGCCGAGCGCGCCCCGAGCCGCCCCCGGGGGCCCGAGGTAGCCGCCGATGATCCCCCCGACGATCGGGCCCCCTACCGGAAAGAACGGGCTGATGAAGAGCATGAATATGATGCCTACAAGCGGAGAAAGCCAGTAGGGACTGTGCTGTTTCGCCAAGCGCGCCTCCGAAATAAGATGTTCCGGGGGAAGACCCCGGCGTTCGACCTCCGATTACCGCCGGATCGCCCCGGCAATGACGCCGCCGAGCAGGGAGAGAAGGCCCTGGTAGACGAACGCCATCACGATGATGACGAGCGACGTTCCGAGGCCCGTGATGAACCCGAACGCCCCGAGGAGAACCGTGCCGCCGATGAGAAGCAGCACCGCGATGACGATGGCGCCGAGGATGCCGGCAAGCAGTCCGGCCTTTGCACCGTTCCCTATCCCGCCTCTGACCATCCAGCCGGCAACGAACCCGCCGATCAACGGTCCGATGACCGGCAGCAGGAAGCCGAGAATAAGCCCCACGAGCCACCCGACGATGACTCCTGTCCAGAAGTTATCCGCCATATCCTTATCACCGCGGGGAATTCGAGAACGTGGTATATAAGCGTTGGGGAGGGTGACCGGTCACGGGCGAAGCCGGGTTCCGGCCCGCCCGGCAAGCGCCCTGGAGGCGTCTTTCAGCGATGCGACTATCACCCGCTTCCCTCCAGCTTCGAGGAACCCGACGGCCGCCTCGATCTTCGGCCCCATCGTCCCGGGAGGGAACTGCCCCGCCGCGAGGTGGCTCTGCGCCTCGCGAACCGTCATCTCGTCGATCTCCTGCCGGTCGGGCCGCCCGTAGTTCAAGACGACGCGCTCGACGTCGGTCAGGATCAGGAGATCCTCGGCACCGACGAGCCGGGCGAGGATCGCCGCGGTGTAGTCCTTGTCCACGACCGCCTCGACCCCCCGGAGGCTGCCCCCGCCGTCCGCGACCACCGGGACGCCGCCCCCGCCCGCGGCGATCACGATCACCCCGGCCGAGACGAGGCGGGCGATCGCCCGCTCCTCCACGAGGGCGATCGGGCGCGGGGAGGGGACGACCCGCCGGTAACCCTGCCCCGGAACCTGCACCATGCGCCAGCCCTTCTCCCCCTCCAGCCTCCTCGCCTGCATCGCGGTGTAGAACGGGCCGATCGGTTTTTCGGGGTTCTCAAACGCAGGGTCGTCGCCGTCGACCAGGGTCTGGGTGAGCACCGTCGCAACCGGGCGATCCAGCCCGGCCTCCTGGAGCGCTTCCTGCATCGACTGCTGGAGCATGTAGCCGATCATCCCCTGGCTCTCCGCCCCGCAGACGTCGAGCGGCATCGGCGGGAGGGTATCCTTTGAAATTTCGTTCTTGAGGAGGATGTCCCCCACCTGCGGGCCGTTCCCGTGCGTGATGGCGACGGCGTAGCCTTCGGCCACGATCTCTGCGATACGCCGCGATGCCTGCCTGACGTTTGCGAACTGCTCCTCGGCCGTCCCCGTCTCCCGGTGCTGCAGGATGGCGTTGCCGCCGAGCGCGATCACCACACCTTTTCCCGGCATCCCGTCACCCCCGCTCCAGCGTGCATGTCATGCAGTGGGGGCCGCCGTAGCCCCCCGTCAGGTTCTCGAGGTGCAGCGGGCAGACCTCGATGCCGTGCCGGGAGAACTCCGGCTTGTGCGGGAAGATCCGCCCTTCATTCGTTATCCGGCGGTAGTCCTCCTCCGCGTGGCGTAAAAGCCGCCCGTAGCGCTGCGGGTCATGGGCGGCCTTCCGCTCCAGGTTAAGGAGCACCGTCCGCATCACCCGTTCCCCCTCCACCGCGAGGATGCTCCCGTCCCGGACACAGAGGACGTTTGCGGCGTAGGAGAGCTGTTCGAGAATAGAGAGATCGATCACGGAGAACCCCTTCGACCGGATGTAGTCATAGAGGGTCGTCGTCTCGCCGGAAGGCTCGTAGCCCCCTTCCGACCGGTGCCGGACCTCGACCTGTGCCCGCCGGAGGAGCCGCTCTGAACCGAGCACCACCCCGCTTCCCGCGACGTTGAAGTAGGTGTCGAGGTGCATGTCGACCATCGGGTCGGGCCGGTCGCCCGGGATGAGCGGATGGCCCGGCTGGTGAACGATGCCGATCTCGTCGAACCCCGGGGCAAGACCGAGGAACCGGGATACCCCGTCACGGTTCGTCCGGTCCCCGGTGCCGACGAGAGCGAACTCCCCCATCGGCATGAAGTCGCCGCCCTCGAACGTCCCCGGCGCCTCGACCGTCCCGACGATGGGAATACCGAGGATCTCCCAGAGGAATCGGGTGATCTCGGGCTCCCTTTCCCGCTGCCGCTTTGCCGGCCGGCCGACGACGAGGCCGCGGGGGGTCGCCGCCTGCTGGTCGCGCATGAAGTAGAGGTTTGCAAGCGGCGTCTGCTCAAGGATATGGACATCCACCCCGCCGCCGGCACCCCTCCTGCCCACGTCGATGACCGGATTCAGGAGCAGGAGGGTGAGGAAGTGCAGCGAGTCCAGGGCATCGGCGTTCTGCTCCATGCTCCGCCTGGCCTCCGCCACTTCCCTCCTGCCGCCCCGGACGACGACGGTCTCGTGCGCCCGATCAACGAGCCGCCGACGCACCGCCGGGTCGCGATCGGCTGCATCGAGGATCGTCTCCTTGAGCCGCAGCACCCGAACCCCGAACTCCTCCCTGAGCGTGCGCTGGAGAGAGTCGTGCTCGCGCCGCGCCTCGTAGCGGCTGAACGCCCGTTCGTAGAGCGCCGCATACGGTTCGAGCAGCCCGAAGAACATCTCGATCCCCGGTCGGTGAACGACCACCGTCCGGAGGTGCTCCCACTCCGCCCGCACTCCCGTCGCCATCCGGCTCATTTCTCCCCCCGGAGAGCGGCAAAGAAGTAAGCGATCATCACCCCGATCGCCGTCGCTGCCGCGAGCACCCAGTTCACCCGGCCGCCGATGGTGAAACTGATGCCGGCAAAGACGATGAACGCAAGCATGCCGTAGAGGAGGAGCTTCGCATATCGATGCATCGGAAGAGTCCCTCTCCCGGAGAACGGATAAACCTGTCGCGGATCGGAGCCGGGATCCACAAAACGAGGCAGAAAATCGGGTTTCAGGGCTTCAGAAGCGCCCGTAACCAGCCGATCGGAGAGCAAAACCACAAAAGTTATCATCCGGTGAAACGATCCCACAATCAAGCCAGTGCTTTATCCGGCACAAGGAGGTGTCCACGTGAGGATCAGACGATACAAACCCCCAATCTCGACGACCGCGAAACCGTTTCGGATAGTGCGGAGACTGCAGCGCAACCCGACGTACACCCCGCTCAGGATCGGCCCGGTGATGAACGCCGCCGTGCTCGCGGCCCTCTCGGCAACATCCTCCATGTCGGGGCTGACCATCGGAGCATGTATACGCCTCGTGGGGCTGTGACGTTCTCCGGATGCAGGTCCGCCCCCTCTTTTTCCGCGTGAGACTGCGCCGTTCGTCTGCACCGCCCGGGAACGACGCCTCGACGGAACAGAATTCGAGAAACCGCGAAAGGGATGACTGTTACATCCCGATAACGTCCATCGCCCAGAACCCGAACCGAACCATCCCCGTCCGGAGCGTGCCGATGAGGTTCTTCCCCTCGATCGTGGCCGTGCCGCTCCGCATCGCCTCGCGGAAGGTGTCGAACGGCCGCTCGGAGATCATGACCTCCTCCGCCGTCGCGGCGTCGGTGGTCACCGTGACGATCGGGTCGGGGCAGCCCTTCGCGTCGAACTGGATGACCTTTTTGTCGTGAAACGTGATCCCGATGACCAGCACGCCGTCGGGAGAGATGACGTAGAGGTTGACCGTCTCGTCAGCAAACGGCCCGGTCACCCATCCCGGCAGCCGGTCGGCGTACTCGTTGTACGTCAGGGTATACTCCCGCATCGCAAAGAAGAGGTTCACCTCCGCGGGGGTCAGGTCGGCGTTCTCGACCACGAGCGCGCCCGCCGGCACGGTGAGAGCCAGTGTTCCGAGGAGAAGAGCAAGGATCGTCCGGAGGCGCGGGGTCACCGGACACCTCCCGCCCGCTCTTCGCGCTCCGGTGCGCATGCCCCGTGAGCGATGCTATATGCAGAGCGAGCCCGCTCATCGCCGTTATAGGTCAGCAAACTGCTGCCGCGCATCGCGTCTCCGAGGATGGATGGCCGGTTCTGGTATTTCAGGATATCTATACGGCCCGGCCGCCGAAGGGACGCCGGGATGCATTTGCCGCCCCGGCCGGTACCCCGAAGAGACGGCGGGGGAGGACGGGGGATTGCAGGGTTCACGCAAAGGCTGCCGCATCCAGGGAGGGAAAAGGAGATATGACGGCATCATGCATGAAGGGTAAAGGAGCGGATGGCGATCGATGGGAGGAGATGATATCATCGAGGTGCGAGACCTCGAACATGCGTTTGGCGACTTCACGGCGGTTCGCGGCATCAGTTTTACCGTCAAAAAAGGCGAGATCTTCTCGTTTCTCGGCCCGAACGGCGCGGGGAAGAGCACCACCATCAACATCCTGACAACCCTCCTCCCCGTCCAGAAGGGTGCGGTGCGGGTGGCCGGTTACGACGTCGCACGGGAGCCCAGAAAGGTCAGGAAGGCGATCGGCATCGTCTTCCAGGACGACGTGCTCGACCGGGATCTCACTGTTCGGGAGACGATGGAGTTCCACGGCCGGCTCTACGGCATCCCCCGAGAAGAACGGCGGCGCCGGATCGACGATCTGCTCCGGATCGTCGAACTTGAGTTCAAACGGGACGAACGGACGAAGAACCTCTCCGGCGGCATGAAACGACGGCTTCAGATCGCACGCGGCCTGATGACTCAGCCCGGGGTGCTCTTCCTGGACGAACCGACGCAGGGGCTCGATCCCCAGACGCGGATGCGGATCTGGGACTATATCCGGCAGGTGAACGAGGCCGGGACGACGATATTTCTGACGACGCACTACATGGAAGAGGCCGATATGCTCTCCGACCGGATCAGCATCATCGACCACGGCAGGATCGTCGTCTCCGGAACCCCGGCCGAACTGAAGAACGCCCTCGGCGAGGACGTCGTCTACCTGGAGACCGACGACGACAGAACGGCCAGGGAATCTCTTTGGGGGATCGAGGAGATCCGGTCGGTCAAGGAGTCGCCCCGCGGCCTCTCGGTCACGATCTCGGCCGACGGGAGCCACTGCCTTCCGCGGATCATCGATGCTGTGCGCGACGCCGGGATCACCATCTCGAACGTGAACCTGAAGAAACCGACGATGGACGACGTCTTCGTCCACTACACGGGAAGAGAACTGCGCGACGCGGGGGCATGAACGGATGGCATGGGAATTCCTTACCGTCTACTGGCGGGAGATGATCCGGTTCGTCAGGTTCAGGACGCAGCTCTTCTCGTCGCTCCTGCAGCCGGCGCTCTGGATGGCGTTCTTCGGCGTCGCGATGTCCTCGAACTTCGACCGGTTCACATCGTCGATCCCGGCCCCGGCGGGCGTCATCCCCCTCGATTACCTCACCTTCATGGCAGCCGGGGTGATCGCGATGACGACCCTCTTCACGAGCCTCTTTGGAGGGATGAGCCTCCTCTTCGACAAGAACTGGGGGCTGATGCGGGAGATGCTGGCAAGCCCCATGCCCCGGACGCATATCATGCTCGGGGTCAGCCTCTCGGGGATGACGAAATCGTTCATCCAGGTCTCGATCATCATGGCCTTCGGCCTCCTCCTCGGGGTGGAGTTCTTCCCGGGGTACCCGGCCGCCCGGATCGCCCTCTCGATCCTCGGCATATTCGCGTTCGTCGGCGCCTTCTCGCTCGGGTTCCTGCTCTTCTCCTCCACCATCTCGATGCGCCTCGAAAGCCCCGAAGGGCTGCAGGGGATCATGACGCTCCTCACCCTGCCGCTCTTCTTCGTCTCGAACGCCCTCTACCCGATCCAGGCGTTCCCGGCGTTTCTGCAGGTGCTCTCGACCTACAACCCCCTGACCCACCTGGTCAACGGGATCCGCTACTTCGCTCTCGGAAGCGATTTCTTCGCCGTCGGCGCCCGCTACACCTCCACCACGACCGACGTCCTCACCTCGTTCGCGTACCTGGCAGTCTTTGCGGCGGTGATGTATCTCCTTGCCCGGCGGACGTTTGAGAAGGCCGTCGTGACATAAGGGTAATCTCCTATGAAGCAGAGAGGATGAGCATGCAGCGAACCGTATACGCGGTACTTGCCCTTGTCGTCCTCGCCACCGCTCTTTCCGGATGCACCGGGGTGCCGGGCGTCGAGGAGACGGAGCAGTTCGACCGGACGGTCGCGGTGGAGCCTGAGAGCAGTATCGTCGTGATCAATCACAACGGAAACGTCGCCGTGACCGTCCGCGAGGGGAATGACGTCCTTATCACGGCGGTCAAGCGATCCGTCTACGGCCGGGGCGAACTCGATAAGGTCGAGATCGAGGTGACGGAGGGCGACCCACTGCGGGTAGAGACGGTGCACACCGGCTTCAACCCGCGGGTGAGTGTCGACTACACGATATCCCTGCCCCCGACCGTCGTCCTGCAGAGGGTCGAGAGCTCGAACGGCAGGATCGAACTCTCGGGAGTGCGGGTTACGGAAACAGAACTCCTGACGTCGAACGGCCGGGTGACCGTCAACGGCGCCCCCGGCGGCGATCTTGTGGCAACCTCATCGAACGGCCGGATCGAACTCTCGGGCGTCGAGGGCTATGTCATGGCGACGACCAGCAACGCCGGCATCACGGTGGAGGACTGCGGAGGGATTACGGGTCTCGCGACCTCGAACGGAGCAATAACCGCCGAAATACCCGCCATCCGGGGAGACATGACGGTATCGTCGAGCAACGCCGGCATCACGCTCAGGTTCGCAGAGGATCTGAATGCCCGGGTGGCCGCCACCACCTCGAACGGCAGGATAACGGTTCATAATCTTATGCTCCAGCTCGAAGAGTCGACGGGAACCTCGGTCTCGGGAACGCTCGGCGCCGGGGGCCCGACCGTCAGCGTCAGAACCTCGAACGCCGGCATCGACCTCTTCGGACCCTGACCGGCACGGCCCCCCGTAACCTTTTATTCACCCGGGACAAATCTTCGAACATCCGATGATCCGCCATGACGCATCTTCTGTTCTTTACCGTTGAGGGGCTGGCCTGTGCTCTCCCCCTCGCCGAGACCCGGCAGGTCGTCGGCATGGTGGAACTCCAGCCCGGGACCGGCAAACGCCGCGGGGAAACGGGAATCATGAATCTGCACGGCAGAGCCGTCCCCGTCTACTCGCTCCGGAGTCTCCTCGGACTCCCCGACCGCCCTCCTCTCCCCACCGACGTCCTCGTCATCGCTCACCCCTCCCGGGAATGCGTGGCCCTCTGGGCGGACGGGGTGCGGGGAGTGCAGGAGAGCCGGGTGCAACTCCCGCCGGAAACCGACGCCTCCTCTCCTCCCGGCGTGCTGCGGACCGAAGACGGGGATATCATCATCTACGATCTCGGTGCGTTCCTTGCAGGGGAAGAGACCGCGCAGTACCCTCTTCCGACCGGCACGACCGGCACCGGCGGGGAGACGCCGCCTTACGACGCCGAAAAAATCGGTGAGATCCTTACGGAACGGGCGCGGGCGTTCGCGCAGCCGGAAGAGGAGACGGGCGGCGAGGCCCCGTTCTCGGAACTCCTCACGTTCAGGCTCGCTGACCAGGAGTATGCCATCAAGACGCAGTACATCCGCGAAGTCTTCATCATGCACGAGATCACCCCGGTTCCCGGGGTGCCCGACTTCATCGTCGGTATCTGTGCCGTCAGGGGAGAGATCATCTCCGTCGTCGATCTCCGCGCGCTCTTCGGGATCCCGAAGCGCGGCCTGACCGACCTCAACCGGGTCATCGTCCTCTCCGACGGGACGGTGACCTTCGGGATTCTTGCGGACTACATCACGGACATCTACATCCGGCCGGTCGACCCGTTCTCCCCCATAGAGCCCGGAACGACCCCGATCCCCCAGCGTTACCTCCTGGGTGTCACGGAAGGATCGGTGCTCGTCCTCGATGCGGCGGCGATCCTCGCCGACCCCGCGCTGGGGGTTGACCAGACCCGAAAATAAACCGACATTACACGCTCATTATGAGGAACGGGAACACAGGAGCGCCATTCGCAGGACAGATCATTATTTAACCCCAAGTGTGCATCAATCTATTAAGTCGTCGTACAGGAGCGAGTGGAACGGAAGTATCATGCTCACATTTTTTTCAGACATGAAAGTCGGGACGAAGATCCTCGTCATCTGCCTATTTCTGGCGATCATCCCGACGCTTATGCTCGGTATAGTGGCGTACACCAGTTCGAGCGGTGTGATCAACGACCAGATCGAGACACTGCTCGAGACACAGGTGCACGACGCGCGGGGATGGACCAACGATGTCTACAAACTCACCCGCAATAAGGTGAACAGCGACCTCAACGTTCTCCACGAGAACTTCTACGCTCGCGGGACTCCCGAGGTCATCGACGGGAAACTGGCCCTGGTGGACGGCACCGGCAACCCGTACGTCATCAACGACAACTTCGAGATCGTCGACCAGGTGCAGTCCCTGGTCGGCGGCGCGGCGACGGTCTTCCAGGTCTACGACGACAATGCCGTCAGGATCTCCACAAACGTCATCGGAAATGACGGGGCGCGGGCAGTCGGGACCGAACTGACCCAGAACGTCTACGACGTCGTGGTGAACCAGGGGGAGACCTACTACGGGAGCAGGGATCTCTTCGGCAAGCGCTACGTCACCGCGTACGAGCCGATAAAGGACAGCCGCGGAAACATCGTCGGGGTTCTCTTCGTCGGGACGGAGGAGCAGGAGACGCTCGACGTCGTCAAGTCGAGCCTTAAAGAGACGGTCATCGGCAGAAACGGCTACATGTTCGTCGTCGACAGCAACGGCCAGCTGCTCGTGCACCCGTCCGAGGAGGGAGAGAACTGGGCCGGCGAAGAGTTCGTCCAGGAGATGATCGAGAACCAGGTCGGGGTCATCCGTCACCAGATCGACGGTACCGATATCATCGACGCCTACACCTACTACGAACCGCTCGACTGGTACATCGTCTCCCGTGCCGAACTCTCCGACTTCACCGGGCCGATAGACACCATCAGGAACACCATCATCATCGTCGTCCTCGCATCCATCGCGATAGGCGTCGCGATCGCCATCCTCTTCGGCCGCTCGATCTCCGATCCCCTGCAGCAGGTCGTGCTGATGCTCAAAGAGCTCCGTAACGGCCACCTCTCCGCACGGCTCAACATCAGGCGGCAGGACGAGATCGGGGTCATGGCCAGAACAATGGACGAGTTCGCCGGCGATCTCCAGACGAACGTCGTCGGGAACCTCAAAAAGATCGCTCTCGGCGAGTATGTCCAGGAGTTCCCGGTCGCCGACGAAGGCGACGAGATCCGACCCGCACTCGCGATGATGGTCCAGTCGCTCGACCACCTCCACAAAGAGACGCTCAAACTCACCGACGCCGCCCGTGCAGGCGATCTCTCAATCCGCGGGGACGAGAAGGCGTTCCGCGGCGGCTACCGGATGATCATCGCCGGGTTCAACAAGACCCTCGAGTCGATCACCGAGCCGGTGAACGAGGCGATGCGGCTTGCACGGTTCTACGCTTCCGGCGACTTCACCGCACGGTTCGACGAGAAGATCCCGGTCGCCGGAGAGTTCGTCGCCTACCGCGACGCCCTCAACACCATCGGGATCGAACTCTCGCGGCTGATGAAATTGATCAGCGAGGAACTATACGAGGGCGTCTCGGTTCTCTCGCTCGCCTCAAACGAGATCCTGGCGGTCACGAGCCAGCTCGCCGCGGCCAGTTCCCAGACCGCGACGACGGTGAACGAGACCTCGGACTCGGTCGAGAGCGTCAGGAAGAAGACCGAACTGGTAAATCAGAAGACGAAAGATGTCTCCGAGAAGGCAATGCGGGCGCTGGAGGTCTCGAAAGGCGGCCAGAAGTCCGTGCGCGAAACCCTTGAAGGTATGAACCAGATCCAGCGGCAGATGGATCTCGTCCGGATGAGCGTCATCCGGCTCTCCGAACAGAGCCAGGCCGTCGGTGAGATCATCGCGACCGTGAACGACATCTCCGAGCAGTCCAACCTGCTCGCGGTGAACGCTTCCATCGAGGCCGCAAAGGCCGGAGAGTTCGGGAAAGGGTTTGCCGTCGTCGCAAACGAGATCCATAACCTTGCCGAGCAGTCTAAGAAAGCGACCTCGAACATCCGGGCAATCCTCACCGATATCCAGCAGGGGGTCTCCTCGACCGCGGTCTCGACCGAGCAGGGGATCATGTCCGTCGCGAGCGCGGCCCAGCTGACGAGCAACGCACAGGAGGTTATCGAGGTGCTTGCCCAGTCGATAGCAGACACCTCGCAGGAGGTCATCGAGATCGCCACCTCGATCCAGACGCAAGCATCGGGGGTCGACCAGATCTCGCGCGCGATGGAGAATATCCGGGACGCGGCGCAGAAGAACCTCGAGACCACCCATAAGGCGGAAAAGACCGCCGAGGACCTGCACGAGCTCGGGGCCCGCTTAAAGAGGATCACCCAGCAGTATCGGGTCTAACGCGATCTGCCATGACCGGATCGGACGACGTATTCCGTGCCCGTCTCCTGGAGACGTTCCGCGAGGAGGCGGACGGATACCTTGAAACAATCACCGAGGGGCTGATCGCGCTCGAGAAGGCCGGGCCGACGCCCGAGCTGGTAGAGCAGGTTTACCGGACGGTCCACAGCCTGAAAGGAGCATCGCGCGCGGTCAACCTCCGGGAGATCGAGTCCATCTGCCAGAACCTCGAGACCGTCTTCTCCCTTGTGAAGCGGGGTGAGTACGTCCCGGAAGCGGACGGCTTCGACCTCTTTCACCAGGCAATCGCGGTCATAAGGAGTCTTATCCGGGAAGAGAGACCCGATGTCTCTCCGGCGGAGATCAACGGGGCGCTCCGGGCCATCCCCGGCGGGAAGGAGACTGCCCGGAGCGGTTCCCCCGAAGGCCGCCCGGCCGAACCGGGTTCGACTGCCCAGAACCACGTTCCCGGGACGGCCTGGAGTTATAACGGCGGCGAACAGAGGGGCGACCGGGGCACGGTGCGGATCGCCGCCCACAAACTCGACAAACTCACCGCCGGAGCCGACAGTCTCCTCACGACCCGGCTCTTCATCACGCAGAGGATACGCGAGCTCGAGGAGATGATGACCCGTTTCTCCCTCTGGCAGTGGAACCACTCTCAGGCGTTCAACGACCTGCAGACGATCCGCAGGAGGGCTTTCGGGGAAGAGAAGGCAGCGATTCCTCCCGATCTTGTCCTGCCGCTCCAGCGGGCAGTCGAGTTCCTGGAGTACAACCGCGAGTTCGTGACCAATCTCCAGCATGATCTCGCCTCGCACCTGCGTTTTATGGAGATCGACCGGTCGGCACTCGAGACGAGCACTTCCGAGATATCCGACCTCGTCCACGATGCCGCACTCCTCCCGGCTTCAGCCATACTCACCCCGTTCTCCGCGTTCGTGAGAGAGTTCTCCCGCTCCTCGGGGAAATCGGTCGACCTCACGATCGAGGGCGGCGAGATCGAGGTCGACCGGCGTATCCTCGATGCGTTGAAAGACCCCATCATGCACCTCATACGGAACAGCATCGATCACGGCATCGAGAGCCCGGATCTCCGGAGGGAGCGGCAGAAACCGGCCACCGGCTCCGTGCGGATCCGGGTCTTCCCCCGGTCGGGAAGCAGGGTCGGCATCGAGGTGGCCGACGACGGCGCCGGCATCGACAGCAGCGCGATCCGGAGAACCGCCGTCGAGAGCGGGGTGATCACGGCGGACGAGGAGGCAAGCCTCACGGACAGCGAGGCGATCTGGCTCATCTTCCGCTCGGGAATGACCACGAGCCGGATCGTCACCGATCTCTCGGGGAGGGGGCTCGGGCTTGCAATCGTGGAAGATACCGTCTCCCGTCTCGGGGGGGAGGTGACGATCTCCTCGGCCGTCGGCAAAGGGACGGCGGTCACCCTGACCGTTCCGGTGAGCATGGCCACCCTCCGCGGGCTGCTCGTCCGCTCTGAACGGCAGATATATGTCCTCCCGATGCAGCAGGTGAAGCAGGTTCTCCGGGTTCGGCCGGATTCCCTGACCGCCTCTAAGGGCCGGGCGACGATCCAGTTCTCAGGCGAGACGATCGAGGTCATCCGGCTCACCGATGCCCTGGGCATCCCCCCGTCCGGCCCCGTCGCACCGGGGGAGCGGCCGAAGCCACTTGTCATCATCGCGTACGGGGCCGGGCAGATCGCCTGTATGGTCGATGAAGTGATCCGGGTGCAGGAGATCGTCGTCCGGCCGCTCGGCAGCCAGCTCATCTCCGTGCGGAGGATCGACGGGGCGGTGATCCTCGGGGACGGCCATCTGGCGCTCGTGCTCGACCCTCTCGAACTGATCCAGGACGCGATGCAGGCGGAGCGATCGGCATCGACATCCATGCTGCCATGGGAGGCAGAGCGCCGGGTCATGGTCGTCGAGGACTCGGTTACGTCGCGTGCCCTGCTGCAGGAGATACTTGAAGGGGCCGGATATCAGGTGGAGACCGCCGCCAACGGGATCGACGCATTCGCAAGGCTTAAGCAGCATGAGTTTGATATGGTCGTTTCAGATGTTGATATGCCCCGGATGAACGGGTTTACGCTCACCGAGAAGATACGAGCCGAAGGCGGGCACCTTGCCGGGATTCAGGTGGCGCTGGTCACTTCGCTCGATTCGCCCGAAGATCGGGAACGAGGAAAGGCGGTCGGGGCGGACGCATATATCGTCAAGAAGAACTTCGAGGCAGGAGAGTTTCTCAAGATGGTCCGGCGCCTGATGCGTCGCCGCGAGGGAGAACTCCAGGAGCGATGATATGGAAGGGAAGCATGAGGGAAGAACGAGAATGAGCGTTCTGGTGGTAGAGGATAGCAGGACGCAGGCCGAGTTCATTCGCCACGTCCTCGAGACGGAAGGATACGAGGTCGCCCTGGCCGCCGACGGCACCGAGGCGACGCGGAGGATGGAGATCGATATGCCCGATATCGTCCTGACCGACATCATGATGCCCGGAATAGACGGGTACGAACTCTGCCGCCGGATCAAGCAGCAGAACCCGGATACACCCGTCATCCTGGTCACCAACCTCTTCGATCCCGCCGACGTCTTAAAAGGGCTTGCATCGGGAGCAGACAGTTTCATCGTGAAACCCATCGACCCGGAACACGTCCGCTCCCAGATCGAGGCCGTCATGCGGACGCGGGAGATTCCCGAACCAAAAGACTCTCCCGCAGAACTGGAGATTCCCTTCGCCGGCAGCACCTATACCATCGCCGCAGGACGGCTCAAGATCTTAAACACCCTTCTCTCGACATACACCGTCGCAGTGACGAAGAACACCGAACTCCAGGAGGCGCAGGAGCAGCTGCACTCCTTAAACGAACAACTCCAGGACGCCGTCGCGGATCTCTCGCGCAGCAACGAGAGCCTTGCCGCCGAGAACCAGGAACGCCGCCGCGTGGAAAAAGCGCTTGCGGATGCCAACCGGAAACTCCAGCTCATGGCAAGCATCACCCGCCATGACCTCTTAAATCAGCTCGCGGCGCTCTGGGGATATCTCGACCTCGCGCAGGTGCTGCGCGAGCGTGAACCGGCAAACGCGTGGCGCCACGTCGAGAGCGCTGCCGAGATGGTGAACCGTATCAACAACACCGTCCGGTTTACGGCCGAGTACCAGAAGGTGGGGGCGACGGCTCCAACCTGGCAGGAGATCAGGACGCTTGTGGAGCGGTCGGAGAAATATATCTCGACGGGCAAGGTAACCCTTGAGAACGCCGTTCCGGCGGGGGTGGAGATCTTCGCCGACCCGCTCATCGAGAAGGTCTTCTCGAACCTTATCGAGAACGCGCTACGATACGGGGAGACGGTCACCACCATCGCCTTCAGCCTCAAACAGGATGGAGAGACCTACACCATCCTCTGTGAGGATAACGGGGTGGGGGTTCCTGCCGACGAGAAGGAGAAGATCTTCACCTACGCACACGGCATGAATACCGGACTCGGCCTCTTCCTCGCGCGGGAGATCCTGGCCATAACCGGGATCACCATCCAGGAGACGGGGATCCCCGGGAACGGAGCACGATTCGAGATCTTCTGTCCGGCAAAGGTGATCCGCGCTCCCGGCCGGCAGACCGAATGAACCGAGACGATATCCGCAGGCTTCCCTCATGAACGTCACCGACATTCAGGCCGCGCTTGTCACCGATACGCGCCGCATCGCGATCATCGCGGGGCTAGCCGTGCTGACCCTCGGCGGGAACCTGCTTGCCATGGTCATCGGTGCACCGGAGAGCCTTCTCCCCCTTCCCACCCTCCCGCTCACCATCCCGATCATCCTCGCGAGTTACTGGTATCCGCGGCGGGGCATCCTCTTTTCCGTCTGCTTCGCATCCATCTACGCCGTCACGACCTACTTCCTCTCCCCGCCAGCCCCTCTGCTGATTTTCACCATCCTCCTGCGGGCGATCCTCCTCGTTCTCATCGGCGGCGTGGTTGCGTACCTCGCAACGAAACTGCGTGAGTCCGAGCAGCAGATGAACCAGATCATCGAGTTCCTGCCCGATGCGACCTTCGCCATCGACCGCACGGGAGAGGTCATCGCCTGGAACCGCGCGATCGAGGAGATGACCGGGGTGAAGAAAGAAGCCATGCTCGGCCGGGGGGAATACGAGTACGCCGTGCCCTTCTACGGCGAACAGCGCCCGCTGCTTGCAAACCAGATCCTCCAGGGCGATCCCGAGGCAGCGTACCCGTCGGTCAGGAGAAGAGGCGACGTCCTTGTCGCGGAGATCTACACCCCCCTTCTCAGGGGCGGGCGGGGGGCACACATCAGGTTCGCGGCGACCGCGCTTCTCGACCGGAGCGGACGGGTCACCGGAGCGATCGAGTCCATCCGGGACGTCAGCGACGAGGTCATGACGGAGGCCGCACTGCAGAACGCCGGCCGCCAGCTCAACATCCTCACGGGAATCCTGCGCACCGATCTCTCGAACCGGCTTGCGGTCCTGTACGGGCACCTCTCGGTGGGTGCGATGAAGTTCGACGACCCCGAGATACTCTCCTTCATCGACGACTTAAACGATGCCGCAAACGGGATCCGGCGACAGATCGAGATCTCCCGCGAGTTCCGCGACATCGGGACATCGCCGCCGGCATGGATCCCCGTGCAGCAGGCCGTCAGGAAGGCAGCCGCCAGCCTCTCCTTCAGGGACACCTCCCTCGACGCGTGGACGGAACGGCTCGAGATCTTCGCCGACCCCCACCTCGCGACGGTCTTCATCCATCTCTTCGAGAACTCGCTCGCGCCGGCGACGAAGGCGAGCAGGATCGTCGTCACGTATCAGCTGCGCCCGGACGGGTGTGCCGTCATCGTAGAGGACGACGGAACCGGTATCCCCGACGCAGAGAAGGAAGGTCTTTTTGCGCAGAAGGCAGAGGGCTACGGGCACGGGCTCTTCCTCGCCCACGAGATACTTGCCATCACCGGGATCGCGATCCGCGAGACCGGAACGTTCGGAACAGGGGCGAAATTCGAGATCCTGGTGCCGTCCGAGGGCTACAGGGTTGTCTGAGGTGAAAGGTATGATAACTGCTGTTCTTCCAGAACCGGGCAGAACGTCGACCGGAATCCGACCGGACGTCCGTGAACTGACAAGCGCGGAGTTCTCCGCCGCGGACGAGATCTGGCGCGAGTATCACGGCACGGCCGGCGATCCCGCACGGGACCGGATCTTCGCGACCTTCCTTGCAGGGCAGATCGTCTCCCTCGCCCGGTGCAGAAGGCATCCCGACGGCCTGGAGGTCGACGGCGTCTTCACGCCCGAAGACTGCCGCAATAGGGGATATGGACGCACGACGATGACCGCCCTGGTCACGGCCTGCCACAACGACGACCTCTACATGTACGCGGTCGAGAGCCTCACCAGGTTTTACGCGGAGTTCGGGTTCATCTCAATACCGGAACGCGACCTCCCCCCCGGAATCCGGGAGCGTTACACCTGGGCTGCGGGGAACATGGAGGGCGCCGAGGTCCGGCCGATGCTCAGGAGAGCCGGGTTGTAACCCGGCGCCTCGCGAACTTCCGGCGTTCAGGCTCCTTGTCCTACGCTCCGCCGCCGCGCTCCTCGAAGTAGCGCAACGCCTCAGGAACCTGCGCCCTGACCGTCCGCAGGAAGTAGTTCGTGAGGTCCGGATCAGCCACCAGGAACGAGTGCTGCATCGCCCGTTCGGTATCCTTGGTGAGCCCGCCTCGCTCGTCCATCTCCGCTTTTATGTCATGGACGGCGTTATCGACGTCCTGTTCGCTCTCCCACTTCATTACCGATATCGTTGCCATTGCTCTTCACCCCACGGCGCTGCCGTATGGGGGAGGTTCTATTTCAGATTAACCCTCACGGGGTTGGAAAAAAGGGTCAGGCTTCTTCCTGATCAAGGAGCATCTTTTCGGCTTTCTCACCGACGACCGCGCTGTTTCCGGCAGGATCCTCGAGGATGACCGTGAACGGGAAGGCCACTTCCCGTGCGGCGGCGATCGTCTCCATCATCCTGAGTGCGGCCGCCCGCTCGTCTTCGCTCTCGGGGTTCGCGAGGATCGTCTCCACCGCCTGCTCGAAACGGGAGAGGATTCCCTCGATATTGGTGACGAAGCCCTCGCAGGCGGTTCCGGGTTCGACCGCGAGGCCGAGTTCCGGGATCTCGATCTTCCCGGTCGTGCTCCGCGCCACCCGGATAGCGAGGTCTTCGGGCTCCTCCACACGCACCGTCCACCGAACCGGGTCGCCCTCCCCGAGGATGATGGTGTCGGTGTGCCGGTAGCCGCAGGCCTCGCAGGCGATAGAGACGAGGAGGATGTCGGGGAAGTGGGGGATGTCAAGGCGGTGATGGACGATCCGGATCTCGCCCCCGCAGGCGGGACAGGTTCCCGGATGGGACTCCCGCACTAGAGGCCCCCGCCGATCTTCTCGCGGGAGACCTTGACGGACATGGGCGTGATAACGACGTATTTCTGCTCGCCGAGGCCGACGATGTCGCCGTTCACGTCCTTCGCGACGTCACGAAGATCCTTTAAGACCCGCTCGAACGTCACCTTATCCATCTTCAGCCGCCCGATGTCGACGATGACGATATTACCGTTGTAGACTTCGTCTTTGACGCGGGGAGTATCTTTGAGATCGGCGATGGTGGCGATCTTGATGTACATGGATGCCGGCTCTTCGTCGCTCGAACCCTCGTAGGAGGCGAGATCGAGTTCCATGTAGTCCTCTTCGTTCCGTGCTGGACTTTTGCCGAGGATGCTGTCAAAGAGTTTTTTAACCATAGAAAAATTGAGGAATGAATTTTATTTAATAGTATCCATTATTTTCTCCGTCAGATCTCCAGATTCCAGAGATCGTCCCCGACGTAGTGGACGCTTTTAACGGACTTGCCCTTCTCCTGTCGCTCCATATCGGCTGCATCGTAGAGCGCAATCCCCACAGCAAGCGGTTTTCCGTGCCGTTCCTCGACGACCTGCACCGGGTGCCCCGCACGGATGTCCGGCGAGATCGATACGATCCCGGGGCGCATGGCATCCGCGCCGTTTGCAACGAACCTGACCGCGCCGGAATCGACCACCACCCGCCTCTCGGGTATCGGGTGTTCGACGAGCCCCCGCAGGGTCGGAAACGCCCAATCTTCGGCCCCCATCAGAAGGGGCTTTTTATCGACGAGGTAGATCCCGACGGGAGCATCCGTCTCCACCCGCTCGATCCTGTCCGACCGGAAGAGGTCGGCCGATCTGCCGATCTCGTCGGCGAGCCGCTCGAGAAGTTCGCTTATCTGTGATTTCCGGATGACGTGACGCTTTTTTACAGTAATCCTTGCCATGTCTTGAAACCTCGGGATGCGCTGACTCTCGCGCAGCAACGCGGTTATATTTAAGTAGCTTCCTCACTCAAATATATTACTCCAGAATGGACGGCAAAGGGTAATCATATGACGCCAAGACCGTTGGATATTTTAGATCAGGTACTGAATCGTCAGCCCGTCATCATCAGCCTGAAAGGTGGGAGAGAGATCCGGGGGATCCTCCAGGGATACGACGTTCACATGAATCTGGTATTGGACAAAGCAGAAGAAGAAGTGGACGGCGCGGCGCAGAAACTCGGCACGTTGATCGTCCGCGGTGACAATGTGATCTACATTACCCCTTCAGTCGAATAACATTAGGTGAGAAAATGTCAAAAGGCACACCATCGATGGGCAAACGCCAGAAGCGTACTCACATCGCCTGCAGGCGATGCGGCAAGATCTCGTTCCACGCACAGCACAAGGTCTGTGCGGCCTGTGGATTCGGCAAAAGCCGGAGAATCCGCAGTTACCGCTGGACGGAGAAGAAGGCAAAGGTACCGACGCATTAGAGCTGCATCATGTGTGGTATCGTTGGCATCGTCGATGCTGGCGGTGTCTCGTTTCCGTTGTACTACGCCCTGTATGCTCTCCAGCACCGGGGGCAGGAGAGCGCAGGGATCTCTACTTTTGAAGGCACGACCCTGTACACGCACAAAGCCCAGGGGCTCGTCGCCGAGGTCTTCAACAGTCAGACCCTGCAGGATCTGCGGGGGAACGCCGGAATCGGACACGTCCGCTACCCGACAACCGGGTCAAAGGTCCCGGAGAACGTTCAGCCGTTCAATTTCCGGTACCGGGGGCTCGATCTCTCGATCGCCCATAACGGCAACCTGGTCAATACGGCCGAACTCCGCGAGGAGTACGAGCACCGGGGGCAGATCTTCTGCACCACGACCGATACCGAGATCATCGGCAACATCATCGCCGATGCGCTCCGGACCTCCAAAAGCATGGAGGATGCCGTCCTGCTCTGCATGCGGCGGCTACGGGGTTCCTACGCCACCGTGGCGCTCCTGAACGATACCGTATACGCCTTCCGCGACCCGCTCGGCATCAAACCGCTCTGCATCGGGAAACTCGAGAACGGCTACATCGTGGCGTCGGAGAGCGTGGCGATCGATGCGCTTGACGGCACGTTCATCCGGGACGTGCGTCCCGGCGAACTCATCCGGATCGATGAGTCCGGGCTCACCTCCACCCAGATCGCGACCACGAACCGGAAGGCGTACTGCATCTTCGAGTACGTCTACTTCGCCCGCGCCGACTCGGTGATGGACGGGACGCTGGTCTACGACGTCCGGCGCCGGATCGGGCAGAAACTCTACGATGCGAATCCCGTCGAAGCCGATACGGCCTGTCCGGTCCCCGACTCCGGGATCGCGTATGCCGCGGGCTACGCCGAGCAGTCCGGGATCCCGTTCATCGAGGGGCTGATGAAGAACCGTTACATGGGCCGGACGTTCATCATGCCGACCCAGGAGCAGCGGGAGCGGGCGGTCCGGATCAAACTCAACACCGTTCGGGGAAACCTGAAGGACAAGCGGGTGGTGCTCATCGACGACAGCATCGTCCGGGGGACGACTTCCCGCCGGATCGTGAACATGATCCGGGATGCAGGGGCCGAAGAGATCCATCTCCGGGTCGGCTCCCCGCCGATCATCGCCCCCTGCTACCTCGGGGTGGATATGCCCACCCGCACGGAACTGATCGCGAGCGGCAAGGAGATCGAGACGGTGCGCAAGAGCGTCGGTGCGACGTCGCTCACCTACATCCCGCTCGATGACCTGGTGGAGGCGATCGGGTGCGGCGAACGGAACCTCTGCACCGGGTGCCTGACGGGGTGCTACCCGGTGGATATCAACGGGGAGAAGAGCTGCCACTCTGTCGTGGACTACGTGGCCGGCACCCACCAGTCCGATCTCTCGACCTTCAAGGCCGGGAAGGAACGGACGTAAACAGCCTTTCCGGAACACCATCTCTTTTTCCGGCACGCCGGGATTTTTTCCCTCTTCTGGGTTAAAAAGAGCCCGTACACGTTTTGCGCGGGTCAAAACCCCTATTTTGGGCAGATCGAATCTCGGCGTGCACTCCCGTCAGGTGAAAGAACCCCAAAGGTGCAGGAGATGGATGACGAAGAAAAAGCTGCAAAAACGCAAGAGAGTCTCTCATAGCGAGGGATGGATTTGAACCATCGATCTACGGGTTATGAGCCCGCCGGGATATCCTGACTACCCCACCTCGCTTCTGTCCTGTGAGGTATATGCATTGTTTTTTGGGAGATATATACCTTTGTGCGGGCCGGACGGGTGCGCGTCCCGGGACACCGGTGCCTGGTGCGGGGCTAATCATTTAATATGAACGAGCGGCATACTTCCGTCATATGGAAGAAGAAAGGCCGCTTGACGACGAACTGCAGCGTCTCCGGGAAGAACGTCTCCGGAAACTCGAGGAACGGTTCACGGGAACACCGGGCGGCGTCATCGAGATCGCCGATGGTGCGTTCCAGAATACCCTGCAGGAGCACCCCACCCTGGTCATCGACGTCTGGGCGGAATGGTGCGGCCCCTGCCGGATGGTTGCCCCGGTCGTCGAGGACCTTGCGCGGGACTTCGCCGGCAGGGTGACCTTCGGCAAGTGCAACGTCGACGAAAACCCCAAAATCGCGTCGAGTTTCAGCATAACGGCGATACCCACGCTCTTGTTCTTCGCGAACGGCATGCTGGTCGACCGGGTGGTCGGCGCGCTCCCGAAAGAGGCCATCAGAACACGGGTCATGCGGGCGTTCGGCACCGGCTAGAGGAAACCCCCCTGCCGGCACCGGAGCCACTCGGAGAGACGTGCGGCCATGATGAAGTCGTTCCGGGAGAGTCCGCCGATGGCGTAGGTATACCAGGCGACATCCACGAACCGGCCCGCGTGGATGCCGAGATCCGGGAGATGGTTCTCTCGCGCGGCAAATTCGGCGACCTCGTTGAGGAACGTCACCGCTTCATCGAACCCTTTGCAGGCGAACCGGGTGGTAAGACGCCCCTCTTCGAGCGACCAGTCCGGGACTTCCGGCAGGAGGTCGGCGATCTCCCGCCGGGTCAACGGCGCCGTATCCGCGACATCCAAAACGATCGCCTCAGACGAAAGATCCATACTGATCCCTCATCGGAGAGGATGAAAAAGGTTATTCCCCGTATAGTCCGGGGAGACGTTCCCGTTCTCTCGCCGGGCAGGAGATCCTCGGGGTTCAGCCGAGTTTCTTGATCAGGAATGCAACGTTCTCGGCGAACCGCCGAACCGTCTTCATCCCTTCTTCGTCGCCCAGGGCTTCGCCCGGCGTCCTCCCAAAGACCATGTTCCAGTAGGTCGAACCCGGCACGATCATATCGTTCATGAGGTAAAACATCAGCAGTTCCTGGAGCGTGGCGGTATGCCCGCCCCGCCGGGCCACGGCGATAGGGCCGCCCACCTTCCGCGAGAGGAAGGAGTCGGACGCCATCGAGACCATCCCGATCCGCTGCAGGGCCGCCGTGACGTCGCCCCGCGCCGTCCCGAAGTAGACCGGGGTTCCCACGATGAACCCCTCGGCCTCCCGGATCTTCTCGATGATCTCGTTCAGGCCGTCATCGAGGGCGCATTCCCCGTTGGTGCAGAGCCCGCAGGCGGTGCAGGAGAGGATACGCATCTCTTCGAGCGAGACGGTCTCGGTCTCGATACCCTCGCGCTCGAGGACTCTCGCGCACTCCCCGAGCACCTTTGCGGTGTTCCCCCCGGGCCGGGGGCTCCCGCAGAGCAGCACAACTCTTCCGGTCGTCATCTCACACCTCGATCAGCCGGTAATCGGCATCCCCGAGCCCAATGGTAGCCGCATACTCGAACTGGTACCTGCCGTCCGTGTAGTCCCAGACCCCCTTGAACTTGTCCTCTCCAGGAGCGAAGTTCCCTCCGAGCTGTGTCCGGGAGAACCCCTGCTCGCTGTTGACGAGGTCGAAACTCGCGCGATCGATCGCGACCGGGTCGGTGGAGGCGAGGATCCCGATATCGGGGACGACCGCCGCATCACTCCAGGAGACACAGTCGCAGTCCGGGGTGATGTTGAGGAGGAAGTTGATGTAGCCGACCCTCCCGGATTTGCCGCGAACGGCGCCGAGGGCGTACTCGCAGAGCCGTTCGATGAACGGCCGGATCTCCGTCGTCCAGTCGAACTCGATCGCGCCTGTCGGGCAGGAGCGCATGCAGTCGCCGCACCCGACGCAGTGCTCCGGGTTGAGCACCGCCCGCCCGTCGGCGAGGGTCATCGCCGCCCGTGGACAGACCGTGGTGCACTTCCCGCACCCGCCGCACCGCTCTACCTCCACGAACGGCCGCCCCGCGTGCTGCTCCGCCTTTCCCGTCGGCGGGGCGCAGCCCATCGCCAGGTTCTTGATCGCGCCGCCGAACCCGGCGAGGTCGTGGCCCTTGACGTGCGAGAGGACGATCATGCTGTCGGCGTCGAGGATGCTCCCGGCAACCCGGACGCGCTCAAAGTGCTTCCCCCCGACGGCGACCTCCTTCCAGTACCCGCCGGTGAGGCCGTCGGCGACGATGACCGGGGCGCCGGCCACCGCGTAGGCGAACCCGTGCTCGATCGCGGTGACGGTGTGCCGGACGGCGTCGGCCCGGCTCCCGGCATAGAGGGTGGCGGTATCGGTGAGGAACGGCTGCGCTCCACGCTCTTTTATCTTATCGACCACCTGCCGGGCAAAGAGCGGGTGGGTGTAGGTGTCGCACCCGCGCTCGCCGAAGTGCAGCTTGACGGCCGCAAGGTCTCCCGGCCGGACAGCCGCGTCAAACCCGGCCGCGTCAAAGAGACGGCGAATCTTCGCGACTTTGCTCTCCTGGTGACCGCGTGCCCGAATACCGGCAAAATAGACGTCTGCCATCGATCTCTGCTCCCTTGCGGGTACTCTCTGGCTGCCGGAGGATAAGAATTGCGCCGGGTTCCAGTGGTCCGGGAACCGTTCAAAGAGGGGGAAGAGGAACCTTCACCGGATCTCCACACCCTTCAACCGCACGCCGGGCTCCTCCGTCACCTCGCCGACCACCCGGGCGCCGGGGACGATTGCCCGGATCGCAGCGACGCTTTTGGCCGGGACGACGAAGGCGTAGCCCATGCCCATGTTGAAGGTCCGGTACATCTCCGCGTCACTGATCTTCCCGTTCTCCTGCAGCCAGGAGAAGATCTCGGGGACTTCGAGAGGATCGGTGAAAGAGAACCCGTACTCGCTGAGTCTCTTGAAGTTCAGGAGGCCGCCGCCGGTGACGTGGCACATCCCGTGAATCTCGCAGGCCTCCGTCACCCGGAGCACCTCGGCATAGATCCGGGTCGGCGTCAGGAGTTCTTCGCCGAGGGTCTTGCCGTTCGAGAGACGGGTCTCGTAGGATCCGCAGTCCTCGACGACTTTCCGGGCAAGGGTCAGACCGTTGCTGTGGATGCCGCTCGAGGGAACCCCGACGATCAGATCGCCGGGAACGATCCCCTCGCCGGTGACGATCTTCTCCTTCTTCTGAACCCCGAGACAGGTTCCCGCGAGGTCGAGACCGTTCACGAGCCCCTTGAGGGTCGCGGTCTCGCCGCCGACGATGTTCATGTTCGAAAGCCTCGCCCCCTCGTTCAGCCCTTCGCCGATCTGGGCCATCTTCTCGGGCAGGAGCGCATCGGTCGCGATATAGTCGACGAACGCCACGGGCTCGAGGTTCATCACGTAGAGGTCGTTGACGTTCATCGCGATGCAGTCGATCCCGACGGTGCTCCAGTCACAAAGCACGTCGGCAACGAGCATCTTCGTGCCGACGCCGTCGACGGCAAGCGCGAGGACATACGGCCCGAAGTCGATCAGTCCGGCGAAGTGCCCGACCTTCCCGAGCATCGAAAAGTCGCCGGATCTCCGGTAGGTGAGGGAATCGATCAGCGCCCGGACCGCCCGGGCCTCGAGGTCGATATCGACCCCGGCTTCGCGGTAGGTATGTTCTTCAGTAGTCATCTGAGTTCTCCGATAGCCGGAATTCATCGTGCAGCACCTGCAGGGCACGCTTTCCATCCCCGGCCTTCACGACGAAGGAGACGTTCACCTCGCTTGAACCCTGCGAGATCATCATCATGTTGACATCGGCCCGGCCGATCGCCGCGAAGATCCGGCCGCCGGTTCCGGGCGTGCCGGCCATTCCCGCACCGACGACCGCGACCGCGGCGACGTCCCGGTCGTAGGTGACCTCGCGGACGACACCCAGTTTCACGATCGGGTTGAGGGCGGCGATCGCGGCGTCCAGGTGCGACTCGTCGATGATGAGGGAGATGTTCGCCTCGCTCGAACCCTGCGAGATCATCATGACGTTCACCTCTCGCTCGGCGAGCGCGGAGAAGATCGTCTTCGCCACGCCGGGGCGGCCGACCATCTGGGCGCCGTTGATGTTGACGAGCGCCACCTTCTCGATCAGGGCGAGGGCCTTGACCACCCGTTTCTCCTGGTGTTTGTCCCGGAGGACGAGGGTGCCGGGGACATCGGGCTTAAACGAGTTCTTGACCCGGATCGGGATATTCTTCTGCATCGCGGGTTCGATCGATCGTGGGTGAAGAACCTTCGCGCCGAAGAAGGAGAGTTCCATCACCTCGAGGTAGGAGATGTCGTCGAGCACCCGGGCGTCTTTGATGATCCGGGGATCGGAGGTCATCACCCCGTCGACATCGGTCCAGATCCAGATCTCGTCGGCATCGATCCCGGCGCCGACGACGGCGGCCGAGTAGTCGGAACCGCTCCGCCCGAGGGTGGTGACGACGCCCTGCTCGGTCGCTCCCATGAACCCCATGATCACCGGGACGGTATCGGCGAGCAGCGGGGCGACCCGGGCACGTATGTTCTCCTCGCTGACCGGGAGGGCCCGGGCGTCCCCGTGATTCCCCGTCGTGACGATCCCGGCCTCGACGCCGTCGAGGACGACCGAGGGGATGCCGCGCTGCTTGAGGGCGGCGCAGACGATCGGTGCGGAGAGCCGCTCCCCGAAGGAGATGATGTAGTCGCGGGACCGGGGGGTCAGTTCCTTTAAGGTATGCACCGCCGTGAGGATGTTCTGCAGCCGGGTGAGCCGGTCGTCGATGACCGCGGTCACCTCGCGGGCGTGGTCGGGCGCCACCCTGTCAAGGAGCCGGGTGTGCCGCTCCCGTATCGCCGAGAGAAACTTCTCGATCCGGGGCTGCTCCTTGCTTGCCATGACCTCGTCGGTCACCGCGATGATCTGGTCGGTGACCCCCGAGCATGCCGATACGACTACCGCGACCTCGTCGCCTGCGCTACGATGCGATTCCACGATATCCGCGACCCTCCCGATACAGTCCGTCTCTCCGACGGAAGTGCCGCCAAATTTCATTAAAAGCCTCATTCTGGCTCACTAGTCCCCTGCAATTACTTTATGGTATTATACAACGCACCGACTAATAAGATGCATGTAGACGAGATTGTGGACGCGCACGTGCTGGTTGTCGGAAGCGGCGGCGCCGGGGTGCGGGCCGCCATCGAGGCCTCCCGGTACGGCGGCGTGGTCATGGTCTCCAAGACCATCGCCGGCAAAGGCGGGTGCACGACGATGGCGGAAGGCGGCTACAACGCCGTGTTGCGGAACCAGGACTCGATCGACGTCCACCGCGAGGATACACTGAAAGGCGGGGCGTACTTGAACGACCCGGCGCTCGTGGACGCGCTGGTCCGCGAGGCGCCGGAGCGGATGGCCGACCTCGTCCGGTGGGGCGCCGTCTTCGACGTCACGGAGAACCGGGAGGTCGCGCAACGGCCGTTCGGCGGGCAGCGGTTTCCCCGAACCTGCTATGCCGGGGACAGAACCGGGCACGAGATGATCATGACCCTCCTCGACCGGCTCGATGCGACCGATACGCACCTCTACCAGGAGGTCTCGGTCATCGATCTCATCAAGGACGAGAACGGTGCGGTCGCCGGCGCGATTGCTCTCGACCGGGACGGGGACGTCGTGCTCTTCCGCTCCGACGCGACGGTGCTCGCGACCGGCGGGGGGACGCAGGTCTACGATATATCCACGAACTCCGCCGCCGGAACCGGGGACGGGTTCGCGATGGCCTACCGGACGGGGGCGGAGCTGATCGATATGGAGATGGTTCAGTTCCACCCGACGGGTGCCGTCTACCCCTACGACGCCCGTGGCCGCCTGGTGACGGAGGCCGTCCGGGGCGAGGGGGGGATACTCCTGAACGCACGGCGGGAGCGGTTCATGGAGCGCTACGACCCCGAGCGGATGGAACTCTCCACCCGGGACGTGGTGGCGCGGGCGATCGCGACCGAGGTGCTGGAAGGCCGGGGAACGAACCGGGGCGGGGTCTACCTGGACGTGACCCACCTTTCGGCGGAGACGATCGAGAGCAGGCTTCCGGTGATGCTCGAACAGTTCCTCGCGTTCGGCGTCGACATCCGGCGGGAGCCGATGGAGGTCGCTCCGACCGCCCACCACATCATGGGCGGGGTTCGGATCACCCCGGAGTGCCGGACGACCATCCCCGGCCTCTTCGCCTGCGGGGAGGTTGCCGGCGGGGTGCACGGCGCAAACCGCCTCGGCGGGAACGCCCTT
Source organism: Methanoculleus horonobensis (assembly GCF_001602375.1). Taxonomy (NCBI): domain Archaea; kingdom Methanobacteriati; phylum Methanobacteriota; class Methanomicrobia; order Methanomicrobiales; family Methanomicrobiaceae; genus Methanoculleus; species Methanoculleus horonobensis. The sequence goes on along the minus strand of NZ_BCNY01000015.1, from coordinate 533,610 downwards.
GCCGACACGCAGGTCTTCGGAAAACGGGCAGGGGAGTTCGCCGGGAAGGCGCCCGCACGGAGCGGCCGGCATGATGAGGCCGCAATCGACGAGAGACTCCGGATGCTCGACGGTTTCTTCGAGGGGGCGGTTAACCCCGCAGACGTCAGGAAGGATCTGAAACTCACGATGTGGAGCCAGACCGGGATCTTCCGGAACGCCCCCGACCTCCGGACAGCCTTAACGCACATCCGCCGGCTCGCCGACCAGCGGCTCTGCGCCGCCTCGACCGCGAACCTGCTTGAATGTTGTATGGTCCGGAACATGTGCACCACGGCGTCCCTGATCGTCCGGTGCGCTCTCCTGCGGCCCGAGAACCGGGGAGCCCACGTCCGGCTGGACGCGGAGATCGTGACCGAACCGGCGGCGTCGCCGTTCTCCCACACCTACGTCTCGCTCGCCCGGGAAGGGATCGAGCGGCGGGAGGTGACGGCATGAAGACGATCGCCCTCCGGGTCTCGCGCTTCGACCCGGCGATGGATACGGAGCCGCACGTCGAGGAGTACGTCGTCCGGGTCAACGAGGGGGCCCGGGTGCTCCACGCCCTCCACGCCGTCCGCGACGGGCACGATCCGACCCTTGCCTACCGCTACTGCTGCGGGTCGGGGCAGTGCGGGAGCTGCGCCGTCCGGGTGGACGGAAAGCCCGTCCTCGCCTGCATGGAGGAGGCCCGCGACGGGATGACGGTGGAACCGCTGGCGCTCCCGGTCTTAAAAGACCTGGTGGTCGACCTGGAACCGGTGATCGCGAAGATCGCCCGGATATGCCCGGCACCGGATGCAGGGCTCCCGACAAAAGAGGAGATCGAGGCGATCAAGCCGCTCCGGGACTGCATCGAGTGCTTCTGCTGCGTATCGGCCTGCCCGGCGCTCCAGGTGACGGAGTTCGCCGGCCCGACGGTGCTCCGGCAGGAGATGCGCCTCGCCCTCGATCCCCGCGACTCGGGGGACAGGATCACCGACGCGATCGAGAAGGGGCTCTTCTACTGCACGACCTGCAAGCGCTGCACGGAGGTCTGCCCGAAAGAGATCGAGATCCCGGGCAAAGCGATCGAGAAACTCCGTGAGATCGCGAACCGCCGCGGGCTGACCCTCCCCCGCCACCAGGAGGTGGCACGGCTGGTGCAGGAGACCGGCCGGAGCGTCGAGCGGACGAAAGCCACATTCCTCGAGCAGGTGCCGGAGGTGATCGAGCCCGACGGCCCCGTCCGCGGCGAGGTGGGGTTCTTCGTCGGGTGCATGTTCAACGGCCGGGTGCCGCAGACGGCGCTCGACGCGATGGAAGTGATGAAGCGCAACGGCATCCGGGTGATCGTCCCCCACGACCAGGTCTGCTGCGGTTCGCCGCTGATCCGGACGGGGCAGACGTCGTATGTAGAGGATCTTAAGAAGAAGAACATCGAGGCCTTCGCCAGCCGTGGGATCACAACCGTGATGACGATCTGCGCCGGGTGCGGGGCGACGCTGAAGAACGATTACGAGACGCCGTTTACGGTCAAAGACGTCACGGAGATCCTCACCGAGTACGGGATCGAGCCCCCGGCGAAGCTCGATATCCGGGCGACCTACCATGACCCCTGCCACCTCCTCCGCGGCCAGGGGATCAGCGAGCAGCCGCGGACGCTCCTCCGCGGGGCCGTCCGGGAGTTTGTGGAGATGCCGACGCAGTGCTGCGGTGCCGGCGGCGGCGTCCGGTCGGGGGTGCCTGAGGAGGCCAGTGCCCTCGGGGCGAAGCGCGACGAGTGCGTGAAGGCGACCGGCGCGGACGTCGTGGTGACGGTCTGCCCGTTCTGCGAGTTCCACATCGCGGACTGCACGGACGTGCCCGTCAAGAACCTGACGACGATCCTGCTCGAAGGCTACCGGAAGAAGGACGCGGAGCGGGAAGGCTCTGCGTGAACCCCCGGTAACGCTTTTTTACAGCCGGAAACGCTTCACACAACCCCGTCACCGGCAGGTCTTCACGTGAGTCGACAAGGCAGGCGCGATCCGCCGTTCCGGTGTTTAGCCAGGAACAGCCACAACCTTTTTACCGATTGGTTCAAATATGTTCCATGTGGAACAAAATGTGTCCATCAAGATCGTTGCTCTCCTGCTCAGGGGCGACTCGCACCCCCGCAAACTTGCAAAAGATCTGAACGTTTCACACACCACCGTGTTGCGGAGACTTAAGGACTTATTAGACGGGAACGTCGTAGACTTCAGGATAGAGGGGAAAAATAGAACCTATTTCCTGAAGAAAACTCTTGAAGCGCGGGTGCACGTCTATGTAGTGGAGTGGTACGCGCTCGGAAACCTGATTGAAAAGGCCCCTCATCTACGATCAGTCATCAGGACGATCCAGGAGAGACGGGATATCCCGCTTGCCATAATCTTCGGCAGTTATGCGAAAGGAACTGCGGATGAGAAGAGCGACATCGATCTCTATATCGAGACAGATGATAGAGAGGTGAAACGAGAACTGGAGCGTTGCCACTCGAGGCTCAGCGTGAAGATCGGAGCCTGGGATCCGGAAAATCTGTTGATTCGGGAGATCGCAAAGAATCACATCATCGTGAAGGGAGTCGAACGGTATTATGAAAAAACAGGGGTTTTTGAGTAAACTCTACGATGAAGGGAAGATCCGGCTCGTTGAGCCAAGCACTCAGATCCAGGAGGCATACCGTAAGAAGTCAGAGAGTTTTCTCGTCTCGGCAAAGATCCTGCTCGAGAACGGGCGGCTTGAAGAGACGGTATCGATGGCATACTACAGCATGTACTACATGGTGCTTGCCCTACTCTTCAAGACCGGTATAAAATGCGAAAACCACTCCGGCGCAACGATCCTCCTTGAGAACCTGTATGGAATTGACAATTCCCGGATTGTCGCCGCCAAAAGAGAGCGAATCGATAAGCAGTACTATGTGGACTTCGCGATCACGGCAGAGGATGTCCGTGACTCGATAGAGGAGGCTGAGACGTTCTGTGCAGACTTGCTCGATTCCATGGAGCGCCTGCACCAGGGGGACATCTCACGCCTCAGGGAAAAAGCAGTGCGGCTCTTAGAAGGGCCGGACGAGTGACAGTGTCAAGGATGCCCCGGGTGTGTTCCGGGAGATGCTGGATGGCGATCTCCTGCGATCGTTCATGGAGTGCCTGCAGGTCAGGGGGGAGCCGTATGGAATTGGGGTTTGATCGCGAGAAGAACCGGCAGGAGCGGCCGGTCTTTGTTCGGAGGCATGCCCTCCGGGTCAGGGAGGTTCCAAACGAGGTCTGGAGCCGCGAACAGGCCGACCTGATCGATGCGTTCTTTCAAAATGCCGGAAACTTCGCTCTTTCCCGATCCGATTACCTCCGGATGCATCAGGCCCGGCGGCACCGCCCCGAACCGGTGCATGGCGATGGGTAAGGCAAGGCAGACAGGGCCGTTTCCAGGTATTGGTTCAAAAATGTTCCATGTGGAACAAAATGTGTCCACTCAGGGCGCTTCTCGGAGCCGTCATACGTAGAGAACCTCGTTCAAGATACGGTGGCCGATACGGGGTTTGAGTGCGCTCTTTTCAACCAGGTCCACCTTCCTTCCGAGGATCTCGGAGAGGTACCGCTCGAGCCTGAGGAACCCGAAGATCCCCGGCACCTCGGAGAACTCGACCAGGATGTCCACATCGCTTCCCTCGTGCTCCTCGCCGCGCCGGCACGAGCCGAAGATGCCGGATGGATCCAACGTGATAGATCTCCTCCAGGTACAGGACTGCACCGAGATCCAGCCAACCGGACAGAACTTAGGGACCGCATTGGAGTATACATCAACCGGGATTGACGCAGCATCTCTGCCGCGACACCCCGACCGACGTAACCCGATGTCCATTCTCCATATCACACCGGCAGACGAGCGTGCGCCCCAAAAGCCGGCACGACACCCATCCTTACACCGGCGGCGGACCTTCTCCTCACCTCACGAGTGGCCGATACCAGACGTTCATGCTCTCGAACCCGCCGCAGATGTTGGTGTTGTTGACGAGCGTCCCGCCCCACGCATACCCCGCCCGGGCGAACGTGGCGTTGATCGGGTAGGAGAGCGCCCGGGCGATGGTGAAGGCGATCTTCATCCCGGCCGCCCGCATCTCCCCCTCCATCCGGGAGAGGAGGAAGCCCGAGAGGTTTTGGCCCCGGAAATCCGGGTGCACGGCGAAATCGGTCATCTCGACGTTCTCGTCCTCGCGGTAGATCTCCGCCGAGGAGGCCGCGGCAAGCCGGCCGTCGGCGGTGCGGACGGTGAAGTAGCGGTAGTCCCCGGCCATCGTCTCCCGCAGGTAGCCGGGATCGGCGATGGGAAACGGGTAGGTCGCAAAGACCTCGCCGTAGAGCGCGGCCAGGTCGTCGGCGTCGTCCTCTGACCCGGGCGCATACTTCCAGCCCGGCGGGAGGCCGGCGGGGCGGGCATCGCCGGCCTTCTCGCGGACGGCCGCGATGACCGCGGCGACATCGGCCGACTCCTGCCTGCGATCCGCATCGAAGAACTTCGCCGCGAAATACCCGTCCTCCCTGCCCCGGAAGAACCGGGGAACCCGCGCCTCGACGATGTAGCCCCGGGCGATGAAGAGCGGGAGGGCGGAGGCCGGCACTTTTACAAATATCTTCGTGTAGCGCTCTCTCTGTGCGAGCGCATCGAGGTCGTCGAGAATTCCAGGAAGGTCGGCGGGCGAGAGGTGCATCACGTAGATCCGGTCGCTCAACCGTCCGTGCTGGACGAGGGTGCCGCCGATCGTCGTGACGGTATCAGGACTCATTTCTCCGCTCGAACCGCTCGGTGTGCTCCGGGACGAGTGCTGTCGTCGGATCCTCGTCCGAGAGGAGTTTGACGATCCCGACCGCTTTGGACTCGTCCGCGCCCTCGAGCCTGAGGTACTGCCCGCAGGTCGCGCACTTGCGGTCGCACCAGACCGGCTCGTAGGAATCGGGCTCGCGGTAGGTGGTGATCACTCCCTCGAAGTTCCGGAGCACCACCCGGTTCGTGGCCCAGGAGATGAGGTACTGGGGCATTACCGGGATCTTCCCGCCGCCGCCGGGAGCGTCGATGACGTAGGTCGGGACGGCAAACCCGCTGGTATGCCCGATGAGGCTCTCGATGATCTCGATCCCCTTGGAGACCGGGGTGCGGAAATGGGTGAGCCCCTCGGAGAGGTCGCACTGGTAGAGGTAGTAGGGGCGGACCCGGTTCCTGACGAGTTTCTGCACCAGGGTCCTCATGATCCGGGGGCAGTCGTTCACCCCCGCCAGGAGGACGGTCTGGTTGCCGAGCGGTATGCCGGCATCGGCAAGCCGTGCGAGCGCCTTCTGCGAGGATGTCGTGATCTCCGCCGGGTGGTTGAAGTGGGTGTTCACCCAGAGCGGGTGGTGCCGGGCGAGCATCGCGCAGAGTTCATCCGTGACGCGGTAGGGGAGGACGACCGGAACCCGGGTGCCGATCCGGACCACCTCGACGTGCTCGATGTCGTCGAGTTCGGTCAGGATCCAGTCGAGGCGGTCGTCGGGAAGCATGAACGGATCGCCCCCGGAGAGGAGGACGTCCCGGATCTGGGGGTTCTCCCGGATGTAGTCGAGGCTCTCGATCACCTCGGCCTCTGAGGGGATGGAGTCGACGTCCCCGACCTTCCGCTTCCGGGTGCAGTGCCGGCAGTACATGGCGCAGACGTTGCTGACCAAAAAGAGCACCCGGTCGGGGTAGCGGTGGGTGATGCAGGGAGCCGGGTGGTCGGCGTCCTCGGCAAGCGGGTCCTCCATGTCGTCGGGCTCGACCTGCAGCTCCGCCGGCGACGGGAAGCATTGCATGAAGATCGGGTCGTTCCAGAGATCCTTTGGATCAATGAGCGAGAGGTAGTACGGCGTTATCCTCAGGGGGAACCTGCTTGCGGTCTCTTCCAGCTCCCGCCGCTCGTCCTCTCCGAACGATACGCCGAGCAGCCGCTCAAACGTGGAGATCCCAGTGATCGCGTGCCGGACCTGCCACTTCCAGTCCCGCCAGACTTCCGCGGCGGCACCTGCATCGATCCTTTCTGCTATCTCCTGCTGGTTGGTTGATAAAATGGCCATTTGCAGTTCCTCCGGGTCACACTGTACCGCCAATCATATATAACGGGATCGATCTCCCCGAAAAATGCGCAGAAATCAAAAATGTGCCCTAAAAATCGGGATCGTCGGGCGGAGCGGCGGCAGGAACGAAGAGATCACGGTGACCGAGGCGGCCGTGACACAGAAAGCGTAACTCCCCGGACAGCGAGGAGCCTTCGCACCGCAGTAATGTTCGTCGCGACCGCGAGGACGACGAGCGCCGGGAGGACGAGCCCCGTCACCAGCCCGATGATGATGACCGCGATCCGCTCCGGCCGGGCAAAGAGCCCGGTCCGGCACTCGACCCCGAGCCCCTCGGCCCGGGCCCGGGCGTAACTGACCATCAGCGAACCGATAGCGGCGAAAAAAGCGGCCTCGACGCCCCAGGGCGTTCCCGCCCCCGTGTAGTAGACGACGAGCCCCCCGTAGACCGCAGCCTCGGCGTAGCGGTCCAGGAACGAGTCGAAGAACGCGCCATAGAGTGAAGCCGCGCCGGTCACCCGGGCGAGCGCCCCGTCGAGGGCGTCGAAGACACAGGATGCGGCGACGACGAGGCCGGCGAAGAAGAACGATCCGGCGGCGCAGAGGAACCCGGCAGCCCCCATCCCGAGAAACCCGAGCAGGGTGAGGGTGTTCGGGGTCGCCCCAGTCCGGGCGATGAGGGCCGCGATTCGCATGAGCGCACCGCTCGTCCCCGCCCGGAGGTGCTCCTCGATCACCGGCCCGTCACCCCGAAGAACTGATCCGCGACCGCCTCCGACCCTGCCATGGCAGGGGATCGTTCCTCCCGGGAGATAAGGGTGTCTCTCCGGGGCGGCACCACAATGATTATACCTATAATTATTATATCTATAATCATTATGAGGTTCTACGGCAGGGAGCGGGAACTCCAGTTGATGGAGCACCTCTACGCCCGGACTCCCTCCTTCCTCGTCGTCACCGGCAGGCGAAGGGTCGGCAAGACCGAGCTCATCAAGGAGTTCTGCAAGGGAAAACCGGCCCTCTACTTCTACGTCGATGGGAACAAGAGCATCGAAGCTCTCATGGAGGAGTTCGGGGGGCTGACGGCAGAGGCGCTCAACCTCCCCGGCTACATCAAGACCGACACCCCGGAGACGTTCCTTGAGTTCCTCTTCTCCTACGACAAACCTCTGATCGTCGTCTTCGACGAGTTTCAGCGTTTCCTGAAGGTTCATCCCTCGTTCATCTCCCAGATGCAACGGTTCTGGGATCTGAAGGGGCGGGACTCGCACCTCTTCGTCATCATCTCCGGCTCGTCGGTCGGAATGATCCGCGAGATCTTCCTCGAAGGAAACGCTCCCCTCTTCCGGCGTGCCGACAACATCCTGACGCTCCGCCCGTTCAAACCAGAAGAATGCCTCGCCATCCTCGAAGACCTTGGGGTGCGGAACCCTGCAGAACGTCTCGACCTTTACCTTCTCTTCGGCGGGACGATCTACTACTACACGTTCATCGAGAAGTACGGGTGCACCGACCTCGAGACCGCCCTCGACCGGCTTGTCCTCGACGACCTCGCCCCACTCCGCCGGGAGATGAGCGATGTCGTGGTCGAAGAGTTCGGGCGGGAGCATGCGACCTACTACGAGATCCTCGCCGCCATTGCTGAAGGGAAGAGATCCCAGAAGGAGATCGCCGACGTTGTCCGCCTTCCCTCGACCTCGCTCCCCCCGTACCTGCGTGACCTTGTCGACCTTCTCGGGGTCATCGAGTACCGGGTTCCGGTCACCGAAAGAGGGAAACGCTCGAAGATGGGCAGATACGCTTTTGCGGACAACTTCTTCCGGTTTTACGCTATTTACATATACCGGAACATGAGCCTCTACGAGAGCGGCCGCTTCGACCTCCTGAAAGACCGGATCCTCCGGGAGTGGAGGGGGTTCTCCGGCCGGGCCTTCGAAGAGATGATCCGGACCCTTCTCGCCCGTGACCTCGCGGAGCGGTACGAAGAGATCGGCTCCTGGTGGAACCGCCGGGGGGACGAGATCGACCTCCTCGCCCTCGGCCCGGAAGGAAGCCTCGCCGTCGAGATCAAGAACCGCAACCTCTCCCTCGCCGAGGCACACGGCATCCTCGCCGCCCTGGAGGAGAAATTGCCGCTCGTGAAGGGTCTCGCAAGGCCCTTGGCCACCGGTATCGCCGCCCGCACCGTCGAGAGCAAGGAGGTGCTCAGGGCCAGGGGGTTCTACGTCATGGATCTCGACGACCTCGGGCTCGGGGGGATCTGAAGGAGATTTGATGCCGTGAGGGGGAGCGCCATTTCCGGGATCTCCAGAGAGGGACGTTCACCTGACACCGTCGGAATACTATGACAGGGAGGATGCCGAAGAATGCATCGAGCATGCGGACGCGATCTGCAGTGCCGCGCGGCGATCGCTCCCCGGGTGAAGAAGCAGATCCGGGATCCCGCCCACGAAACCAGGTCGCGCCGGCGGCTGAGTGCCGTCATCCTCTACGGCTCGTTCGCCCGCGGAGACTTCCGCGAGCGGCATCATAAACGGGCGGCGACCACCCTCGATCTCACCGATCTCCCGGTCGAACCGCTCTGCTACACCGACGAGACGTTCGCCGAACGGGTTCTGAGCGCCAACCCCTTCGTCCTCCAGGCGCCGGACGAAGGGATCCGGCTATGGGCTCGCCTCACGTGCAGACCGCCCGCTTCTCGGTCGGTTCGCCCGTGAGTTCCTCGAAGTACTCGTGCGCCTCGAGCGCCGCCTTCGCCCCGTCGCCGGCAGCGACGATGATCTGCTTGGCCTTGACGCAGGTCGCGTCCCCGGCCGCGAAGACCCCGGGAACGCTTGTATGGCCGTTCTCGTCGATGATGATCTCGCCCTGCTCGTTCAGCGCCACGAGACCCTTGAGGAAGCCGGTATTCGGCGCAAGCCCGATCGCGAGGAAGAGTCCCTCCACGCCGAGATCCGTCTCCTCGCCGGTCTCGCGGTCGCGGACCGTGATCCCGGTCAGGCCCGCGTCCCCGTGGAGCGCCGTCACCTCATGGTGGGAGAAGGTCTGCACCCCCGCCTTCTCTGCCCGGTCGATGTAGACCTCGTCGCACCGGAGATCCCTCCGGGCGATCAGGGTCACCGAACTCGCGAACTCCGTCATCTCGATCGCGGTCTGGAGCGCCGCGTTTCCGCCGCCGACGACGGCCACCGGTTTGTCGCGGTAGAGCGGGGCGTCGCAGACGGCGCAGATCGAGACACCCTTCCCCATCAGCCGATCCTCACCGGGAATCCCAAGCCGCCGGGGCTCTTTGCCCGGAGCCAGGATGAGCGTCCGGGAACGGTAGACCGTTCCCGAGGCTGTCCGGACAAGGAGCGTCTCGTCCTCTTTGCGAACCTCCCCGACGCTATCGAGCTCAAGATGGACATGGAACCCTCTGACCTGCTCCTCGAACTTCCGGATCAGTTCCTCGCCCGAGATCGTCGAGAACCCCATGTAGTTCTCGATAGCCCAGCTCCAGGCCGCCTGGCCGCCGATGTTCTCCGCTATGACGACGGTCTTCATGAGCTTCCGGGCACAGTAGACCGCTGCCGTCAGCCCTGCCGGACCAGCGCCCACGATGACCGCGTCGTAGACGATCTCCTCCGCCGGCGTCCCGAAGAGCTCCCGGAGCCTCTTTGCATCGAACCCGACGACCACCTCGTCGCCAAAGACCGTGACCGGCACCCCCCGCTGCCCCGAGATCTCGATCATCTCCCGGGCCGCCTCGCGATCTTTCCCGACGTCGACGATCTCGTATTCGACATCCTGTTTCCGGAGGAACGCCTGAACCATCCGGCAGTAGGGGCAGTTCTCCGTCGTGTAGACCTTAACGCCTGCCATGAAGGTGGATATCTCGGGAAGAGTATTTAACATAGAGGGATGCGCGGAAGAACGCCATAGATGACGGCACCAAACTGAAAAGAAGGGAAATTATTGAATTTCGCGGAACATCCGTGCCGGAACCCCGCATATCGGGCACTTCTCCGGCGCCGCGCCGATCTCGACGTTGCCGCAGACCGGGCAGAGGAAGACCTTCTCTGCGTCGAGGTCTTTTCCATCCCGGACGGCCTCGAGCGCCTGGAGGTAGAGGTTCGCGTGCACCTCTTCCGCCTTCATCGCGTGGGTGAAGACGATCGAGGCCTCGTTCTTGCGCTCCTCCTTCGCTTCGGCGACGAACGCGGGATACATCTCCATGAACTCGTAGTTCTCGCCCTCCATCGCGCTTTTCAGGTTCTCCTCGGTGCTCCCGACGGCGTTCAGGATGAAGAGGAGACGTTTCGCGTGGACGGCTTCCGCTTCGCTTGCCGCACGGAAGAGTTTTGCCACCGCGGGATACCCCTCGGCGGCTGCCTTCTCTGCAAAGACCGAGTACTTTCTGTTCGCCTGGGACTCCCCGGCGTACGCATTCTGAGCGTTCTCATCTGTCGGCATGGATGGATCATTGCAGGACGCTCGTATTAAATCTTTCACCTTTATCTCCGGAAACCCTATGTCGCCGGAGCACCTACCCCGGGCGGATGCATGGCAAACGGGTGCGCCGGATCTTTCTCATCGTCCTTGCCCTGAACCTCTTCGTCGCACTCGCCAAAGTGGTCTTCGGCCTCCTTGCCGGGTCGGTGAGCATGGTGGCGGACGCGTTCCATTCGGGGTTCGACTCCCTCTCGAACGTCGTCGGCATAGTCGCCCTCCACTTCGCCGCGAAACCTCCCGACCCCGAACACCCCTACGGTCACGGCAAGATCGAGACACTCGGCACCCTGGCGATCGGGGTGATGCTCCTCCTGACCGCCGGCGGGATCCTCTACGAGGGCTATCAGCGGCTCGTCGAAGCCGTCGCCCCCGAGATCACCGCGGTCACCGTCGGGGTCATGGTCGGAACTGTCCTCATCAATCTCGCCGTCTCCACCTACGAACGCCGAAAAGGCGAGGAGTACCGGAGCCAGATCCTGGTCGCCGACTCCCAGCACACAAAAAGCGACGTCTTCGTCTCCTTAGCCGTCCTCGCGGGATTTCTCGCCGTCGGGCTCGGGTTCCCAGAGGCCGACCCGGTCATCGCGTTCGCCATCGGTCTCCTCATCGCGAGGATGGGGGTCGGGGTCCTCTACGACGCCGCCCGGGTTCTCACCGACACGATGAAACTCCCCTGCGACCCGGCGCTCATCGAAGCGGTGGTGATGGATACTCCGGGGGTGACCGGGTACCACGACTTCCGGTGCCGGGGAAAACCGGACGAGATCCTTGCCGACATCCACATCACCGTCGATCCGGCACTCCCGGTCGCCCGGGCGCACGATATCTCCGACGAGGTGGAACGCCGGCTCAAGGAAGCGGTGCCGGGGCTCGCCGATGTCGTCGTCCACATCGAGCCCGACGACTCAGCCTAGAAGCTGCCCGAGTTCGTAGCCCTTCTTGTGGGCCGCCTCCACCACCTCCGGCCGCGTCCGGATGTCCCGGATCGTGTCCATGTCATTTTGGAGCACCTCGTCCCAGTAAGGGCAGTCGATGATCTCCCCGAACGCCCGGGCGGTCATCTTCACGCCGAGAAATACGTTCGGGATGTTCATCCCGGCGATCGAGATGAAGAGCATCTTTCGCTTCTTCCGCCTCTCGGGAGTGATGAACGAGCGCCCCCGGTGGTATTTTGCCATGTAAAAGACCTGGAACCTGTCCATGAACGATTTGAGCCGTCCGGGGATGCCCATCGTCATCACCGGGGTGGCGATGATCAGGCCGTCCAGTTCCCGGAACTTCTTAAAGATCTCCTCCATCTCGTCCTGGATAAGACAGGTATCGCTTTCCATGCACTGGAAGAACTCCATGCAGGGCAGAACGTCCATGTGTGCGACCTCGAACTTCTCGACCTCGCACCCGGCCTCCTCTGCACCCCTGATAGCCTCGTCGAGGAGACGGGCGGTGTTCCCATCGAGAACGGGGCTCCCGAGCAGCGCGACAACCTTCTTTTGCATGGTGCTGGGTTGCGCATGACTCTATTAATAGGATACGGGTATGCCCGGAGGGGAACGGCTAAATATCTTGTGAGGCAATTACCGCTCTGGTGAATTTCTATGGCCGAACCAGAGACCAACAAGACAGCGAAAGCCGGTGAGAAGCCGGGCCCGGGCCGGTTCATCTGCATCGACTGTGGACGGGAGGTCCGGATCGACAGCAGCGATGAAGATCTCGTCAAATGCCCGACCTGCGCCTGCGAGATGTACAACTGCCTCCCGATGACGCACATCAGGCCGGACATCAAGACGCCCGAAGACGTCCTGAATCCTCCCGAGAGAAAGAAACCGGAGAACCGTTGAGGTGAGAAGAATGGTGAACGTATCGGCAAAAGGGCAGGTCTACCACTGCGAGATCTGCGGAAACGTTGTCCAGGTGCTGGAAGCCGGCGGCGGCGAACTGGTCTGCTGCGGCGAGGCGATGGTGCTCGAGGAGTGATCGGTATGGAAGAGAAGAGACTCGAAGAGAAGATCGGCAAAATTCCCGTAATCTTCAAGGAACTCAAAGAGACCGACCCCGACCTCTACGCGAGCGTGATGGGGCTCGACCAGATGATCTGGGCCGACGGCGCTCTCTCGAAGCAGACGAAGAAGGTCATCGCGATCGCGATTGCGGCCGCGCTCCGGGACGGGCACGCCGTCCGGGCGCAGATGGCCGGTGCCGGGAGCATCGGCGTATCGAAGGAGGAGATCGAGGAAGGGCTCAGGGTCGCGTTCCTGCTCGCGGGGATGCCGGCCTACGTCCACGGCAAGACCGCCCTCGAGGAGTACCTGGGCAACCGCCCGAGGAAGTGAATCATGGAACCCGAAGAACTGCTTCAGATGCCGGTTATCGGCGAGAAAGCGCCGGAATTCGACGTGCTGACAACCCACGGACGCCTGAAACTCTCGGATCTCAAGGGGAAGTGGGTCATCCTCTTCTCCCACCCGGCCGACTTCACGCCGGTCTGCACCACGGAGTTCATGGCCTTCGCCGCGATCGCCGACGAACTCAAGGAACTGAACGTCCAGCTCGTCGGCCTCTCGATCGACAGCGTCCACTCGCACCTTGCGTGGGTCAGGAACATCAAGGAGAAGATGGGCGTCGAGATCCCGTTCCCCATCATCGCCGACCTCGATATGAAGGTCGCCAAACGCTACGGGATGCTCCACCCCGGCCAGAGCACCACCTCCACGATCAGGACGGTCTTCTTCATCGACGACAAGGGCGTCATGCGGGCCATGCTCTACTACCCGATGTCCAACGGCCGATCGATGCCCGAGATTCTCCGGCTCACGAAGGCCCTCCAGACATCCGACAAGCACGGCGTCGCGACGCCGGCGAACTGGGAGCCCGGTGAGAAGGTCATCGTCCCGGCGCCGAAGACCCCCGAAGAGATCGAGAAGCGGATGCAGGAAGGCTACGAGTGCAAAGACTGGTACCTCTGCTTCAAGAACCTCTAAAATTATCTTTTTCCCGAACGGTCGCGGCCGATCCCCCGACGCTATGATACGCAGGAGATCCGACGCCTCCGGACAGACCCGGGATCGACTTCGGTGCATTAATGGTGCCGAAACCCCGAAGTTACGAGTATTCAGGATTTGCCGGGCGGCACCCGGCGTTCTTGAGGTGTTCAGGGGATGTTTGAGAAGACGTTGATTCCGGTTGCCTACGGAGAGAGGCCCGAAGAACTGAGGAAGGCCGGAACGATCCTCAAGAGCCTCGGGGCGAGCTCGGTCTGCCTCTACCATGTGAACGAACCCGGATCGTTCTTCCGGGGAGCCGACCTCTCGTGGCTCACGCTTCTCGCGGAGGCGCTCGAAGAGACGGGGCTCGTCGTGGAGGTGAAGACCGGGGAAGGCCACATCGCCTCGGCAATCGCGGAGACGGCGCTCCTCGAGGGTGTCGACGGCATCTACATGAAGGCGAAGCGGCGGTGGCACATCGAGACGATGCTCCTCGGGAGCGTCTCGCGGGATCTCCTCCGGCTTGCCGACGTTCCCGTATTCGTCCACAAAGTCCGGCCCCGCCTGCCCGACGACGGGGCGGAGCCCGGCCATAGCGACCTTGCCGTCCTCTACGCGACCGACCTCGACGAGACGTCCGCCCGCCCGCTCCCCTACGTGATGGAGTTCCGGGGAGCCTGGTGCCACGTCCTCCACGTCAGGGGGAGGATGGCCGATCCGCTGGCGGAGCGGGTGCGGCGTGAGGCCGTTGATGAGCAACTGAACGCGGTGGCGGAAGAACTCCGCCCGTACTTCGAGCGCGTCACCGCCGAGCAGCGGATCGGGGACCCCGCCGCGCAGGTGCTCCACGTCTCCGACCGGATCGAGGCCGACGTCGTCGTCCTCGGGAGAAAGAGCCCGGCGTTTCTCTCCGCCCCGATGGGGTACACGGCGGAGCGGATCGTGACCGGGTCGAGCGCATCGATCTTCCTCGTGCCGCAACAGGGGAGCCGCAATGCTTCGTGAGTACCTCAGGAGGGAGGCGGTCTTCCTCCTCTCCGCCGGGGTAATCCTCTTCTTCATCGGGTTCGGGATCGCGCGGCCCGACCTCCTTGATTCGGTCTCATCCGCGGTCCACGCCGCGATCCTCGACAACTTCAGCTGGCTCTACCTTATATCGGTCTTCTTCTTCCTCGCTTTCGCGCTCACAGTCGCGCTCTCGCGATACGGAACGATCAAACTCGGCTATGACGCAGAACGCCCGCAGTACAGCTTCTTCGGCTGGATCGCGATGCTCTTTGCCGCCGGGATGGGGATCGGGCTCCTCTTCTGGGGGGTCTCCGAACCGCTCGTCCACTTCCTCCAGCCGCCCCCCTTCATCGACGCCGCATCCCCCGACGCCGCCTCGTTCGCCATGCGCTACGCGTTCTTCCACTGGGGGATCCACCCGTGGGCAATCTACACCATCGTCAGCCTTTCTATTGCGTATTTCTCGTTCCGGCGCGGGATGCCGGCCCTGATCAGCTCCTGCTTCTACCCTGTCCTCGGCGAGCGGATCTACGGCGCCGCCGGGAAGACGGTGGACGTGCTCGCGGTCTTCGCGACGGTCTTCGGGACCGCGACGTCGCTCGGGTTCGGCGCCCTCCAGATCCACAGCGGGCTCACCCACCTCTACGGGCTCTCGTCCGCGATCTCCGTCACCATCGGGATCATCCTCATCGCGACGGCGCTCTTTATGGCGTCCGCGATCCTCGGGGTGGAGAAAGGCGTCCAGGTCCTCTCGAAGTTCAACATCGTCCTCGCGACGGTGCTCCTCTTCGCCGTCCTTGCCCTCGGATCGCCGCCTTATGTCCTCAACGTCTTCGCCTCCACCCTCGGCGGCTACATCAACAACATCATCGACCTGAGCCTCCAGTCCTACCCGTTCGCAGGGTTCGAGTGGAGCAGGGACTGGACGGTCTTTTACTGGGCATGGTGGATCTCGTGGTCGCCGTTCGTGGGGCTCTTCATCGCCCGGATATCCCGGGGACGGACGATCCGGGAGTTCGTCCTGACCGTCCTCACGGTTCCTACCCTCTTCACCTTCGTCTGGTTCACGATCTTCGGGGGATCGGCGCTGCACCTCGAACTCGAAGAGGGAGCGGGCATCGCCGCCGTCGCGGGAGAGGACGTCTCACTCGCCCTCTTCGCGTTCCTCGAGCACTACCCGTTCGCAGGAATCCTCTCGCTCGCCGCGATACTTCTCCTGATCGTCTTCTTCATCACCTCGGCGGACTCCGCGACGGTCGTCCTCGGCTCGCTCACATCGGGCGGGGGCCTGGTCGTCCCGAACTACAAGAAGGTCGTCTGGGGACTCTCCCTCTCCGCCGTCGCGATCGTCCTCCTCCTCACCGGGGGGCTTGACGCCCTCCAGGTGATGGCGATCACCGCGGCGTTCCCGTTCATGCTCGTGATGATCGGCCTCTGCTACACGCTCGCGATCGGGCTGTCGCAGGAGAAGGTGCAGTGAAACAAATCCCGGCACGTTTTTTGCCTTCGCCGGGACAACACATCATATATGACCATAGACGTCCTCGCGTTTGCGGCCTCGCCCCGCCGTCACGGCAACTCCGAGACCCTCCTCGACTGGGTGCTCGCGGCGATGGAGGCCGAAGGGGCCGCGGTCGAGAAGATCGTCGTCGCCGAGGCCGACATCCGGCCCTGCCGCGGGTGCAACATCTGCGAGACGCTCAACCGGTGCGTCCAGCACGACTACATGGACTACGTCCACGACCGGATCATCGCGGCCGACTGCATCATCCTCGCGTCCCCCATCTACTGCATGGGGCTTGCCGCGCAGGCGAAGGCGCTGGTCGACCGGGCGCAGGTCTTCCGCTCCCGGAAGTACGTCCTCCACCTCCCGGTCGTCCCGCCGGAGCGGAAAGGAAAACGTATGGGCATCTTCCTCTCGACCGCCGGGCAGAACTGGGACAACGTCTTCGATGCGGCAATCCCGTCGGTGAAGTGCCTCTTTCACGTCGTCGATATCAAAAACAACGACATCAGGTACCTGATGGTGAACGGCGTCGACGAGAAGGGCGCGATTGAGCGCCATCCGACCGCGAAGGCCGACGCGGAGAGCCTGGCACGGGAAGCCGTCGCGCACCTGCGGGAGGTCGGGGCGGGATGATCATAAAAGTCCTCGGCATCTCCGGGAGCCCCCGGCGGCACGGGAACACCGAGACGCTGCTCGACGCCGTGCTCGAGGGCGCCCGCAAGGCGGGGGCAGAGGTCGAGAAGATCGTTCTGCGGTCGCTCGAGTACGCCTCGTGCCGGGGGTGCAACGCCTGCCATAAGACGGGAGTCTGCGTCATCAAAGACGATCTCACGGAGGTCTTTACAAAGATCGGCGATGCCGATGTCCAGGTCCTCGCCTCACCCATCTACTCGATGGGGATCACGGCGGAGACGAAGGGGCTGATCGACCGCGCGCAGTACCTCTGGGCGCGCAAGTTCATCCTGAAGAACCTCTACTACGCACCCGACCACGTTCTTCGCCACAAAGGGATATTCGTCTCGACCGCGGGGCTCGGGTGGGAGAACGTCTTCGACGCGGCGTTCCCGGCGATCACCGCCTTCTTCAACACCACCGGGTTCGAGTACTGGGACAACGTCATTGCAAACGATCTCGATCGCTACGGGGGGATCGCAGGGCATCCGACAGCCCTCACGGAGGCACGGGAGAAAGGGCGTGACGTGGTCAACCTTCTTGCCGGCCTGCAAGACCCGGCGAACGCAGAGGCCTGACTCCTGTTTTCCCCGTGCGGCTGCCGGGCAAAGAATGTTTCCCCGGCACCAATCCCGGGCACGATACCCCGCTCCGCCACGGCCGCACGAATCAATAACTTTTCTCGCCACCCTGAAACCGGAACAGATTAATACGTTTTGAGGATCTCCATATTCCATATCAGCCCGCAAGATGCATCCTTGGGCAGCAGGAGAAACCGAGCGTGACCCCCGCCGAGCCTCCGGAGCGCCTGCACGGCGCGCAGCCTGACTACCGGGTACTGGACGGTATGGAAGACGCTGTCCTGGTGCTCGATGAGGATGCCCGCATAATCTGGGCGAACACGGCCTCCCGCCGGATGCTCGGCCTGCACAAGGGCGAACCCGGACAGACGGGGTCGGTGAGCGATCTCGCCGATAGAGTGCTTGCGGCACCCGGAAACGGGACTCTGGAGTTCGAGTGCCGGTTCAGGAGTCCGGGCGGAGGAGAACGGGGATACCACTGCTCGGGGTGGAGAACGCCGTCCGGGAGAGGCTGGGTGCTCCGGCTCCGGGAAACCCCGGAACCCGGGGATTACGAAGCGATCGTCGAGTATACCGGGACGGCGACGATCCTCATCGAGGAGAACGGCATCATAACGCTCGCGAACGCGGAGTTCGAGCGGCTCTCCGGATACCCGCGCACCGAGATCATCGGGATAAAGCGGCCGAGCGATTTTGTCGTATCCGAAGACGAACGCCGGCGGCTGAAGGAGTACCACGCCCTCCGGCGAAGAGACCCTCTGGCCGCGCCGAAGAACTACTCCTTCACGTTTATTGACTGTTCCGGCAACACGCATATCGTCGAGGCCACCATCGGCCTGATCCCGGGAACCGCCCGCTCGGTGATGTCGCTCCTCGATGTGACCGAGCGGAACCGGGCGGATCAGGGGCTCCAGGGGAGCGAAGAACGGCTGAACCTGGCACTCTCGGCGGTAGACGACGGACTGGTCGACTGGGATGTCGGCGCCGGCACGGTCTACTACAGCACCCGGAGTTTCACGATGCTCGGCTACGAACCAGGAGCGTTCGTGCCCACGATCCCCGCCATCCTCGCACTCGTCCACCCGGACGACCGCGACGGTGTCGAGGCGGCCCTCACCGAAATGGCCGCCGGAAAGCGCGACCGTTGCGAGATGGAGTTCCGGATGAGGTCCGCATCGGGAGAGTGGGTCTACGTGCTCGACCGGCTCCGGGTGGTCGAACGCGATGCCCGCGGGACGCCGCTCCGGATCGCAGGGACGCATTCCAATATCACGAAGAGGAAGGAGGCGGAGCGAGAACTCCTGATCGGGAAGGTCTCACTTGAGTCGTCGTTTGCCGCGATCGCCATCGCCGACCTCGACGGCTACATCACGCACGTCAACCCATCACTGCTCGCACTGGGCGGGCTGACCGACCCCGGGGAGGTTATCGGCCGGCACCTCACGGAGTTCTGGGTGGAACCGGCCAAGGTCGAGAGGGTTCTTGCGACGTTTGCGGAGCGCGGCAGGTGTACCGGGAAACTCGTCGGAAGAAAGGCCGGCGGGACGGAATTTACCGCTCACATAACCGCAACCATCCTCAAGGACGATGCCGGAAACCCGATCTGCATCATGGCCACCGCCGTCGATATCAGCAAGGAGACACGCATGGCAGAGGCGCTCCGGGAGAGCGAGGAGCGCTACCGGACGCTTACGGAGTTCGCACCGGACGTCATCTTCCTCGTAGGCACGGAAGGGAATATCCTCTTCGTGAACGGTGCCGGCGGTCGCCTGGTCGGCGCAGACCCGGAGAACCTGCAGGGAAAGAACATCGGGGAACTGTTTCCGCCCGATCTCGTTCAAGGGTGGCTTCCGGTGCTCCGGGCCGTAGCGGAGTCTCCGGGGGAGATCTTCACCGCGGAGGGGCAGATCCCCGGTGAGGCCGGGGAGGTGTGGTTCGAGACGCGCCTCATCCCGATGCCGGGAAGCGACGGCACCGTCCGGGGCCTGCTCGGGATCAGCCGCGACGTCACCGAACGGAAACAGACGGAAGAGCAGCTCAGGTTCCAGGCGCAGGTGCTCTCGCAGGTGGAGGATGCCGTGATCGCGGCCGACACGGATGGACGGATCACCTACATGAACCCGGCAGCGGAGCGGCTTTACGACGTTCCCTCCAGCGAGGCGCTCGGCCGGCCGGCCTCGGAACTCTTCACCGTCGAGTGGCTCCGGCCGGACGACGAAGAGGCGGCGAAGAGCGCTCTCCGGTCGTCAGGGACCTGGAACGGCGTCGTCAGCCACTACAAGAGGGGCGGCGAGGCCATATTCGTCGACGAGACGCTCAGCACCTTACACGACGATTTCGGGCGGGTTACCGGGACGCTCTACTCCCTCCGCGACGTGACCCGGCAGCGGCAGGCCGAACTCGAACTCTGGATCAAGGATATGGCGATAGCGTCGGCGCTCGAGGGCATCTCTCTCTCCGACTACGACGGAAGGATCATCTACGCCAACCGCGCCTCCCTTGCCATACACGGGTGGGAGGAGGAGGAGATCATCGGGCAGCACGTCTCGGTGCTCTGGGGGGATCCGGGGGAGATGGACCTGATCAGGGAGGAACTCGTCCGGGACGGCGCCTGGTCGGGCGAGGTGAAATCACGACGAAAAGACGGCTCGACCTTCCCCATGCAGCTCTCCCTCACCGTCGTCACCGATGAAGCGGGCAGACGGATCTGCACGATGGGTTCGGGGATCGACATCACCGAACGCAAGCTGGCCGAGCAGGAACTCCGGATCCGGGATATGGCGATAGCGTCGTCGCCGAGCGCGTTCACCGTCGCCGACCTCGACGGCCACCTGACCTACGTCAACCAGGCGTTTCTCACCATGTGGGGCTACGACTCCCCGACCGAGGTGATCGGGAAACGGGTCACGGAGTTCTGGCAGAACGAGGAGGAGGGCCGGAATGCGTTTGAGAAAGTCGTCCGCACCGGCAGGTACACGGGCGAGCGGATCGGAAGAAGGCGGGACAACACGACGTTTTATATCGTCTTCTCCGCGAGCCTGGTCAGGGGCAGCGACGGAGTCCCCCTCTGCATCACGGCTTCGCTCACCGACATAACCAGCCAGAAACGGGCCGAGGCCGAGATCCAGGCCCATAACCGCGAGCTCTCGGTCTTAAACCGGATCATCGGGGTATCGGCGTCCGCAACGGATCTCGATGAGGTGCTGGAGAAGGTGCTCGCGGCGGTGCTCACCCTCCTCGATCTCGCCGGCGGCGGCATTTACCTGATCGAGCCGGGGAGGCAGAGTGCGCGGCTCGTCTGCGTGCAGGGCCTCCCGGAGGGGTTCCCCGGACACCCGCACATCCCGGATATCACCGCCAGGCCCTACGCAACGGTGCTGGTTGCAGGAGAGACTCTCTTCCCCGACGACTACCCGAACCTCCGCTACCCGGGAGAGAGCGACGAGACACGGCATCCCTGCGCAAGCATCCCGATCACGGCGCACGGGAGAGTGATCGGCGCCCTGAACGTGGCTGCAAAGAGCGGCAACCAGTTCACCGACGCCGACCGGTCTCTTCTTACGGCCATCGGGAGAGAGATCGGCACCTCCGTCGAGCGCACCATACTGATCCGGCAGCTTGAGAGGGCCGAACGGGAGGCAAACCTCTACCTCGACATCCTCAGCCACGACATCAGGAACGCCGAGAACGTCTCGGGCCTCTACACCGATCTCCTCGTCGATATGCTCGAAGGGGAGACAAGAGCCTACGCACAGAAACTCCAGGGCAGTATCCGCAAAAGCATCGAGATCCTGCGGAACGTCTCGACGATCCGCCGTATCCACAAGGAATCGGCCGTGCTCGCCCCGGTCGACCTCGACGGGGTTATCCGGGACGAGATCGCGATCTTCTCCGGGAGCCGGATCCGTTACGGCGGCACGAATCTTGTGGTCATGGCCGACGCGCTCCTTCCCGAGGTCTTCACGAACCTCATCGGGAACAGCATCAAGTTCGGGGGGCCGGAGGTCGAGGTCACCATCCGGTTGGAGGAGAACGACGGCGAGGTCGTGGTCTCTGTCGAGGATACCGGGCCGGGGATTCCTGATGCGATGAAAGATGCCATATTCATGCGGTTCGGGCAGAGCCGGAGCCACAAAAGCGGCCAGGGCCTTGGGCTCTATATCACCCGGATGCTTGTATCGCGCTACGGCGGCCGTGTCCGGGTCGACGACCGGGTACCGGGCCGTCCGGAGTGCGGCGCGGCGTTCCGGTTCACCCTGAAGAAGGCCTGAAAAAAAGGTAGTTCCTCAGAGGAGGAGCGACCAGACGAGGAGCCCGATGGAGGCGGCGATGAGCACGACAAAGACGGCCGGGTTCCAGGCGAGAACCTTCCGCCCGTCGAGCACGCTGATCGGGAGCATATTGAAGGTCGCGATCATCGCGTTGATCCGGAGGCCGACGAGGCCGACGAGAGCGATGAGTCCGCCGCCGCCGAAGAGCATCAGCGCCGCGAAGGGTATGCAGAGGAGGAGGTTCGTGATCGGGCCCGCCGCCGATATCCGGCCGTTCTCCGTTCGCGTCGCGTTCCCGTAGACGTAGGTCGCTCCCGGCGCCGCAAAGACGACCCCGACGAGCGCCGCCATCACCACGGCGACGAGGAGCATCTGGTTGTCCTTCTGAAATTCGGCCCAGTAGCCGTAGCGCATCGCGGCGAACTTATGCGCCAGCTCGTGCAGGACGAAGGCGACGCCCACCGTGACGAGCGACATCACGAAGAAGAAGACCAACCCCATGAAGTCCACTCCGCCCCTGACGTAGATCAGGGTGAAGGCGATCGAGATGGCAAGCCACGCGATCAGGAGATCCCGGCGTTCACGCAGCGGTATTCGTTCCAGCATCGGATATCAGGTTTGTCCCGGCACGATAATATCCTTCGCCTCACCGGGCACGACCCGTCAGGTTTATTCACCGGCCGCGGTCAATCATGTAGTATGTCCCTAGATGCCGTCAGGAACGATATCCGCGAGATCGACGAGAAAATCATCGATCTGGTTGCGGAACGGCAGAGACGTGCGGCCGAGGTCGCGAGGATCAAGCAGGAGGAGGGTCTCTCCATCCATGATCCGGCGCAGCGAAAGATCGTCCTCGACCGGGTCTTCACCTACGCCGTCGAGAGCCGGATCGACCCGGTCGCCGTCCGGAGGGTCTTCGAGATCCTGATCGATATGAGCGAGGAGCGGCAGCGGGAGTGCAGCGGCGACGGCAATCTGCCGTGAGAGGAAAAAGAGTTAGAGGGTGAGCATCGTCCCGACGCCCTGGTTGGTGAAGAGTTCGAGGAGCAGGTTGTGCTCCTTGTTGCCGTTCACGACGTGGGCGCTCGTAACCCCGCTCCTGACCGCCTTCATGCACCCGTCGAGCTTCGGGATCATCCCGCCGGCGATGATTCCGTTGCTGATCATCGTCTCCGCTTCGGTAAGGGAGAGCCGGTGGTAGACCGTCGTCCGGTCGGCGTCCATCACGCCGTCGACGTCTGTTAGGTTGACCAGTTTGAATGCGCCAAGAGCGATCGCGATCTCCGCGGCGGCGGTGTCGGCGTTGATGTTCAGGCTCCTCCCCTGCCGGTCGATGGCGATCGGGGCCACCACCGGGATGTAGTTCTGGGCGAGGAGGCAGTGGAGCACCTCGGGGTCGACCTCCTCGATCTCGCCGACCTGGCCGAGATCCACCTCCTGTTCGACCTCCCCGACCTTCACCCGCTGCGGCTCCATCTTCCGGGCGATGAGGAGGTTGCCGTCGTTGCCGGAGATCCCGACCGCACGGGTGCCGCAGTTCGCGATGAGGGAGACTATGCCGTCGTTGATCTTGCCTACAAGAACCATCTGGGCGATCTCGAGCGTCTCGGCGTCCGTGATCCGGAGCCCCCCGACGAATTTGGGCTCTTTGCCCATCGCCTGCATCTTCGTGGTGATCTCCGGCCCCCCGCCGTGAACCAGGACGACCTTCATCCCGACGTAGCGGAGAAGAACGGCGTCCCGGATAACCGTCTCGAGGATGCTCTGGTCGACCATCGCGTGGCCGCCGAGCTTGATCACGATCGTCTTGCCGTAAAACTTCTGGATGTAAGGGAGTGCCTCCATCAGCACGTCTTCTCGTTTCATGTCGTGTACTTCCCGTTGATCTCTACGTACTTCTCGGTGAGGTCGCACCCCCACGCGGTCGCCGTTCCGTCGCCTGCCGCAAGGTCGAGGTCGAACGCGACGGTCGCACCGCGCATCGCGGCTTTCGCCGCCCCGAGGTCGGCGACGATCTCGCCGCGGCGGACGAGCGGTATCTCCCCGACCGAGAGCGAGACGGCGTAGGGGTCGAACTCCACGCCGGCCCTTCCCGCCGCCGCGACCACCCGGCCCCAGTTCGGGTCTTCGCCGTAGATCGCGGTCTTGACGAGCGGGGAGGCGATGACCGTCCGGGCCACGGCGGCGGCGGCGTCCTCGTCGGGAGCACCGCGGACGGTCATCTCGAGGAGTTTCGTCGCCCCTTCACCGTCGCGGGCGATCTGGACCGCAAGGTCGCGGCAGACGGTCTCGACGGCCTTCGCGAGCTCGGCCCGGTCAACCCGGCCCGCGGCGCCGGTCGCGGTGCAGAGGGCGACGTCGTTCGTGCTGGTGTCGCCGTCGACGACGACCCGGTTGAACGACCGCCGGGTCGCCTGGCGAAGGATATCCGAGAGAACAGGAGCCTCCACCTCGGCATCGGTGTAGATGAACGCGAGCATCGTTCCCATGTTCGGGGCGATCATCCCGCTTCCTTTGGTGATCCCGCCGACGGAGAACGACTCCGTCCGGACGAGGGCGTGTTTCGGGAACGTGTCGGTCGTCATGATCGCCTTCGCCGCCGCATCCTCGGCCTCTGCGCTCCGGGCAAGGAGGGATGCGACCCGCCCGCACTGGTCGCGGATCAGGGGGAGGTCGAGGTAGCGCCCGATCACCCCGGTGCTCGCGACGCCGACCGATGCCGGGTCGAAGCCGAGCGCTCCGCCCGCCACCTCGCACATCTCCACCGCGTCGCGGTAGCCCCGCTCGCCGGTGTAGGCGTTCGCGCACCCGCTGTTGACGACGACGGCGTCAAGAGTTCCTCTCTTCATCCGCTCCATCATCACCTCGACCGGGGCCGCCCGCATCTTATTCGACGTGAAGACCCCGGCCGCGGTTCCGCTCGCCCGGATCAGCGCGAGCCCGAATTTGCCTTCCTTGATACCCCAGGCGCTGACGCCCTCGACCGCACAGATGCTCTTCATGACGACCCCTCCCCCGAAGACGCCCCGAGGCCGTGGACGATATCCGCCCGGGTGACGATCCCGACCAGTCTTCCGTCGCGGAGAACCGGGAGGCGTGCAATACCCTCGCGGAGCATCAGGGAAGCCGCATCGGCGATATCCGAATCCTCGTCGATGGCGATGACCGGGCTGCTCATCACCCGCCGAACCTCCATGTTGCCGATATCGGTGAGCGCCCGCTTCGTCCGCTCCCAGTTGATGAACTCCCTGACCGGGACCTCGATCACCTCGAGCGGCGACGGGAGCCAGAGGTCGTCGGAGATGTCCCCGGTATCGAGGAGCGAGAGGATGTCCGTCTCGGTGACGATACCCGCCACCCGGTCGCCGTCCATCACGGGAAGCCCGCCGATATGGTACTTCCGGAGCAGTCCGGCTGCTTCGCTCACCGTTGAAGCGACCCGGACGGTCACGGGGTCCGGGGTCATAACGTCTCTTACCTTCATCGCCGTCACCTCAGGGGAGCATCCCGGCGGTGCGCAGACCGGTGTCTTCCGCAAACCCGCACATCAGGTTCATGTTCTGGATCGCCTGGCCGCTCGCGCCCTTGACCAGGTTGTCGATCGCCGAGACCGCGACGACCCGGTCGCCCTCGCTCTCGACGGCGACGTCGCAGAAGTTCGTTCCCCGGACGGCCGCAAGGGTCGGTCTCTGGTAACGGACGAAGAACTCGTCTGCGTAGAACTTCTTATAGAGTGCCTCGACCTCGTCCTGCCCCATCGGCTCGTCGAGGAGGAGGTGGGCCGTCGTCAGGATGCCCCGGTTCACCGGGAGGAGGTGGGGCGTGAAGTAGCACCGGGCGTTCGAGCCGAGCCGGGCGGCTTCCTGCTTCATCTCCGCGAGGTGGCGGTGGCTCGTCCACTTGTAGGCGGTGAAGTTGTCGCCGACGTTCGGGTAGTGAGTGGTCGCGGAGGGGGAGGTTCCCGCGCCCGAAACCCCGGTCTTCGAGTCGTAGATGATGGTGTGAGCGAGTTTCGCGAGCGGTGCCGCCGCAAGCGTCGCTCCCGTCGGGAAGCAGCCCGGGTTCGCGACGAACGAGGCGCCGCGGACCTCGTCGCGGTGGAGTTCGGGGAGGCCGTAGGGCGCCTCGAAGTAGGCGGTGTGGGTTACACCGTAGGTCTTCTCGTAGACGTCCTTCGCGAGACGGTAGTCGGCCGAGAGGTCGACGGTTTTGATCCCGCGCTCTGCAAGCGTCCCGGCAACCTTCATCGCCGCCGTGTGCGGTACGGCGAGAAAGGCAAAGTCGGCGTCGATCTCGCCGGCCTCCGTGTTCCGGAAGACGAGATCGGTCAGTCCCCGGAGATGGGGATGCACCGAGGCGACGGGGGTGCCGTCCAGTTTCCGGGACGTCGCCGCGACGACGTCCGCGGACGGGTGGTGCAGTAGGAGCCGCATCAGCTCGCCGCCGGTGTATCCGGATGCACCGATAATCGCAATTTCCATAAGAGGAGGTGTCTTTTATAGAATCTTAAGGCTTTGCGGTGCAGCGTTCGTAGAGGCGGGCGGCCAGGGACTCGATCTCGTCTCTTCCCTCGAGCCCTTCGAGGAGATCGGGCGGGAGGGCGGATCTCCCGTAGACGGCGCCCGCGTATGCCCCGCAGATGAGCGCGATGGTGTCGGTGTTCCCGCCGACGTGCGCCGCGGTGGTGAGGAGGGCCGTGACGTCTTTGATTCTGCTGATCAGGAAGAAGGCGAGCGGAACGGTCTGGTAGACGGTGACGTCGTTCCCTATCACCGAGAGCGCGCTCTCGAGGCTGATCCCCTCGTTTGCAAGATTCACGGCGTCGCGAACCTTGTTGCCGAGGGCGACGTCCTCGAGGGCGGCATGCTTCCCGGCGAGCTCGAGGGCGTCGGAGCGGCCGCGGACGGCGTGGTGGACGAGCATCGCGACGGTGACCGCTCCCGCGTGCGCCGCCGGGTGGGTATGGGTGACGCTGCAGGCCTGGACCACCCGTTCGGTGACGTCGATGGGGTCGCCGTAGAGGAGGCCAAACGGGACGGCGATCCCGGTGCAGCCGGCGGTATTGGAGGAGACGCCGCCCGGTTTGCCGCCGGAGAGAAGGAGGTGGCGGCACGCGGCGTCAACGGCGCCGTCGGGGAACCGGAGTTCCTCGTTCATGTACATCCGGGCAAGGGCGGCCGCGTATGCCTTCTCGGAGTAGGTGCCGTCGGCGAGCATCCCGGCGACGAGGAGCATCATCTGGGTATCGTCCGTGAACTGCCCGGGTTTCAGCCCCGTGTTCGGGTGCCCCCGCCACGGCCGGCGGTATCCCTCGTGGAGGCGCTGGAAGTCCGGCGGCGTGCTCTCCCGCGCCATGCCGAGCGCGTCCCCGATGGCGGCCCCGAGGAGACAGCCCTTGAACTGATCGAGCATCTTAGGTAGTATCTCTTATAGGGTTGCTCTTAAGGGTTGTTGTTCTGCGCGCGGGGAAGAACGGCAGAGCGGTAACTCATGCTGTCCGAGCGGCTGAGAGGAAGTCGCTCTCGCCGGAGATCCCTCTTCCCGGATGACCCATCGGGGCTATGAGAACGAACGGCTATTCAGGGACGAAGGCGACGGCCGGAAAGAAGAGCAGACTCACGGTGCGTCCTTCCCGCGGGACCTCCGGATGAGGAAGTAGCCCACCGCGAGCACGATCACGGCTCCCAGGCCGCACGCGAGGTGCACGGGGTTGTAGAAGATGGTGGACGCACTTTCGGAACCGTGATACGTCGTCGTATCTCCGGGCTCCGCCAGCACGGCCTCCCGGCCCTCCCCCGCATCGGCCGGAGGTTCTCCACCCGGAGATGCGCACGCTATGCCGCTGCCGGCCAGGATGAAGAGCAGCAGGGCGACAGAGATCAACCCCCTCCGACCGATACCGCTTATGAATCGCCTTTCTTCCATCGATTTCACCTTCTGTCGCGTCCCGGGACACCGAACCCGGTATTCATGACGGAAAAGTCAACGCTCTTCTATAAACCCTTTCTGTGCCGCGCATCTACACATTGGGTTCACCAGATTGCCTTCGACCCCAAATGCGACCGCAAGGGGGCCAGAAAAGAGTGCCGCTCCGGACGACGGAAAGGCTTACACGGCGGCGAGAGCAGGTAACCGGGTTGTTGAACAACAAAAAAGGGCATCCGTAATTCTGGCCCTATCTCCGCCTCCGGTACAGGACAAAACCCACCCCGGCACCAAGAACCGCGAAGACCGCCCCAAACCCCGGCGTCGTTGTCTGGATCGACTGCCCGGACGCCAGATCCGAAGGGACCTGCACAACATCGGTCTTCTGATCGGCTCGAACGGTAATCTCCCAGACAATCCGGTCGCCGCCGTAGACTTTCAGCACGATGTTCTCGACGCTGGCGCCCGGGGGCTGTCCGGAGAGGGCCTGCGCCTCCGCTTCGGCTCTCCCGACCGTGAGGTTCTCCTCCGAGACGTATGTTGTAGAGACAATCTCTCCTCCTGAGAGGAGGACGATGTACTCCGTGAACACGCCGGTATCGTTGATGAAATAGACCTGCGCACGCGAAGGCCTGGCCGTAACCTCCTCATAGCGGTTTGGGGATTGACTCTCAATGTACGACCGCAGCTCTGCATCGTTGCTGAGCGCCGGGTACTTCGCAAAGATCTCCGGGAACCGGAGCTCTGCGGCCAGGGGCATCGCCTCGTCGCAGCCGATAATCCAGATGCGTTCAATAGACTGTTCGCCGCCGTGTTCATCGGCTATCCGGTTAAAGTAGACGAGCTGTTCTTCGCAGGCGTTCGCCGGCACGACGTACACGTACTTGTGGGTGTGATTGTACACACCCTCATGCCACCAGATCTCTCCGTGTTCGGCTATGAACGCGGTAATCGTCTCGTTGGTCTTCGCGTTCGGGTGGACCCCGTACAGGATCTGGGTCTGGTTTCCCTGTCCGGGAAGGGGCGTCACTACTGCACCTGCAGAGGCGCTGCAAGCGAGTACCGCAATGACGAGCCCGAGTGCCAGAAGGACAATATCTTTCTTCATAAAAAAGGGTTAATTGTACCTCGGAACCTCTCCGAGGAGAATCTGTGTTCTGAAGTCTTCATACCTAAGAATGCCGTCGCCGGTCGGGTCGTTCGGATCCAGGGTGTAATAGGAGTCATCGGCGTCACCGTAGACAGTGATGTTGATGTGAGTGTTTCCTGCTGTCTTATAAACTTGCGGGTTATCAAACGAGTTCCACGTCGGATCCGAGTGTATCCAGGCATTTCCATTCCACGATTCTGCGATGGCATGCCCTGATACATTACCAGTAGACACTTCTTGCATGGTGAACGACAGGAACCGCGTCGGGATGCCCAGCGCCCGGGTGGAAGCGGTGTACAGAGTCCCATACTCATCGCAGACTCCCACGTACTTCCCGTCTATGGGGGATGGGTGATCCATAGTGTACAGGTCGGACATGTCTATTTTGAGCAGAAGGAAATGCGTTATATGCCGTTGGATTGCCCACGTTGTCAGGAAGCCGCCGGATCGGGCAGATACGGGTCGACCAGGTCCCGGAGTTCGTCGCGGCCACGTGAAGCGCCCCAGGCCCCGCAACCATCCCCCAGCCGCGTGATGATCATGTTCTCCGGCTGGTCCTCGAGATGCAGAAAGGAGATCGCTTCGTCTATAGGGATCTCCCGTGGGACCCATCGATGATATAACTCGTCTCGAATGTCGTTGGAACCGGGAAATGCATCGCGACACAGGTGCCGTTCCAGGCCGAGAGATCGTCAAGCACCCTGCCGCCGCTTTCGGGCGCTTCCAATCTGCCGGAGTGGAACGAGAATCCCGAGGACCGGGAGTAGGACGTCGAGCCCGAGCAGATACACCCAGACCTCGATAGCCGGGAAGAACGAACCGTGCACCTGGAGCAGAACAAAAGAGACGATGCCGAACCAGGAAAGGATCAGTAGCGGCAGGCAGAAGACGACCACAGCGAGCCAGGCAGACTCCCGCACCGGGATGTTTCCCCCGGTGAAGGACGGTCGAAAGAACCAGACGAAGAGAGCAGCGGTGAAGAGGGCCGCAAGGGTAGAGATCACCCACAGGGAGAGGCTGAGCCAGCGGAGCAGGATCGCCATGGAGAGGAGAACGGTACTGAAGGCGATCAGGATATACTCCTTTGTCGTGATCCGCCCCCGGTCCCGGCCGGTGAGGCGGGGCCAGGCGTACCAGAGAAAGAGAACAACGGCAAATGTGCCGAGGAGGAAGAGATAGACCCGACCCAGGGAAACTACGGTCTCCAGAGTCACAAGAACCACCTGAGTAAAGCCGAATTCAGTCATGCCGGTACTCCGGAGGGCGTATCCGCGGGCAGATTTCTCCTACGGATATCCAAAAACCGGGGAAGAAGGGTAGATCTCACTGCTTCCCCTCATCGGCAAAGACATATTCGACATACGGTTCCTCAACGCCGTCCCGGAGCGCGGTTCCGGAAAACGCATAAACCGGCCGAACGAGGTCCTGCACAAAGCCCCTTGGCTCCATCCAGTAACCAATCGCGATATGCTCGATCGTGATCTGATCGTACTCTTGTCCCGTGTGAGGGCGGACAGTCCGTGCTGCACGAAGATCCTCATACGCCTCCCCGGGGGATCGGAGGCTGACATTCCCGTCCGGCGTCACCTCACGCCAGATTTTCACGAGCCCGACGACCTTGCCGCCGTCACCCAGGATCGCCGCGAATTCGTCGCCATAGACCGGCAGTCCGTCGAGTGACCGGCCGAACCTGACTGCCTTGGTGATGTCGTACGACACCTTCGGCTCGGTGGCACCTGCTTCCCAGGCCTCCTGCTTCTGGTTCACCTCGGTCTTCACGACCCGGGCATCCGGCGACTGCATGCCGGTCTTCTCCAGGAACGCAAGCGCAATCTTCTCTGCCTCCGCATCCGAGGGAAGGTCCGGCTGCCGGGTCACTTCGGTCGGCAGTTCCAGATCAGGGATGTGGTAGGCCACGGCGCCGGAATGTGCATACACCGATACCTGCTCCTCCGGGTCCTTCGAGGCATCGATGAGGAGGAACTCCCCGGTCTTTTTGTTCATCGTCCCCGGTTCCCCCGCAAGCCCGAACCGCTCCGCAACCTCCCGGACCTGCTCTTCCGTGACGGTGACAGGGACTGCCCGGTAGAGCGTGTACGAGTCCCGCACCTCCGGGAACTCAGCGTTGAGGGAGTATCTGTCTTCACCTGCGCCCGCCCTGGCGGGAAGAGGGCTTTCCGGGACCTGGCCCGGACCAAGAACCCATACGCACCCGACTATGATCGCGAGAGCGAGACAGACGAGTGCACCGATCTTTCGTGGCATTTTAAGACCTTCTATGTACTATCCCGGGAGATTCCGCTGCCCGGGGCGGGAGGGGCGTGCCTTCGCACACGGAATGCGTAGACCCTGTTGCCGCTTCCTGTGCCGAGCAGGGTGCGAGCGGCCTTGCACCATGAAGCGAATAACTCCGGAGCATAAGATTCTCCAAGGTAGCAGTGTGATCAGGGAGAATGGCCGGCCCGACCACCCCATAGTAAACAACGAAGTAATCGTCGTGTTCCGGGGACAGCGGCTTCTCAACAACGGTGAAATAACCAAAAGACGTTTCATTATCGAATTTTGTTACGGCAACGGGACTAAAGATCGGTTCCCCCTGTGATAAATCAGGTTCTTTGGAGAGGAACAGCTCAGCGGAAGAGACATTCCCAGATGCTCGGAGGTGGCTGCAGAGGACCATCTCAGCCTGTAAGAGGTCTGCCTTGTCATCGAAGTACCAGTTGACGACCAGATACCGATCACCCGACACGGTGTCGACATACATTGCATAGCTGCAGTGCCGTGAGAGGACCGGGAATAAGGATGGACACCCGTCTTCGATATCGCCGAGCAGGACAACATTCCCATCGATCGTTCTATTTACGGCGACAGAGCCGTTCTCCGCATACTCGTACCGGGGCTGCGGGATATACCATTTCTGCAGGGCCTCAGGGGGAGGATACCCAGGACCGATGGCGAGGAGGTCAATGAGCAGGAGGATACCGAAAGCACCGATAGCGATCAGGAGGAGAATGAATGCGAATTTGCTGGTTCTGTCGGTTTTCAGGGATTTCATCTGGATCTACCACCATAAAGAGGGGTCAGGGCCTCACCCAGGTCGCCATGGCACCCCACCAGTTACCATAGACTACGTTATGGATCTGAGTATCCCATGTGTCATGTATGGACACCCAGCCCTCCGTATAGTCGTGATAACCTACACAGGCAACGCTGTGATCACCATAAGGCCTATCTCCTCCTATAGGCATGCCGCCGCCCCACAGGCTGAACAAAAGGCCTCTGTGCACCCACCTCGCTCTTTACCTCATCAAACGTCATCCAGGCATCGTCGCTTGAATCCATTGAAGAATCACACATTTAAGTGCACAGAACGCCTACGTGCCCATTGCCTCCGGGCATGGGGGGTGCGTCATCCGGGGCGTCAGACCTGGGGATGGGCGACCCCCGCACACAAATGGGTACCGCACGCGGCACCCAATCCGATTCTGTGTCATGAGACCATATAAAACCGGCAGCCATCGTCCGTTTTTTTTCCGAATTCATCTTAAACCCTCTCATTGTGGGGCGATCGCACGGCAGTGTGCCCCCGTCCCCGCCAGGGGGTGTGCCCGAAAGGATGCACTCACCCGATCTCTGGAGAACCGGTTCGGAACAGAAAAACCCAAACCTTTTCTTCGCTGAGGGGGGAGAATGGTACCTCCCGAGATTTTCCCCCAGTCGGCCTCTAAGGCCGGATAATAGCGGGATAGGGTGGCCCGAGGCCAGGCGGTGACGCCCAGACTGATGTTGTGGTTCAGTTCACTTCCTCCGACTTGCCTCCCCCGTGGAAAGAGGCGATGCATATCGAGCACGGGCGACGGGGACTCCCCTTCAGGGCCATGTCGTCAGGACCACGTAATACGCACCCTCGTACTCCATGAGCGGGTACAGCCCCCTCCCCTCTCGGGGACCGTAGGCATCATGGAGCGCCTTGCTCTCCGTGTACGAGACCTTAGTTCCCCCGATGACACGTTGATCCCGGTAGCCCCACTCCCACGCCGAGGGGTTCCGCTCCTCACCCCGGATGACTGCGGCGAGTTCGGGGTGCTGTTCGAAGTCCTGCTCAGTCAGGGGAACGATCACGCTCCCCCCCGGCTCCGCTCTCTCCATAACGTAGAACATCGGCTGTTCCCCAGAACTCTCGTGAGCGTAAATGATGAGGGCGTCGGCGAGCATGAGGCCGAGCGCGATGGCGATGACGCCGGCAAGACCACAGGCGACGACGAGGGCCGCCGTTTTGAGCCGGTTTCTTGATTTCGGATTTTTATCTTCTTCCATTCCAATAGCACCTGTTTTGACCCGATTTTAGGGGATCAGGATGAGAAAGTAGTAATACGCACCCTCGTATTCGATGTACGGCTGGTTTCTCGCCTCGACATCGGGACCAAACGACTCGATAAGTACTTCCCGTTCTAGGTATGTCACCGGAGCGCTCCCAATCGTTCGCTCGTCGAGGACACCGTACGGTGTGTCTCCCGAATACCAGGGTCCGGGACCCCGGTTGTCGCCCCGGATTGCGGAGTCGAGCGCCGGGTGCTGCTCGAAGTCTTTCTCGGTCAGGTGGATGATCGATGCATTTTCCGGCGGCAGTTCGCCCCTGATCTCCCAGACGTCCAATCTCGGGGATCCACCGCTTGCTTCGAGCCAGTTGAAGAGGGCGGTGCACATGAGCACAACCATCGCAACGAGGAGGATGACGCCGATGAACGCCAGAACCCCCTCGATAACCAAACGTCTGTCATGTTTCGATTTCATGTGACCTCTTTTATCTCTTTCGCCCGATCCTGCCAGAAAGAGAACGCCCCGGATCCTTCCGGCGGCCCCCATTCTTCTTTTCTGACACATGCTGCCCGGGGTTTCTGTACCACCAAACCACCCGGTAACAATTTAAAAAGGTGGTAGGGGTGAGACTCGCATCGGCTCCCATCAGGAGTGATAGTTCGCAACTGTCCATTTCGTCTCCCGGATTCTCCTTGCGTTGTCGTGATCGGCATCCCCGTGGTAGTCGTCCGATGAAAATTCAGTGGTACTCATCAACTCATTGAAGTAACTGTATGTCACGGTATTCTTGAGGTTGAGGGGAGGAGAAAACGGTTGATACCACTGGTAGGCCCTACGGTAAGACGGGATCGTCCGGTTTTCATCCAGCTCCTGGTGACCAGCATCAAAGAGGTGCCCCAGTTCATGGATGCTCACGCACCTGCGGCCGTGTGTGGTACCCAGGTACAAGATGTCGTCAGGGACCATCTGAGCCCAGGCATGCCGATGATGATATGGGTAGTAGCCGTAAGTAGCCCCCTGTGCAGAACCGTCTGCATCGTAACCACCAACATACAGTGCAATATCTGCGGCCCAGAGATCAAGGTCGGTGTTCGGATAGATCGCTTGGACCGCAACAACGGGGTTGCTCGTGATGTTAGAATGGTTTGAGAGTTGAACCCGCTTTGAATCGGTATACGCCATTACACAGAGCGTCACCCTAATATCGTCCCGGTCAAACTGCCGGTTCGCTTCGGCTACGATATCCTGAGCGACTGTTTTCCAGTTGTCCTGATCCTGGTAGAACTGGTTATCGGTAACCACCAGCAGATTGACCGTGGCATACTGGTCCTGGAGTTCTCTCATGGAAGATTCCAGATTCTCGGGAACTTCGATCGGAGTGTATCCTTCCGGGGGCGTGAGCGTCCCGTAGTCGATAAGACTCCATTTTTCAGGATTTTCAATATCCTGAGAGCTGTAGATGACATGCAGAGGCGATGCTTCTCCCTTTGCGCGCGCTCGCGACTCGACCGGGGTGATCCAGAATGTTTCGTTACCGAAGGTTACACTCCCGACAAGGGCGTTTTCCCCGGTCGTCAGGAGAACATCGCTCCCGCCAACGCCGACGATCACCCCCTCGTACGAGTCGATGCCGTCGTCGATCTGCTCAAAATCCATCCTGTGCAGTTCGGCCTGGTACTCCTTGCCATGGATCTGGAGGGGGAGTACGCCCCGTATCTGCTTGTTCAGTGCAGCATGATCGAACGTCACGAGATCGTACCGGGTAATGCCCTTCGGGATGTTCAGCTCTTCTGGAGCGTTGATTCCGGATGCTCGCATATCGGATACCGATGTAGTACCCGTGATGAGTACATCCATAGAATCCCCGATGACCAGGACCGGCTCGCTGCTATCTGCGGGAAGGGTCCCTGTGACATCCTGGGCGCTCACCGCAGACACAACCCCCACGCCCACCAGCAGCAGCGCCGTGAGCAAGGAGAATACCCGCATTCCAGTTTTTCCGTTCATTTCGTTTTCCTCCAGTTTCTGTCCACGGAGGCAGGAGAAGCACACGTTTAAGTGCGCAGAATGTGTACATCCTGTTGCCTCCGGGCTTGCGGGGCGCGTCATCCGGGGCGTCAACCGGGGATGGGCGACCCCCGCACACAAACGGGTACCGCATGCGGCACCTTACGCATTTTGAGGTCATTAAAACATATAAAATCAGCAGGCATCGTTCGGCTGGAACCGAACACATCATAAACCTTCTTATGGCAGGACAATAATCCCCGCCCCTGGAGACAGGACCCGCCGACACCCACAGTCCCGGACACCCGCACATTTACCCATCCGCCACGCAGCAGATCGCAAAGTTTAAGATTTGTTCGGCCAGAACCGAACGACGACAGCGGGCTTTATAAGATTCCCCCTCGAATTCGGGTTTAGTTCCGGGTGCAGGAATGCCCGGGCGCTCCTTGAGGGATACTTATGAAACCATGGATCTACATGCTGGCAGCACTCTTCCTGCTCGCGGCTCTGCCTGCTGTCGCCAGCGCCGCACCACCCGCGCACAACTATGACTGTTCGGATACGACGCCGACGGCCTACGACGCACGGGTCGATCAGGGTGCAATGGGCTACGACAACTCGTCGTCCACGAATGCAGTAGCATCGACAGCGTACAATCAGTTCAGGTCGGACGCGATATTCTTCTTCAACGGCCATGGCCTCTACTACGACGACTCGCATAAAGGCGGTGGAATAAAGTTCGCCTCGGAATCCTGGATACTTGCCAGGACCGACGGACACTACCCGGGAAACTACCAGTACTACATAACTGACTACGGAACCGATATCAGGGATGTCCTGCTCGCAGTCTACCTCGCCTGCTATTCGTCGCACTACAACCCTTACAACGGTGATCTGGTCTTAGAGACAGTCACGAACAAAGGTGCAGACATCTGCCTGGGGTTCGACGGCGAGGTCGAGGTCGAAAACGGAAAGTGCTGGTCCGGGAGCTTCTGGGACCGGTTGCGAAACGGGGAGACCGTTGCAAGCGCCGCAAGCAATGCAAAGGACGACTGCTACTTGCACTGGCCGTTCGGTTACCATGGAGTGGACACCTACGAGATCTCCGGCAGTTACAACAGTTATCTCACTCCCGCTCGCTACGGAGTCTATTAATGAGGTGATTCAATCATGAAACGGATATACATTGTTGCAATGCTATGCCTCGTCGTCGCGGTCTCGATCGTGTCGGCAACTGATGCCAACGCCCCGATCGGGGTGGATACCGCAAAAGAAAAAGCACAGGACTTTCTTAACGCACCCGACGCAACCGTCCAGTACCAGAAGACTGAACGCCTGAATCTGGGAGAGTACTATGTCTTTGGTACCGGAGACGGACAGGTTTACGCCAACGCCCGGACCGGGGTGATCGAACGTGCCACGTTCGACTCCGCACGGAAGGATTGCCGCGATGTCCGGCTGGATCGGGCCGCAGCCGAAGTAACGGCAAGGGCCTACGCCGAAGAGAAGTACAGCGGCTTTGCGAAGAAGAGTATGCAGCTTACCAGATCGGACCTGGTTTCTCACGGTGATGCGGGCAGCGAGTACTCGTACATCTGGAGAGAAGAGATCAGCGATGTCCTCACGCCGAACACGGTCGTCGTGAACCTTAACCCGAGCACCGGCGAGATCGTCTCGTACATCGGGATCCAGCGGGAGATCAAATGTTCGCTTGAGCCAAAACTTTCCCGGGACGAGGCGCTGAAGATCGTAGCCGGGCAGTTCCCGGGAATCCGGGTGACCGGTGCAACGGCCGACCTCTCCGTCGAGTACACCCGACCGGACGTACAGACGCTGACATGGGTGATCACGATGAGTGGCGAGCCGGAGGACCACGTTCTCCAGGGAGGGCTTGTCGTTATCGACGCACAGACCGGAGAAGTGCTGATGGTGAGTCCATACCTCTAAATCACCTCTTTTCCTAATGTGATACAATGCACTCAAAGACATGGATATGGCTCGGTATCGGCGCCGTTCTCATCCTTGCTGCGGTAAACCTCGCCATACTCACCGCCTTTCCCCCGGGACAGCAGCATGTGCAGGAACCGCTCAAGCGGGTGAACTGGATACTGCCGTTCGGGCCGGGGTTCGAGTATCCCGATCCCTGTGAGAGCCCGATCATCACCTACGACGCCGATAACGAGACCTGGCATCTCGAGAACGCCACCGCCTGGAACCGGACAATCTCCCTCGGGGATCGCTACAGCCTCGACCCGGCCCGCCCGGAGGATATCCGGTACACTCCCGATATCGCAATCGAGAGCGACAGGATCAGCCTCGACTTCTTCATCCGGAACCTCGCGGGCGAAGACTGCGCCCGGGCCGATCTTGCCGTGACGACGGAAACCGCGAGCCTGAACACCACCACCGGGTCGCCGGAGGGGGATGTCCTCCCCGGCGCCTCGACCTCGCTGCCCGTCGACGACCTCGCCGCCGGGGAGTGGCGCGAGGTGCGGGTGATGGCGGACCTCCCGCAGCCCGGCCCGGAGGAGGTCCTCTCCCTGACGATCGGTCTTGCCGCCCCGTACACCCTCACGACCCCGAACGGCACACCGATCGACTTCGACTTCCGGCGGGCGACCGTCACCATACCGGGTTCCAACACCCCCTGGAAAGAAGAGATCGACCCCGGCTCTACCCCGGACCCCAACCTCAACAGGGACCGCCTCCCGGGGGGATCGGCAACGTTCGTCGTAGTAGGGATAGGTGCACCGGAACCGGTCCCACCCCCGACCCTCCGGGCGGAATGACGGAGATCGGCGCATCCTCTTTTTCGGCAGTACCGGGACAGTTCCGGAACGCTTTTCTCTCCCGGCAGGGGAGTACCTGATTGTTTCGGACCAGACCCATATCGGAGAGATTTCAAATCATGGAAGAAGTCACGCTCGACCGGGGCGATATCGCTGCGCTATCCTCCGACGTCCGGGTCGCTATCCTCAAAGCGCTCGATATCCGGCCCATGGCGATGAGCGAGCTCGCCGACGGGCTCGGTCTTGCAAAGTCGACTGTCCACGAACACCTTGCCGTTCTGGCCGATGCGGATCTCGTGGCCCACGAGAACGCCCGGAAATGGCGGGACTACACCCTGACGGAGAAGGGGCGGCGGATCCTTCATCCCGGGAGAGACCACCGGATCATCTTCCTCCTCGGCACATCCCTGGTTGCCATGACTGCCGGGGTGCTCTGCGTGACCTCGTATCTCCGCGGTTTTGTCGTCCAGGGGGGGAGCGTCGTCAGGGAACCCCTCCTCCTCTACGCGGGCGAGGCGCTCCTCGGCGTGACATTTGTGCTCTGGTACATCGCGTTGCGGTGCCGGCGGAGAACCGCCCCTATACCGGCGTAGTTTCTTTCCTGTCCGCACAGCCGCTCTTCGGCGACGACTTCCCCTTCTACGTCGCCACCTTCAACCTCCCCGTTTTTCGATCGGGATCGCGCCTCCGTCGGCTCGGTGGAGAGCACGAGCCCCATCCATCGATGCGGTCGACCCCCTCAGCCGGGTAACCACACCATTTGCGATGATCATCGTCGGGACGATGCACGTAACATTCCTGGCGTGGGAGATGGTCGACAACTGGCGGATCTGCGCGGCAAGTGTCGCCCCCCTCCTCACCCGGGTCTTTGCCGACGCCCGGCATACCTCTCAGATCGTCTTTGTCTCGACGAACGGGTCGTCTGTTACGGTTCCGCTGATGACGACGGTGCTACTGTAGGGCAGGAGGGGACGCAACCCGATCACCGACCATCCCTGGTTTAACTACGAAGAACTCGATAACCCCGGGAACACACAGGAAGGGGGATCTGCCGATCGGTACGCCAGGACCTGATCGCCGGCATAGTAATACTACAGATACGGCTGGATCGTTCAGCAGTTAAAGGGCTGTCTCTACTCCCTCGGTTGCCTTAATCAGGTAGTACCCAAGTCCCCTCTCCAGATCGACCTGCTCCTCCGGGGGCAGTGTCGATTCCCCGCAGGTATCTTTCTGACCTCTGTAACAAACCGGGTCTTCTCTTCTTCCGACAGATCCGTTGCGGCATCTTTGACAAAAGCCCAATCTTCTTCGGTCGGCTCACATATCTCCGGTCCGATATCCCTCCACGACGAGAGGATCGGGACGGCCTGCGGGGGTTTCGAATCCCCGGTTGCCCGGATGACAGTCAGGTTCCCGGCCCGCCCGGGCTCTTTTGCCGGGGTGGGCTCCGGGGCTGGCATCTATACCAGGTCCTGCAGAGGCTGTTCACTCTGCAGCAATTGAAGAATTAACTGGAGGGAACGACCGCCAGATTTTGTAAACGTCCCCGTCGTAGGTCACAATAACCTGTAAACCTTCGAGCGGTTCGTGCGTAGTGCTATTGAAGCGATCGATGTAGACCATATGGTGTTCTTTAAGCCTTCCCTCACGTACGTCAGAGACGGTGAGCTTTCCGATGGTGATCCGGAACGAATCATTCTCAATTGTTTTAGCAACTCCCGGATAGGAAAGGGCAACGATGACCGCATCTGCTTGAGAGATGGGTTCTGTAAGTGAAATATTGATATATTTCGATTGATTCACCGGTTGCTCTTCAACGCAACCCGTACAACAAAAAAGGAGGACTGAGATGATTACCATCAACCCTATTCTTCTTTGTTCACGCGATCCACGTGTCGATTCTGTATGCATTCGACCACCATGGTCTGTAGAAATCGCCATAAACACCTTCCTGCGTATCTGCATGGAGCTGTGTCGGGTGTGCTAACTGTGCATCCAGCTGCTCGTTCCACCATACACCATATCCGTCGTAATAGACGTAGGAATCACACACATAGGAGGTTGATACATCGGAGAATGATCCGGGATCGTTTCTGACGTATTCGTGTACCTCGTTCAGATCGCCTTCCGCAAACGGAACGTGACCGACCCGGACGACCTGTCCTTCCCATAAGATCATATAGGGATAGCCCTCCGGGTACTGCACGTCACTTACGTAGATCTCGAAATTGTAATCCCTGTCGCCGTTGGTAAGGTTACTATGCACAACCATCGGTCGTGATATGTTGTTGTTATCATAGGTGAAAACATGGTAGCGAGCCGGATTCGGATCATCGCAGACTGACTCTATACCTATCTCGATCCAGTTAGCGGTCGTACCGATCTTTTTTCCAAGATGGGTCGTAAGAAACTGGCGTCTGGTGCCATCCGAGGAGCATTCCATCAGTCCGGGATGTACCCATCCATTAACACCCTGAAAAACTGTGTCAAACAGCCAGATGCCTGAAGAACACATCTTTACTGCCGAAACGCCATCCTCTGTCAGAGGATCTATCTCGCCGTACATCGAATAGTTCACCTCATCCCTTGCCTGTTGCAAAAGGGGCGATACCCGTTCGTCATCAGCCTCTGTCCATCCGTCAAGGTATGAAACTCGCGGCAGGCTACGGATTGCCTCGGCAATCTCTTCTTCGGAACATCCTTTGCTTCGGAGTTCGCTGATGAACGAGGGAGATCGTTCCTGAAGTGTTGCAGGATCCACGATGTCCAGCTTCTCAATATCGAGTGCCCCGGCATCCATTGCCATCGCCGGCACCATCACCACACTCAC
This sequence comes from Methanoculleus horonobensis, assembly GCF_001602375.1. NCBI lineage: Archaea > Methanobacteriati > Methanobacteriota > Methanomicrobia > Methanomicrobiales > Methanomicrobiaceae > Methanoculleus > Methanoculleus horonobensis. The sequence continues at coordinate 492,968 of NZ_BCNY01000015.1, read as the reverse complement.
CAGCATTATCGCCAGGAGTGTGGAGAATGCCCGCAGTCCAATTTTTCCGTTCATCTGTTTTTCCTCCGGTTTTTCCCCGGAGGCGGGAAGAGCATACCTTCAAGTGCAGGAAGTGCATACACTTCCATTGCCTCCGGGCTTGCGGGGCGTGTCATTCGGGGCGTCAACCGGGGATGGGTGCCCCCGCACACAAGCGGGTACCGCATGCGGCACTCGATGCGATTCTGGGTCGTTAGAACATATAAAATCAGCAGTCATCGTTCGGCTGGAACCGAACACATCATAAACCTTCTTATGGCAGGACAATAATTCCTGCCCCTGGAGACAGGACCCGCCGTCGGGCGCCGGGATAATGGTCACGGCCCTGCCACGCTCGTCGAACCTCCCCCCACGGAACCGGGCACCGTCGCAGTTGTTCCCGGCAAAGACCGCCGAAAACTATTCCCCTCATACATCCCGGTTGCCGGCGCGGAGGCGTTGATCGTATTCTGCCGATTGGACGGGTCTGTTTTGAACAGACGAAATGCAAATATATACCACTGACCGTCTACGCCTGTCAGGACGCGGCCCGACCGACCAAAAACGGATCAGCCAGAACCCGAAGTTTTTCCCGGTCGCGCGAAGCGTCCCAGACCCCGCAAACATCTCCCAGTCGCATGATGATTATGTTCTCCGGCCAGTCCTCGAAATCCAGAAAGAAGACCGCTTCGTCTGCAAGGATCTCCTTCGGCGACCCATCGACGATATAACCCGTCTCGAATCTCGTGGGAGCAGGGAGATGCATCGCGACATAGGTGTCGTTTTGTTTCATGGCGTCCAGCTCAACCCGCGAGAACCCCATCTTATACTGACCACAGGTGCTCCGGATCTGCTCGCGGCACTCTGCTTCGATGGCAGGATACCCGGGATCTCCTGGATAGAGGATAACGCCCGGGTCTCCTGCATGATGAATCTCGATAAACGATGTATTCTCCCGGGGAACGCCTGTCGGGCGGGGTGTTCGGTTCTCCGGAACCTCCGTCGGTATCTCACCCGGCCCTTGCAGATCCGGGTTCGGGAGTATATGTATTCCAACCAGGACCAGCATGCCCGCGGCGGCACAGGTGATGACGAGGTACAGAATCTTCTTCATAGAATTTCGCTCCGAAAAAGAAGAGGAACCTGGGGCGGTCACTTTACCGCCGGGATACCCTCCCCAAGGTCGGGGGACGCGGGGATGTATCTGACGAATGCGGTTCCCCCGGTCTCATCCCGCACCTCGCCCCTGAAGATGTAGACCGGGACGAGGTAGGTAGGCTCATCCATCGCCGGTGCTTCATAATACCCAAGTTCGATCCCGGTGATAACCGCGGTCGGGCCTTTTCCGTCGACCGCCAGCCCAGTCGCCTTCAATTCTTCAAAAGCTTCCTGTGGCGTTATGACTGCTATCTCCTTCTCCGGGGCATAGTCTCTCCAGAGTTTGTAAACATTCAGGATATCCCCGCCGCCGCCGATCTCAGCCGTCAATTTCGAACCCACAACCGGCCGACCGTCGATTGTGCGGGAGTAAGAGACCTGGACGTCTTCAAAGGCGATACCGATCACCTCACCATCCTCGTTATACTCAACGATTTGGGGGTGGGCAACGCCACACAGGATTGCATCGGGGGGCATCAGCCCGGTCTCCTCCAGGTACTGTGTTGCGATCTGGATCGCCTCATCGTCCGAAGGAAGGCTTTCCGGCAGGTCTTTGTCGTTCGGGTTCATCCAACGGGGGATATCAATCAGAGCGACTCTCCCCGACTTCATATGAACCTCCAACGAGTGGGGTTCATCGGAGAGCAGCATCTGGTCGTACGATTCGCGCACCGTTCCCTTCAGGCCTATCTTCTCCGCCATCGATGAGACAAGTTCCGTCGTGATCTCCGGCTCCAGCACCCGATACAGGATAACCTCCGCAGGCGTCGGCGGGAACGGAACAGAGGCGGTGTAGGTGAGGTTTGCAGCACCCGCCGATTTCACGCCACCTATCTGGTTGGATTGACCACAGTCAGGTGTATGACTGTCGCTGAAAAACACGGGTATGCTGACAACGCAGATGACTCCAAGAAGCGCCAGGACACCGGCACTAACTCCAATTAGTTTCATGTTCATGTGATCACCTCAACACTGGTACGTACCGTACAGGAACGACGTTCCGGGTGTCCCCTGGCTCCCGTGCCCGTAGACATAATCGGACCAGCAGCCTTCTCGGGCAAGGGCTGCCGCATACGTGGTCGAAGGCTCTGTATCCTTCGCTGCAATGAACCATGCCGTGATGATCGGTTGGGTGGTCCACGTACCGACCATCCGGTGTACGAAGTTAGAGCCTCTGTCCGAGACATCGTGACATTCAGTATGGAACCCGGTCATCGAGTGTAGGCCGCCAAATGCATTGTACCAATTTGTATGGCTATTCTCGCGCAGAACAGTGCAGGCATCAATGGTAATCCAGTCCATCTGCGTGTTTCCCCAGAGAGCATCACTGTAACTCAGGAAGGTATCGTCTTGGGAGGAGGAAAATGCAAATCCTTCTGGGGCACCATGGCCCGAAAAGAACGCAAAATGTGTATCATCTGTGTAAATATAGTCTATACCGTTTCCGGACTTACTGGGATCTTTCCAGTGTCTTTCCAGGGCCTGACCATCGCCATAGATAAAGTCTCCCCACCAGGATGAGTCACCACCGAGCTGGTAGTAAAACCCCTGTGCGTTTTCATCATTGTGCTCCAAGTCGGATGGTGGGGGATAGTTGTTCACCCATTCTGCACAACAATAATAGTATGCGCTTGCGGGCACCATAACCACGCTCACCAGCAGCAGCGCCAGGAGCATGGGAAATGCCTGCAATCCGGTTTTTCCGTTCATTTACTTTCCTCCTGTAGTTTTCCGGAGGCAGAAAAGGCACATATTTAAGCACGCAGAACGCTTACGTTCCCTTTGCCTCCGGGCTTGCGGGGCGCGTCATCCGGGGCGTCAACCGGGGATGGGAGACCCCCGCACACAAACGGGTACCGCACGCGGCACCCAACGCGATTCTGGGTCGTTATAACATATAAAATCGGCAGTCATCGTTCGGCTGGAACCGAACACATCATAAACCTTCTTATGGTGGGATAATGATCCCGGCCCTTGAAGGCAAGACCCGCCGACACTTCACAGTCCCGAACAGCCTCACCCTTCCTCTACGCGGGCGAGGCGCCCTCTGTGCGAGGAACACGCCGCGATCCCGAAAAACCCCGCTCTAAAACCCAGGCAGGCTCCCGCTCGCTCACTGCACCCCACACCCCCGAGCAGAACCGTAAAGGGGTACCGGCACTCACCTTGATGAACCGGACGGAGCGGTGCCCATATGAACGGTGCGGTCACGGATTTCCTGATAGTTGCAGACCAGATCTTCATCCTGGTCCTCCTGATCGCCGCGGGCTACGTCGCCGTCGCGACGAAGATCGTCGACCCCCGGGCAACCCGGGGGCTCTCGGGGCTCCTCGTCAACATCACCATCCCGGCGCTGATCGTCGCCTCGATGCAGGTGCCCTTCACCCCCGAGCGCCTCATCGGCGCAGAGACCCTGATCCTCGCGACCGGGGCGCTTTACGTCTTCTCGTTCGCCCTCGCCTGGGTGGTCTCGAAGGCCATGCGGGTCCCGGCCGCGGAGGAAGGGGTGCTCCAGTTCGCGATCGTCTTCGGGAACGTGGGGTTCATGGGGTTCCCGGTCGCCCTGACACTTTTTGGAGAGGAGTCGCTCTTTTACGTCGCGATCTTCAACCTCATCTTCAACGTCCTGGTCTTCTCGGTCGGGATCGCGATGCTGACCGAGGGGAGAGGGAAGGGGTTCGACCCAAAACTCCTCTTAAACCCAGGGATCGCGGCCTCCATCGTCGGGTTCGCCCTCTTCCTCGGCTCGGTGGAGATCCCGTCGCCCTTCATCGACTCGATCGAACTCCTCGGGGGGGTGACGACGCCGCTCGCGATGATCATCGTCGGGGCGATGCTCGCCACCTTCCCGGCCCGGGAGATGGTCGGGAACTGGCGGATCTGGGCGGCGAGCGCCATCCTCCTCCTCGCCATCCCGGCGGCCTACTGCTACCTCCTCGCCCCGGTCTTTCCCGATCCCTATATCAACGGGATCATGATCACGATGGCCGCGATGCCCGCCGCCGCAAACACCGTCATCTTCGCGGAGCAGTACGGCGCCGACTCCCGGCTCGCGTCGCAGATCGTCTTCGTCTCGACGATCGGGTCGCTCGTTACGATTCCGCTGATCGCGACGGTGATGCTCTAGACCCTACCACGCCGCCGTCCGCAGGGTCGCGAGGAGAAAGGCCAGACCCCCGAGGCCGGTGTTGACGAAAGGCAGGTACCAGTAGACCCGGTCGATGGAGAGGCCTTCCCGGAGGAGGAGGGCGAGAGGGACGGCCGGGTAGACGAGGACGAGCAGGCTTGCCGGGTGAAGATTGGAGAGCCAGATGACGAGGACGGCAAGCCCCGACCAGAACGCGAGGCAGAGGAGGAGCGAACGTCGCCTTCCGAGGACGACGGCCGTCGTCGTCATCCCCGCGGCCGCATCCCATCCGATATCGGGGATCGCGGAGAAGAGGTGCATCGCAGAGATGTGGAGGTAGCCGGCAATGACCAGGGCCAGCGGCGGGAGGGCGCCGCTCGCGATGTAGTAGCCGAGGATCCCCGGGACGACGTAGAGCATGTTCGAGGAGAAGTCGAGGACCGGGACCTCCTTGAACCGGAGCGGCGGGGCGCTGTAGAAGTAGGAGAGGAAGAGGAACGCGAGGAGAAGCGCCCGCCCGACGGTGTCGAGGGCGAAGAGGAGCGCGACGCTGACGGCGCCCGCAAGAGCGAGGAGGAGGAGGAGGTTCCGGCCGTCCGCATCGCGGATCCGGTACTCCTTCACGTCTTTTTTTGGATTGAACCGGTCGGTATCCTGGTCCCACCAGTCGTTCACTCCGTAGATGAAGAGGTTTGCCGGGAAGAAGAAGTAGAGCAGGAAGAGGACGTAGCCGGGATCGAAGAAGGCCGTCCAGGAGTCCATCCCGAGAGCGTAGCCCACCACGTAGGTTCCCCCGGTGTAAATCCAGAACCGGAACCGCGAGACCCGCCAGGCGAGCGAGAGGAGCCGGGGAGGCATGGACATTTCACGCCTTCAGGGTGTTCGAGGCGGCGCCGGAGACGATCCGGAAGACCGAAGGCTTCACCTTCCTCCGGTGGACGACGGCCGGGTCGCGATCGATCGTCCGGGCCGTCCAGCGGTACATATCCGATGCGGTCCGGATCGGGATCCGGTAACGCCGGGGGATGTGCCGGAACCCGGCTTCCGCCGCCTCCTGCCACTCCCGGTAGCGCCGGAGCTGGAACCGGAGAAATGCTGCAAATCCCCCGGGGTCACGGGAAGCCGCGGCCGCCGAGAGGTCGTCGAGCCCGAACGCCTCCATCTCTTCGAGGGGGAAGTAGGTTCGGCCGAGGGCGAGGTCCTCCGCGATGTCGCGGATAAAGTTGACATACTGCATCGCCCGGCCGAGGTTCTGCGCTGCAGGGTAGGATTCCGGCGGGAGGTCGAGGATCCGGGCCATCATCAGCCCGATCACCTCGGACGATCCATAGAGGTAGCCCTCGAGATCCCGGATCGTTTGGTAGGAGCCGACCGTGATGTCGCTCTCCATGGAGCGGAGAAACGCCGTTGTCCACCCTCGATCAAAGCCTTTCCGCGCCGCAAGCTCGACGAACGAGTCGACCACCACGTCTCCCGTCGCTTCGCCGGCAGCGCCCGCGGCGTAGCGGTCGGTGAGGGCGTAGAACTCCTCGACCTCCTGCGGCACCGCGTCCACGTAATCGTCGGCGGTGCGGACGAAGCTGTAGAGGGAAAAGACGTCCTCCCGCACCGCCGGCGGGAAGAAGAGGGTCGAGTAGAAGTAGGTCTTGCTCCCCCGCTTGAAGATATCGTAGATGGTCCGGTCGATCACGATGCACCTCACCGGCGGTATTGATCGGTCAGCTCGCGGGCGACGATCTGGGACGATATCAGGGTCATCGGCACCCCGATCCCCGGGTGGGTGTACTGGCCGGTATAGTAGAGGTTCCTGACACGCTTGCTCCGGTGCGCCGGCCGCCAGAGCGCCGTCTGCCGGAGGGTATGTGAGAGGCCGAGCGCCGTGCCCCGGTAGGCGTTGTAGCGGTTCGAGAAGTCCGAGAGCGCGAATATTCGCCGGGTCACGACCGAGTCACGGATCTTCTCGCCGAGGATCCCTTCCATCCGGTTCATGAGGTGGTCGTAGAACCGTTCCCGGAGCTCCGGGGTATCCTCGATGCCGGGGGCGAGGGGCGCGAGGACGAAGAGGGTATCGGTGCCTCTCGGGGCGGCGGTCGTGTCCGTCCTCGAGGGGACGTTGACGTAGAAGGAGGGGCTTTCCGGCCAGGCGGCTTTTTTGGGATCGAAGATCGTCTCGAACCCCTCCTCCCAGTCGGGCTCGAGGAAGATGTTGTGGTGGGCGAGCCCCTCGACCACCCGGTCGACGCCGAGGTAGGCAACGAACGTGGAGGGGGCGAGAACCTTCTTCTTCCAGTAGGAGGCGGAGTACGACCGCGAACGTTCGGGGAGGAGGGAGAGTTCCGTGAACGGGTAGTCCGCGTTGACGACGACGACATCGGCCTCGTGCGCCCCAAGCGGGGTGACGACCCGGCGGGCGACTCCGCCCTCCACGTCGATGGCCGTCACCGGTTCGTTGTAGCGGTACTCGACCCCGAACTCCCGACCGAGCGAGACGAGGGACTCGACGACCGCCCGCATGCCCCCCTCCGGGTACCACACGCCCATGTTCAGGTCGATATGCGTCATGATGTGGTAGAACGAGGGGGTGTTTCTCGGCGAGCCGCCGAGGAAGCCGATGGAGTACTGGACGATCTTCCGGGCTTCGTCGCTTGCAAACCGCTTCTTGACGAAGGACTCCAGGTTCTCAAAGGGGTTGAGTTTCCTCCCCCCGGCAAGGAGACGCCGGTCGAAGAAGTCGAAGATACTCCGGTAGTCCCGGTAGAGGAGGTCGCTCATGGTGATACCGTAGGTCTCCTCGGCCTCGGCGAGGTAACCCCTGAGTTTCTCGGCCCCGCCGGGTTCGAACGACTCGAAGAGATCATAGTTCTTCCCGAGGTCGGCCGAGACGTCCGCGACCCGCTCGTCGGCGAAGAAGACCCGGTAGGAAGGGTCGAGCCTCGCGAGCGGGAAGTAGTCTTTCGGAGTTCTCCCGAACTCCGCGAAGAACCGGTCGTAGACGTCGGGCATCAGGTACCACGACGGCCCCATGTCGAACGTGAACCCGTTATCGCGGTGAACGCTCGCCCGGCCCCCGGGCTGCTCGTTCTTCTCGATCACCGTGACGTCGAAACCGCCCTTTGCAAGAAGAGCGGCAACGGAGAGCCCTCCGAACCCGGCCCCAACAATCGCAGCCCGCATAAACTCCCTCCACCTGAATAGAAAACGGGTGCAGGAAGAATCATATCGAATATAAACTTTGGTATCGGGGAAGGCACACCGCCGATGCGGCGCTCACCGTGAAGCGTCGTCTTCGAAGATGACCGGAAGGGTTGCAAGGGCAAGCGCCGCCCCGAGGAGTGCCGGTACGGCAAGATCGTTCCGGGCGAGGTAGCCGGTCCAGAACGCGAGGACGAGGAGGAGGCTCGCCGCCACCGTCCCCGGGATCGGCCGGGCGCCCGCGATGAGCCGGAAGAGGGCGATGTAGACCGCTCCGGTCAGGATCCAGCCCGCGAAGTTCGAGACCGGCACCCCGTAGTAGGCGCCGCCGTCGGTCCAGACCCAGAGTCCGGCGTGGACGACCGCCGGGTCGATGACGAGATCGACGAGGAGGAGCGCGAGGACTCCCACCGGAACCAGCCGGATCCAGGAGGTCCCGACGGCGGCCCCGGCGAGGGTGACGGCGCCGAGGAGCATCGGGAGGTAGGCGAAGGCGACCGTCCAGGGGACGAGGCCGAAGACCCGGTAGCCGAGGTCGGCCGAATACGTGAACCGGCCATACGGGATGCCGGTCGCGACGGCGTACGCCTCGGCGGCGAGCGGGAGGAGGCTCAAAAGGAGGAGGAGCGCGATGCCGCGGGCGGGCCCGAGCCAGCGGACGAGGGCAAGGTAGGAGGGGAGGGCAAGAGCAACCAGGAAGACGACCGGGACGGCGGGCGGAACCACCGGGTCGTCGAACCGGACCACCAGGAAGGCGGCGAGGAAGAGGGCGAGGGCGGTGAGGAGGAGAGCCGCCCGGGTGATGCGCATGGGCGGGGGAGGGTGGCGGCGGGGATAAAGGTGACCGGTATGACCGGGTCTGCCGTGCCGCGATCGCCGCCGGCTACGCCCCGGTCCGCCCTGCGAAGTCGCTCGCGACCAGGATCAGCGCCACCACTGCGGCGATGACGAGCATCAGGATCCACTGGTAGGTGACGGCTGCGTACAGGCCGGCCGCGATGCCGGCGGCCAGCAACAGGGCGAGGTATTTGCGTTCCATGTATGTAATGACCTGAACGTTCGGGGATATACGTTTTCTGTCACGTTTCTCTACACGTCCGGGAGTTGTGACCGGAAATAAAGAGCCTTGATCTCCACAATGGATTAAGAGAGACGCTCGCATCCAGGTTGATCGCTCCCGGAACGGATCTCCCTGTGCGGAGAAAAGCTCTATCCGGATAACTGCCGTCATCCCCCACGGCAAAAGCCGTACAGGCGCCGGACGACGAGCAACACCAACCCGACGATGCAGAATACCATGAGCACCAGGAGAACGAGACCGATAGCCTGACCAGAGAGCATGAAGAGAGGGTCGAGCGCCGGATGGAGCCCCCTGATAGGGTCGTAGAAGAGCAAGAGAAGGAGCATCGCGGCAAGCAGTCCCGTTAAGAGTGTGTCCATCGATACCCTGCGCTGCATGCTTCACCCGCCTCGCTACGGTAACAAAGATCTGAACGTCCGCTCATTTACGTCTTCTGTCCAACTTCCCTATACGTTCAACACAGGTGGTGACCCGGCAACGAACACCCGCTCCGCACCAGTAGCGGTCCGGGAATGCAGCGCCTGCACTCCCCAATTACCTGATGGATTTACCTTCCTTTGCACTACTGATGCTCCGCATCTTCAGGCCGAAATAGACAAACGACAGGGTCAATGCCGTGGCATAAACTGCCCCGATCAAAGCTCGCGGATCCGGTACAATCGCGATTGGTATCAGAGAAACGATCACCCACAGGGGAAAAAATGCCAGGACGATGACCGGCACCGACAGGGCCCCTAAGAGTTGATTGAATTTTTCTTCGTCCATAAAGGCTCCTCCAGAGGTGTGAACTGGTTTGCACCGGAATCCACGCGTGAATGGTCAACGTTCTTCCATATACCTTTTCTGTGCCGCGCATCTACACCTCGGCTGACGGATGGGCTTCGAGGAAAAAAACAGCAGTCCGGGTTCGGAGGAGGTACTTCTCCCTCACCGCCCCCCTGAAACCGGGAGAGGAGAAGATTATCCCTCATGACGAGCACATTGACCGTATGAGGGAAATATTATCTTAAGGATCATACCATAGTAGAACAATGCTTTCGCGAAAGATCTTCGAGACCGACTTTGCCGACGCGCTCCAGGAGGAACTCGCCCGGCAGGATATGAGCATCCGCGACCTCGCGGAACGGGCCGGGATCCCGCCCGCAACCCTCTACAAACTCACGTCGGGCAGGGCGGATCCACGCCTCTCGACCGTCCGGCGGATCGTGAACGTCCTCGAACCCCGGGAGAAGAGTTTCATCGCGGTGATCGCGGCCCGGTTCCTGCTCGACGAGATCGACAACCGCGACCTCCCCATCGGCGGGAAGCAATACCACATCCGGGGCTACGCGGCCGATTCCCTTGAAGAGTGCATCATCGCCGCCGTCCGGGCCGACAAGGAGGGGGCGCTCGGGATCATCTGCGCTCCGATCCTCGCGCCGATCGTGGAGAAGATCGCCGACTGCCCGGTCGCGATCATCAAGCCGCAGCAGCAGACGCTGATCGAGGCGATCGAGACGATAGCAAAGAGGGTTTAGGGGACCATCGCAGCCTAACTCTCGAAGAAGTCGATCACGTAGTAGTTCCCGCGGTACTCCACGATCTTCCCCCGGTAACTCTTTGCAATACGCACTGTCTCGTTGTAGGAGAGCGGCACCTCGATAAAGCCGGTGCGGAGGGTCTCGTTCACTCTGGGGAGGTCGACGAGATCGGCATCCGTGAGCGGGACGACCTCGTGGCCGGCCTTCAGGAAGTCGGCTCTCGTCCAGCCTGCAGGGTACCCGGAATCCTTTAGATCCCCGTTGCTGATGTTGTACAGCGTGAGATAGCAGCCGCTCAGCCCTTTCACGTCGGCGGAGGAGAAGAGATAGTGGATGACCTTCCCCGGGGATTTGGTGTCGTACCGCCCGGTGCTCTCCACCCAGTATGCGACGCCGCCGGTCTCGAAATAGCCGCGAAGGACGTCGCCGCTGATGGTCAGGTGCACCCTCCCGTCCACGGATAGGGTGCCGGTGAAGGAGCCGGTGCCGTGCAACGACTCCTCGAGAACCGCCGTGCAGGGCTGCCCGGCGATATGCACCGCCAGCGGTTCGCCGGAAAGCAGGCGATCACGGATACCCTCCGTATCGTAGACCGCGAGTTCGTAACGCAGGATCGAGGAGAGGATATCCACGCCCTCGACCGGGACATCCCTCTTCTCCGTGAAGAAGTCGATATGGACCAGGGCCTGATCCTGTGGGGCAATCTGCTCATGCGGGGTTACGGTGACCTCTGCGACGGGCGCGAAAGCCGCAAAGCCCGCCGCCAGCGCCGTGACTGCGGCGGTGAGGAGGAGCGCCGGGATTATCGAACGTTTCTCTGTCATCTCACCGCCTCTTCCGGCCGATGAGGAGGAACGCCCCCGTGAGCGAGAGAACCGCGAGCGCGGAACCGAATCCCGGCACCGTCCGGGGGAGGGGCTCCAGTTCCAGGTCGAGATCGTTCGTCAGGTTTTCAAAGATGAACTCCTCCCGGAGGGGGGCGTAGCCCTCCTTCTCGACCGTGACCGTCTGCCGGTAGCCGAAGACGCCTTCCACCAGGTAGCCGCCATCCTCCCCGGTCACGTTCGTCCCCGCGAGGGGTTCGTCGTCGAGCGTAAACACCGACTCGAACCGCACCAATGCACCGGGAACCGGGTTGCCGCCGGCGTCCGTCACCCTGCCCGAGACGGCGATCGCCGGGGGCGGCGGGAGACCGATACGGACGGTCACGTTCACGGTCTTCTCGGCCCGGCGTCCATGGGTGCCCGCCACGACGGTGATCGTGTTCTCCCCGGCGGAGACCGGGACCGAGCAGGCGAACTCGGGCCGGTTCCCGCACGAGACCTCCCCGGTTCCGCTCCGCACAACCACGTTGTGCAGACCCGTGGGGGCGTGGACCTCCCCGACGACGGCGACGCGGGGCGGAACGACGTCGATCCAGACCGTCTCGCCCTCGGCCGGGGAGGTGATGTTGATGGTGATCGGGTCTTCGACGGGCGGCGGGTGCTCGTTGATGACGGTCAGGATGAGGTCCCCGGCCTTGCCGAAGATGAAGGTCGCGTTGTCGTGATGATAGACCCGGGAGTCGTTCGGGAGCTGGTGCACCCAGGTGCAGGGCTTCTCGACACCCGCAGGGGTGGGGACTTTTGCAGAGAGTTCGTCGCTGATGGAGAGCAGCTGGTTCCCGTCGCTATCGAAGATCAGTGTTCTTGCGTCGGCAGTATGAACCATGATCGAGCCGAACGGTATCCCGGTGGTCACACTCCCGTCCCACTCCGGCTGAAGGGTCAACACCCCGGATATGGCGATCGTCTCGATCGACTCGTTCACCTTCAGTTCCGGGATCAGGTGCTGGTTGGGACCGAGATCTGCGCCTGCCGCCGGGACGGCCGCGAGCAGCAGCGCGAGGAGGAGGAGTGTCCATGTTCTGGTTGTTCCGTTCATTTTCAATCCCTCACCGTTCAGTCCCGGTAAATCGTCCCGACCCGGTAGTACCGGCCCTCGTACTCGAAGTATTTTCGCTTGCCGGTCTCGTTATCGAAGATGTAGGCATCAATCGTCTCCTGGTGGATCTTCTCCGGGTACTCCACGCTCCCCACCAGCCGGATGTCCCCGGCGGTATACGGGCCCCCTTCGTCCTCATGCCCCTCACCCCGGAGGATCGCGTCCAGAACGGGCAGGTTCCGGAACATCTCCTCATCGAGGGGCATGACGATACCCTCCCGGGCCGTCTCCTCCGTGACTTCGTAGAGCAGGAGTTCGTCGGGCGGGATGGTCGCGGCGATGTAGGAGGAAACAGCGACGTAGCAGCCGAACAGGAGGAGCCCGGCGACCGCGACCGCGATGAGGTATCGCTTCAGCCGGGTGCCCTTCTCGTGGTGCAACGGAGCCACCGCTTTTCCTCAAGAATGGTTGCATTTTCGTCCATCTACCCTCCGCCGGGGTGCCGGCCAGGTTTTGGTGCGGGTCGCACGACCGGACCCACGCCCCGGGATACCGGTATCCACGCGGGAGAGGTCGACCTTCTTCTATAAACGATTTCTGTGACAATCGTCTACACGTCGGGCCTTCCCGATCGATTTTGAACCCGAACAAACCTACTACGGGCCCGGAACCGGGGGCGCGCCCTTCCCTCAGAGAGCGAGCACCACGTCGCCATCGTGAATGATATAAGTCACATTATCGACCGTACGGGAGAGATATCCAGACGGAACCTCGACGGAAGCCCTCTCGATGCACATACAGTCGATGTTGACGAGGTAGTCGATCGTCATCTCCCCGTACCTGACGCGGACCGCAGGGTAGCATCCCGGGCCCCCCGGTTCGGACGCGGCGGACGGCGGGCAGACGACAACGACGCCCGTGATCTCGCCCCCTTCGGAGAGGAGCCGGGCGGTGGCGGGATCCTCCCGGACGAGATCGAAGAGCCCGCCGACTGTCTCGACGAACTCCCCGGTCTTCGAGTAAGCCTCGCAGGGTTCGTGGGTGAAGCCGGTGTCGATATCCCCGGACAGGTGGGCCGCCCGGTACCGCGCCACGATCCCGTCGAGGTCGGGGGAAGATTCTGCCGGTCCGGAAGAACGACCGTACGACTCGTTCAGGTACAGGAGCGACGTCCCGTTGTAGGTCATGATCGGGGCGTCCCCCAGGTAGACGGTATCGGTCCCGGTCGAGAGGTCGCGGGTCTTGTAATATGCAGGAGAGGGCGTGTTAGGCACGAGTGCAGAGCCGCCGAGCACCGTCCCGGCCGTCTCGTCGACGGTGACGGCAAACCGGATCTCCCCGTAGCGGATGACGAGGCTCGGGTTCTGGTTGCAGTACGGGTCGTTTCGCGGGCACGAGTGGAAGAGCACGGCAACCGACTCGGGTTTGCCGCCGTGCCGGACGAGAGCCCGCGCCCGCTCGTCGCCGAGCGCAATCCCGGCTACGTATGAGCCGTTTGTTCGAATCAACTCCGGGGTTGCTACAGGAATCTCCGATACGTTGACGTCGGGGCATTGTTCCGTCAATATATCCTGCGGGCCGCCGGGAGGGGCTGGATAGGCCGTTTCGTAGGTGCAGCAGCCCCCGATACAGGCCGAGACAAACAGCAGAAAAACGACGGATGCGATCTTCATCATCTTTCGGCCACCTCAATCACCGAAGGATCTCCTCGTGTCACGGCCACGTCGTCACCACCAGATAGTATGCACCCTCATACTCCAGGTGCGGGTAGACCCACGTCTCCCGGTCGGGGCCGTAAGTGTCCTGGAGCACCTTGCTCTCCGCGTAGGAGACGTTGGTTCCCCCGATGAAGCGCCGGTCGCTCATACCCCACTCCCATCCTGACGGATTTCGTTCCTCGCCCCGGATGACCGCGTCGAGCGCCGGGTGGTCGGCGAAGTCCTTCTCGGTCAGGGGAACGATCACGTTCTCTCCCGGCTCCGTCCTCTCCATGACGTAGAGCATCGGCTGCCCGCCCGAACCCTCCATCGCGTAGATGAGGAGGGCATCGGCGAGCATGAAGCCGAGCACGACCGCAACGATGCCGGCAAGACCGCACGCGACGACGAGCCCCGCCGTTCTGAGCCGGTTGCCGGGTTTCTTACCTTCTTCCATTCTGCACCCCTTCAAGCATCCTAATGGAGCAGAACACGTGTCGAGTAGTATACTCCGTCGTACTCGAGGATCGGCGCATTCGCCGTATACACACCAAAGGACTCGGTGAGTGCGAGGCATTCGACCTCTGTCATCGGAACCGACGCGGATTTCACCACGTTGGATTCGCTGCTAGCCTCCCGGATCGCGGTGGCAAGCACCGGGTGCTGCTTCAGGTCCCGGTCGGTCAGATGGATGACGGATGCGTTCTGCAGCTCTTCTTCCCCGACTACTTCCACAACCAACATTTGCGGAGGACCGTCGATTCCCGTGATCAGGGTGACGAGGGCGGTGCACGTGAGCACGACCGCCGCGACGAGAAGGACGACGCCGATGAACGCAAAGATCCCTACGGCAATCAGGCGCTTCCTGTCAGGTTCCATGCAATCTCCTCCGGTCTCGGCGCAGGCCGGACAGATCCCACACATCGGGGCACCGATTCCGGCAGCTATCGGTGAGAGCTCGACGTACCTCTATAAACGATTTCTGTCACGATCCTCTACACGTCGAACCGCCTCAAGCCTATTTGCTCCCGGAGCGGGGCTCGAAGGAGAGAAAGGGGGGTATGGCGAGACGATAAAAAGAGGGTGTTCAGAGGTTGTGCGCGGGGACACACCGGTTCTTCCCCGCATACGGCAGGACCGGCCCGTGGAGTTCTACCCCGAGCGCCTCGCGGAGGACGTCCTCGATCGTCTCCACGGTCACGAACGCGAGATCGCGCCGCACGTCCTCAGGAACGTCCTCGAGATCGCGCTCGTTCTCCCGCGGGAGGATGACCGTCCTGATCCCGGCCCGGTGCGCCGCAAGAACCTTCTCCTTGATCCCGCCTACGGGGAGGACGGCGCCGGAGAGGGTCACCTCGCCGGTCATCGCGACCGTCGGGTCGACCGTTCTCCCGGTGACCAGGGAGGCAAGGGCCGTAAAGAGGGTCACGCCCGCCGACGGCCCGTCCTTCGGGGTCGCCCCCGCCGGCACGTGGATGTGGACGTCGCTTGCGAAGAAGTCGAACCCGGTCGTGGTGGCCGCGAGCCTCGAGCGGATCAGGCTGAGCGATATCTGGGCCGACTCCTTCATCACGTCGCCGAGCTGGCCGGTCAGCGTCAGTTTCCCTTTGCCGGGCATGAACGTCCCCTCGATGAAGAGGATGTCGCCGCCGACCGGCGTCCACGCAAGCCCCGTCACGACGCCGGGCTGGTTCTCCTTCCGCGCCACGTCCGGCCGGACGGTCTCCCGGCCGAGGATCTCCGGGAGCATCTCCGCCGTCACGACGACCGGCAGGTCGACCGTCTCCGAGACCACTTTCGCCGAGACATACCGGGCGATCCGGGCAAGCTGCTTCTTGAGCGTCCGGACACCCGCTTCCCGGGTGTAGCGGTCGATGATCGCCGAGACGGCCTCGTCCTCGACCTGAAGGTGATCCGCGGTCAGGCCGTGCTCCTCGAGCGTCTCCGGCAGGAGGTGATCCTTTGCGATCGCGAACTTCTCGTTCTTCGTGTAGCCCGAGATCTCGATGAGCTCCATCCGGTCGAGGAGCGGCGCCGGGATCGTCGCGAGACTGTTTGCGGTCGCGATGAAGAGCACGTCCGAGAGGTCGTAGGGCACCTCCAGGTAGTGGTCCGAGAACGTGCTGTTCTGCTCGGGATCGAGGACCTCGAGGAGGGCGCTTGCCGGGTCGCCGGAGTAGGAGACGGCGAGCTTGTCGACCTCGTCGAGGATGAAGACCGGGTTCTTCGCCCCTGCCCGCTTCATCCCCTGGATGATCCGGCCGGGGAGCGACCCGACGTAGGTTCGCCGGTGCCCGCGAATCTCCGCCTCGTCCTTGACGCCGCCGAGGCTGATCCGGACGTATTCCCTCCCCAGCGCATCCGCGATGCTCCGTCCGAGGCTCGTCTTCCCGGTGCCGGGCGGGCCCGCGAAGAGGAGGATCGAGCCCTGCTTCTCCTCCTTGAGTTTCATGACCGCAAGGTGCTGGACGATCCGCTCCTTGACCTTCTCGAGGCCGTTGTGGTTGCTCTCGAGCACCCGGCGGGCCTCCTCGATATCGATGCTCTTCTTCTCGACCGTCCAGGGGAGATCGAGCAGGAGGTCGAGGTAGTTTCGGATCCCCTGGCTCTCGTGGTGCTGGCTCCCGCCCGACTCGAGTTTCTTCAGTTCGGCAAGAGCCTTCTTCCGCACCTCCTCGGGCATCGTCGAGCGCTCAATCCGCTCCCGGTAGTTCTCCTCGCCGGACGAGCCCTCGCAGCCGTTGAGCTCGTCCTGGATCACCCGGAGCTGCTCGCGGAGCATTGCTTCGCGGTTCGCCTTTCCGACCTTCTCGTTGGCCTTTTTGGCCACCTCGATCCGGAGATTGATGCTCTCGTTCAGGTTCACCAGGATCCGGAGGAACGCGGTGTAGCGCTCCCGGGTGGAGATGATCTCGAGGAGCGACTGCTTCTCGGCAACACCGATCGGCAGGAAGGGCATGACGAAACCCATGATCTGGTCGACGGACTCCATCCTGTCGACAGGGCGGGTGAACTGCTCGGAGCCCTGGAAGTTGCCGCTGAGATCGTGGACGGCCGCTTTGACGTTCGCGAGCATCTGTGCCCGTCCACCCTCGTCGAGGTCCGGCACGTCCGGGAGGGGTTCGCAGACGGCGTAGAGCAGCCCGTCCCTCTCCGAGAGGGTTACGGCCTTCACCCGGCGGGTTGCGTGCGCAAAGACGAGGTAGCCGTCGTCTGCAGGCTGTACGTGAGCAATCGCAAGAAGGTTCCCGGTCGAATAGAGTGCGTCGCCCGGATCCCCAGGGGTTTCCGCCTCGCTCTTCGCGGTCAGCCCGACCGCATATGCCGATCCGTCGCTCTTCATGGCGGCGATCAGCGCCTCCCCGATGGCCGTCTCGACCTGGAGCTTCGTCCGGGTCTCGGGGTAGACCACGGTCTCGAAGAGCGGTATGACGATGTGCTCTTTGCTGGTGTCTGGTTGTGAGTGCATGGTGACTCCGGATTGTTTAGTTCGCATTTACCTAACTGTTTTGCCGGGCAAAAATCATCCGACCTTCTTCAAGATCTCCACCAGGAGATCCAATTCGTTCTCATCGAGCGTCCGCACCACCCTCTCGATCATCCGGCTCAGCGCGTTCCGCTCGGCGTTTGCCAGCATCCGGCCCTTCTCGGTCAGCCGGATGTAGGTGACCCGCCCGTCGTCGGGGCACTTCTGGCGGTAGGCACACTCCATCCGGACGAACCGATTAACCATCTCCGTCACGGTGGGTTTCGAGTTCCTGGTGATCTCGGCAAGACTGCTGAATGTCACGTCGCCGTGCTCGTCGATCGTCTTCAGGTAGGCGACCTGCTTCACCGTCAAACGGCTGAGCCCGCATTCGGAGAAGATCTCGGAGGAGCATTCGTTCTTGATGGCGATCAGGCGATCAAACACTTCGAACAGGTGCTCTTGTCTTGCCGCCATGGTTGATACTGATTAGTTTGGGTTGACCTAACTATAAAGGTTGTGATAGCAGCCGGCACCGGGAGAGCACACGGGCTCTTGAAGGTTCAGGTATTCGTAGACCCACCAAGCACCGCAAACCCCCCATCCGGGGTCTGCACGATATCCGTGACGATATCCACCTTCGCCTCCGTGCCGGTACTGACCCGGACAATC
Organism: Methanoculleus horonobensis; assembly: GCF_001602375.1. Lineage (NCBI taxonomy): Archaea > Methanobacteriati > Methanobacteriota > Methanomicrobia > Methanomicrobiales > Methanomicrobiaceae > Methanoculleus > Methanoculleus horonobensis. The sequence goes on along the minus strand of NZ_BCNY01000015.1, from coordinate 475,114 downwards.
TCACCGCGCTCGTCGCATATCATCACGTGAATCGGCGACCCGAGATGGTTCCCCATGGTGTAACCGTCGCCCTCGGAACTCTCGAGGGAGGCACAGGCGTAACCGCCGCCGGAGGCCCGGACAACCGGGCAGGGCATATAAAACTCCGTTACGCTCATGTCCGAACCGTCCCGGGCGAGGGTTCGGTCGACCGTGACTGATTTTCCGACGGCCTCCCCCTTCAGGGCCCGGCCGACCTTATAGAGCAGCTCCACGCTGCCGTCCGGCTTCTCTCGCACCGAATATACACGGTGAAGCATGACCCCGATATACTCAGGGCCTTCCTCGAAGGTGCGGATCCAGATGACGTTGCCTTCCCCATCGAGCCGCATCACCCAGAGCGGATGGCTATCCGTCGTCCCTGCAACGATGCACCCCCCGTCCGACGCCGAAGCGACCTCGATAGCCCGCCCCCGGCCGAGATCCGGGTAGGTCTCTTCCCGGAGCAGCGACCCGGTATCGTTCACGACCGCCACCCAGACATCCCTCTCGTGCTTGCTCCCTGCAGCCACGATGCCTCCGTCCGGCAGACCGGAGATTCCAGGCACGGACCCCGAAACCCGGCTGCTCCAGACCGGTGTCCCGTCACCGGCCACCCGGAATAGAGACCCGTCACCCGTCCCGGCGGTGAAACTGCCGTCAGGGTGGGAGACAACTGCCTCAACGCCATACCGTGCCGGGAACGACCAGTTCCACTCGATCCGGCCGTCCTCCGCGATCTTGAGCAGCAGGGCGTGCTCATCGCTTCCCGGAGATTGTTTGACCGACCCTCCGACAAGCAGGCCGCCGTCCGAAACCGGCAACAGGACGGTGCCGTATTCGTCGCCCCCTCCATCAAAAGCGGTGTGCCAGATCTCGGTACCGGCGGCGTCGGTTCGGGTGACGGAGAGAGCATGACGGTCGGCGACAGCGTCGATCGAGAGGCACCCCGATACGGCAGTGAGGACGATGAGGGATAAAAGAGCAAGAGATATCGCCATTTTACGGGCTGCATGAGTTTTGCCGTCAACGAGCATACGTTTCAATCGATGGAGATCTTCTCTCCCGGAGTCGGTCATTATAGATTGATACCCCCGGGAATAACGTGGTAGTCGGCCGGCACCGGGACAAAGCCGGACTCTGTGCTCGAAACGGCCATATTCACCGTTGCCGTCCAGATGTTCTCTTTGATCAGATGTTTCACACCGCCGCCGCCCCGGTACTCGAGATCGAACGAGATCGATGTGGCGTTCTCCGGCGGGACAAAGCCGTCGAGGAAGACGACCGTGGTGTAGGTGCCCCCCGATCCCCGGGTGAACCCGGCGACGCTCGCGTTCTCGGGGGTCCCGAGGACCGGCACGAGCAGCCGCGGCTCTTCTTTCGTCTCGAACTCGCCGGTCGGTCTGAAGATATCCTGCGCGTAGTCTTCCGTCGTCGTGAACGCGATCATCTTCCCGTACGGCGTCTCCCGGATCGCCGTCCGCCACCCGGCGGGCTGGAGAACACTGGACGACTCGAACATCACCAGCTCGCCCTCCGCGTTCGCCGGAACCGGGATCATGACCGTGGCGGTGCCGTTCACGGCAAGAACGGAGAGACCGGTGATCTCGATCATGTAGGAGTCGTTCGGCATGGTCGTCTCGACGAACCCGACAGCAAGGAAGAGCAGGAAGACCACCCCGGCGAGGATGGCGAGCGCTATGAGCAGGTTCAGTACGGTTTTTCTGGTATTGCTACGTTTTTCGCCCATCTTCTCACCACCGCCCGGCCGGGTGGGCCCCGCCTTCCGGATCTATGCATGAGAACTCAACGTTCCCCTATAAACGATTTCTGTCACGATCCTCTACACGTCGAGCCGGATCCCTTCGTTTTGCTCCGGAGAATTCAGGGACACTCACTGGACCGGTCGATACCGAACCCAGACTCCTGAGGGGACCGGCTACCCGAAGACACGCAGAGGCGTGCGATGGGAGAATGGCAGAATAGCACCGTTTTTATACTCCCGGCCACCTGATCTTTTTAATGCGCCATCAACTCCCTCTCGCGAGGACTGCTCTGCTCCTCATCATCCTCCCGCTTATAATCGCCCCGGGGAGCGCTACTGGCACCATATCAAGTGAGGGGGAGTTTCCGGAGGCGATACCGGGCGATCCGACCCCGGTATACATCTGGAATGTGCCGCTCAAACTCCTCCTGCTCGACTTTGTCTTCATGACCGCACCCCTGCTCTTCCTCCCGGTGCAGTTCCTCATATCAGTAACCGTATGGCTCATTCTCGGCCAGAAGAGGATCTCCCGAAAGAACGTTTTCGAACACGGCACCCGCCGTGCGGCATACCTCTGCATCCGGGAGAACCCCGGGATCAACCACGCTTCCCTCTCACACAGGCTGGGGGTTAACATTGGAACGCTCCGGTACCACCTTGCAACCCTCTGCGAGACCGGACGGATAGTAGCTGAGCGCGATCACGGATTCTTGCGGTACTATGCGAACGGCAGACCGGCCAGTGAGGGAGAGGGCTACCCCATCAACGGGACACGAAAGCAGATCCTCGATCTCCTTGCACAGGACCCGGGAATGGCGCGGAAAGAAGTCGCATCCGCGCTCGGGATCTCCGGCGCATCGGTGACCTGGCATATGGCGCTGCTCATCCGGGACGGTGCCGTACGGAGCGAGAGAGACGGAAGGCTGGTGCGCTACTTCCCCCGGCGGGATGTTGTATCCCGGGCGGACAGGGGCGCAGACGCAACCGGTTAGGTTACCCGGGGGCGGTTGGGCTGGAGACGATGAACGAGTCCCGGTTCTCGGCACTCACCTACCCGTAGACTACGGACTCGGCTGCTGCAAGATCCTGCGGGGTGAACGCGATAAGAACCTCTTCTGGAGACGGCGGGGATCCCGGGCTCCGGTGGGGAGTGATCGTGATGGTGTACCAGCACGCGTCCGGGCCGAACGTCACTTCTTTCACCGGGCAAAACATCCCGTTCGAAACCTCGTAGAGCCTTCCCCGGGTCTCGTTGTAGTGGTCCCCGTACGCGTTCGGATTTACAAGAAGCCTCATACCCCGGTCCCGGAAGGGAATATCCTCCAGGGCGATGGCGTCGACCTCCCGCAAGAGTTCGAGGGGGTGCACCCCCTGCACGGAAAAATTGAACTTCTGCGATTTGGCCGATACTGTTCCGCCCGGCCCCACATACGCCTCGTAGCCGTGCTGTTCGCCGTCCTTATCACCGTAGAAGTAGAGCCATATCACCCGAGCCGCGCCATTCCCGGCGAGATCGACCTCCAGCTTCCGCAGCACAGCCGACTCGTTCTCAACGCCGGTGCTCTCGACGGCGATCTCCCAGAGGTTCAGGATGGCCGGATGGTATGCCGGGGACTCAAGATGGGTGATATTCTCGATACGGGTGACCTCCGGGGCCTCCGGTAAGATGAAGAAGTGCATGCAGGCGTAGACAACTATTACTCCGACGATAACGGCAAGGATCGGTCGTCTCATGGTAGTTCCGGGCCGATGGAACCGGCGTGGTTAAAGTCAGTATGGAACCGCCCGGGCTTGAAATTTCCGAAACAGACCTGCGTTCTCGCTCGGGGCACAGTATCGCTGGTTTACCCCGGCCGTTGGTCTGCTCAGGCCCTCTCGCCGTCTCGATGTGTAGAGAGATGTGACAGAAAACGTAAATAGAGTGGCAATCCAGTCTCAAGAAGGCAATACCCGTGGAAGCATTTGCATCTGAAGCGATAATCCCCGGGATGTACTTACTTTCTGAAAAGGAACGGTGATCGGGTTGAACGGAAAACTATTATGCAGCATCGTGCTGGCGATAGGCTTTGTCGGCCTCCTCGGGTACGGGCTCGTATCGCACGCCGCGGAGGACATTGTCGTGAACACTACCACCTCCGGCGGCACGATCGTCTTTCAGGACAACGACTCCCACGGAGTCTTTCACATCGGCAGAGCTTCGACCGACTTCAGGAGCAACGCAACATTTTCGAATTCGATCCCCTCAATCGAGACGGGAACCGGGAGAAGCGTCTTCACTGCTACATGGAGAAACGACCAGAAAAACGAATTTAGCAGCGCAAAGAAAGCCACCTTCACCCTAACAGTCTGGAACCCTGCAGGGATACCTCACAGCACAACTCAGGAATCAGAAGGGATCAATTCCGGAACGTTGACTGTATCCTGCTCCCCGTTTGAACCCGGAGAGGGGCGGTTCGAGCTCACATCGACCGTCCATGAGAGGCGATTGAACCTCCCGGCAGTACTCCACCGCTGATACCAACGATTTTCAGGCCGCCCATCGGTAAAAACAAGCTCCCCTCACCCGGACGAAGGATGAATGGGGGCTATACCACCCCCCGGCCCTGCCTAGTGTCAGAGCGATAACGGGCACCGGCTGCCTCTCTTCAACCAACCGTGACCCGACGTGTGGACGATCATGACAGAGAACGTTTATAGGAGGACATCGATTTCTCCTTCATCGATACCGGAAGCGGACGGGCGGTTACCATCGTTCAAGGAAAAGAAGACCATGTCAACAGAAATATCACCGGAAAGCGCCTTCTCCGGCCCCCGGCGGGTCTTCCAGAAACTCAACGAAAAACCGCTGCGCGACGATCTCACATTCTACTTCGCGATCGTCGCAGTCGCATCAGTCCTATTCATGATGCTACCCCTCCTTACGGGAGAGGAGCTGAAGATTGACGGAATACACCGGTTCTGGTTTATTGGGGCAGACATCCTTGTCACCCTGACACAGGGCCTGATAACCGGGGCCGTCGCCCTCCTCGCCGTCAGCCTCGTCGAGCACTTCTTCCTGCTCTTCGTCGACGTACACCGGGAGTTCGAGCAGACGATGAAGTCGGCGGTCTATGCTCTCGCGCCGCTCATCCTCTTCTCCTGGGCGGTTCTCCTGGGGGTTCCGTTTGCCGGCCTGCTCCTCCTCGGCTGGTTCTGCCTCTCGACCTACTTCGGCGTATGGATATTCCACGAGAAGTCCAAGGACCGGGCCGTCTTCGTCGCTCTTGCGACAGGCGTGGTGCTCGCGTACTATCTCCATCGCGCGGTGGGAGTCGTATAACCGGTGACGAACATGAACTGCAACCACCTGTCGCTCCTGTGGAAACTACTCCTCGTCCTTGCCGTAGTCGTCCTCGCGGTCAACTTCTACCAGGATATAATCCTGCACGGCCGGCCCGGCGCCTTTGCCCGGTACCTGTTTTTCGTCCTGCTGTTTAGCAGCCTCATCGTGCAGGTTGCGAGCAAACGGTGCCGGGAGAAGCAGCCGGACTGACCGTTCTGCCGCGGTGGAAGAACCGCATCGAGATATCCCTTCTACCGCCTTTCCGGGAACAAAACGGATTGAAGGGCCCCGACGTGTAGACGATCGTGACAGAAATCGTTTATAGAAGAACGTTGACCTCTCCCGCAGGTTTCCAGGACACGGCAGCCGAACCGCGTCCCGGGTTCAGTCCCGATATGGTGCAGTATGTCAGGTAAGATCGTCGCCCCTCTTCCCCGGAGCCGGTTCTCGTCGACCATCCCCCCGCTCGTCGCGGTCGCTGCATGCATCGTCTGGGCGGATATCACCGTGTGCATCTCCGGGACGCCGCAACAGGTTCTCCCCGTCTTCGTTCTCGTGATGGTCACCCTTGCGGTCGCGGGGGCCGCGACACCGCTCCCGCTCATCTCGGGCGCCGTCCCGGTCAGGAGAGAGCGGCAGGCGACGCTCGTTGCCGTTGCAGCCTCGGTTCCGTTCGTCGCCGCCCTGCTGATAAATCCCGACGGGTGGCCGGGCGGGCCTGCTCCCCTGATCGCGGACAGGGTGCCGGTATTCGGGTGGCTCTTCGACGGGATCATGAGCGCCCTGCCCCTCACCGCGGGCACCCCCGCGTATAACCTGCTTTTCTCCGCGTTCACGGGCTTCGGGTTCTACCTCGAGTGCGTGCTCGCCGCAACCCTGCTCTACGCCGCCATCCGCCTGACCGCCGCCCCCGCCCCGCGGTTGCAGGGAGAGGGGCACGCCGAGGAGGAGGGATGAGAACGGCGCCCGAGAAGACCTCGATCGCACTCGCCCTCACCGCGGCCTACTTCCTCGCCGTTCCCGTGACCGGCGCGTATGCCCGGTTCGTCTACAACGGCCAGTTCGATCACCGGGTCGCAGAGGTCTCGCCGGCGCTCCTCCTCTTCTGTATCCTCTCCCTTGCGGGAGCGGTGCTCTTTGCCGCAGCAGTGCGGGAAGAAGGCGGCAGGTGGTGGGCGGCAGTGCCCCTCGCGGTGCTCCTCCTCGCCCTCGCCGTCTTCGGGCCGCTGCCCGGGTCATCCGGGCCCGGCCAGCTCGCGACCGTCCTCCTTGCCCCAGGGGTCCTGATCCTGCTCGGGGCGCTGTCGCTTGAGAGGGGATCGACGGCATGGTTCGGGGTGATCGAAGCGGGGGTCATCAGCCTTTTCGGCCTGGTCCGGGCATACGGCCTCTTCCTCGCTCCGGCGCTCCCGGAGACCGTCAGAGTCCACTCGCCCTCGCTCTACGAGTTCGCCGGAGCGGCTTACGTCTACGCCGGGCTCGGGCTCCTCGGCATCCTGCTCCTCGTCCTCGCCTGGCAGCGGAGTGCGGCACACCGTCCATAAATTCCCACGCAGAGGCACTCCCCGGCCGGGATGCATGTAGAGAGGTATTTGAGGGCGGCGACTCCATACTCCCTGAACAGCAATGGTCCCGTGGGAACTCGTATTCGCCATCATACCCGGCCTGATCCTCTTCTTCTACGGGATAGAGAACTTCTCGCGGGAGATCCTCGCGGTCGCGAAAGGCAGTTTCGCGAAGATCCTGGGGCGGCTGACGTCGCGGCCGGTCGTCGGCGCACTCATCGGCGCCGTCGTCACCGCCCTCGTCCAGTCGAGCGCGGCGACCACGATCATCACCATCGGGCTCGTCAACGCCGGGACGCTCTCCTTCCTCCAGAGCCTCGGGATCATCATCGGCTCGAACATCGGCACGACCGTCACCGCCCAGCTCGTCGCCTTCAAGATGACCGCTCTCGGGCAGGTGCTGATCCCGGCCGGGTTCCTCGTCGGGATCTTCGGGCGGCGCTACCGGTTCCTGGGGAAACCCCTCTTCTACTTCGGGCTGGTTCTCTTCAGCCTGAACCTCATCTCCACTGGGCTCGCGCCGTTCCAGAGCGACCCCGAGATCATCGCGCTCGTTACCGAGTACTCGGCCCTCCCGCTCGCCGTCCTGATCGGGTTCCTCTTCACCACCGCAGTGCAGTCGAGCTCCGTCACCACCGGCCTCGTCGTCGTCCTCGCCCAGCAGGGGCTGCTCACCCTCCCGCAGGCGATCCCCATCCTGCTCGGCGCAAACATCGGCTCGACCACGACGACCCTGATCGCCTCCGCCCGGATGAACCTCTACTCCCGGCGGGCGGCGGCGGCCCACTTCATCTTCAACCTCGGCGGGGTGCTCCTGATCCTGCCCTTCCTCGTGCCGTTCACCACGCTCGTAACGGCGATCGGCGGAACCGAGGCGCAGATGGTGGCGAACGCCCACCTCGCCTTCAACCTGATCGCGGCGGCGGTCTTCCTCCTCTTCATCGGGAGGTTCGGGCAGCTCGTGGAGCGGGCGGTGCCCGGAAGCGAACCCGAGATCCTGATGCGGACGCGCCACCTCGAGGAGGGCATCCCCGACGACACGGAAGTCGGGTTCGAGGTGATCCGACAGGAACTCAGGCACGCCCATGAGGTCACGCTCGACCTCTTCCGGGCAGTGATGACCTACCTCGCCACCTCAAAGGAGGCGGACTACCAGATGGTCGAGCGGCTCAAGAGCCTGAACAACTACCTCGATGCGAGGATCGAGCAGGCGCTCCGGACAATCTCCGCGAGGCCGCTCTCTGATGCGGAAGCGACCGAGGTGGTCTTCCTGGTGCGGATGTCGAACGAGATCGAGCGGCTCGGCGACCTCGGGGCTGACCTCGGGGAGTTCTTCCGCAGGATGTTCCAAAACGGCAACGGCGTCTCCGCCGTCCTGGTGAAGAAGACGGAGGGTGTCTACCGGATTCTTGACGAGAACATCGTCGGGCTCGGGCTCCTCTTCCCGAAGATCCTGGACGCGACCGTCGCGGAACTCCGCGGCCGGGACGTCGAACTCCAGCACGCCATCAACGACCGCTACCGCGAACAGCTCATCAACCTCAAGAGGGAGGGCGCGTTCGGGGACAGCCGCTACCTCGAGGTTCTCTCGATCATCGAGGCGGCGAACGCCAGGGTGCGGGACCTCCGTAAACTTGCCGAGCAGTACTCGCGCGAGAAGACGGCCGGGACACCGTCAGCCGGTCTGGACGACCCGCTTTCGCTGCGCAATCCGGTAGCCGGAGACGACCTGGAGCGAGTCGCCCATCTCCCGGTCGAGCGCTGCGTCCCCCGAGTCGACGTAGAGGAGGGGAGTTGCGGCGAGCTTCCCCGGCGTGGCGACCACGACCAGGTTCCGTAGCCCGGCCTTCCGGATCACCGCGGGGCTGATCTGCTGGTTCCCCCTCCCGAGGACGAAACCCTGGGCGCCGATGGGGCTTATGACGATCTTAGCCCGCGGGTAGGTGTCGAGGAGGGCGAGCAGCGTCCGCTCGTCGGCGTTGCGGGCGAGGACCTCCCCGTTCCTGACGGCGTCGACCCCGAGGAGCGTGGGGAGAAGCCCGAGCCGCTCCATGATCCGGGCGGTCGTGCTCCCGGCGCCGAAGATGTAGAGGGTGTCCGGGATCATGATCTCGGCGATGAACGCCGCAATATCCTCCTTCGCCCGCTCCTCGTCCTGCTGCTCGAAGACCTGCTTCCCTCCCTGGGTCCGCTCCGGGATATAGGGGACGCACGCGTAGCCGTAAAGCCGGGCGGTAAGCCGGCCGGAGCGGTAGGCCTCCTCGTCGACGTCCATCACCTCGGAGTCCCGGCAGGGGACCTCCCCCGCCCGGCGGATGAGGTCGGCCGCCGCCGCCGGATTGACCGCGAAGACCGCAGAATACATCTTCACCCCGGCGGGGATGCCGAGGATAGGCACCTCCCGCCCCACCGCGTCGAAGACGTCCCGGGCCGTCCCGTCCCCGCCGCAGAATACGACAAGATCCACCCCGGCCGCAAGGAACGCCCGGCACGCGGCCTTCGTCTCGGCCGCACCCGTCGGGACGGCGGGCCGGTAGAGAACAGTGAAGCGTTCGATCCCCGCCGCAGCGAGGACGTCCTCGCCCATCGGCGCGGCACAGGTGCACCATGCGATATCCTGACCCCGGAGAGCGGAGAGGGCCTGCACCGCCCGGTCGGCAGAGCGTGGGACGGCGCCGCGCCGGAGGGCTTCGGCCGCCTGCCCGTCCGTCCCCGCGAGCCCCACGGCGCCGCCCATCCCGGCGATGGGGTTGACCAGGAACCCAATCCGTCTCATTCTTCTACCCTTTCGCGCCGGAGCATATCAGGTTCGGGGTCGGGGACGAGCCCGCGCCGGAGCGCGGCTATCGCCGCCCGGAGGGCCGCGTGCATCGCGGCCTCGTCGCCCGCGTGCTCCTCGATCAGCCGGACGAGCGCGCTCCCCACGATGACGCCGTCCGCACCGGCGGCGACGACGGTCCGGACGTGTTCCGGGCGCGAGACCCCGAACCCGACGGCGAGAGGAAGACCGGTCTTCTCCCGCACCGCGCCGACCAGCCCGGCGATACCGGGGGGGAGGCGGTCGCGCTCGCCGGTGACCCCCTCGAGCGAGATCAGGTAGACGAACCCGGATGCTCCGGAAAGGATCGCGTGCTGCCGCTCCGGCGACGTCGTCGGGGCGATGAGGGCGATCCGGTCGATGCCGTATCGGGCGGCGCAGGGCGCGACCTCGCCCGACTCCTCGCTCGGAAGGTCGACGATGAGGACGCCGTCCGCGCCGGCGGCCGCGGCCTCCGAAAAGAACCGGTCCGGCCCCCGGCGGTGGATGATGTTATGGTAGGTGAAGAGGACGAGGGGGAGCGCCGGCGCATATCCCCTGATCCGCCGGACGAGGGCGAAGACGTCGTCTGGGGTGGTCCCCGCCCGGAGGGCGCGGACGTGCGCCCGCTCGATCACGGGGCCGTCCGCCACCGGGTCGGCATAGGGGACGGCGATCTCGAGGAGGTCGGCGCCCGCATCGATCATCGCCTTCGCCACCCGGAGCGACGCCTCGATCCCGGGGTCCCCCGCGACGGTGAACCCGATGAAGACCGGGCTCTTCCGGGCAAAGAGGGCGTCGATCCGGCTCATGCGACGCCCCCGTGAAGGTTCGCGACGTCGGCGACGTCTTTGTCCCCCCTCCCCGAGAGGTTGACGACGAGGATGCCGTCCTTATCGAGATCGTCCGCCGCCCGGAGAGCGTAGGCGACCGCGTGGGCGGACTCGAGCGCCGGGATGATCCCCTCGGTGCGGGAGAGACGGCGGAAGGCGTGGAGTGCCTCGGCGTCGGTGACCGCCTCGTAGCGGACCCGCCCGGAGTCCTTCAGCATGGCGTGCTCCGGCCCGACCGAGGGGTGGTCGAGGCCCGCGGCGACGGAGTGCGTCTCGAGCGCCTGGCCGTCGCCGTCCTGGAGAAGGTAGGAGAGCGCCCCCTGAAAGACCCCGACCGAACCGGCAGAGAGCGAAGCGCCGTGTCGGCCGGAATCGAGCCCCTCGCCTCCCGCTTCCACGCCGACCAGTGCAACGTCGTCGTTCACGAACGGGTAGAAGATGCCGATCGCGTTCGAACCCCCGCCGACGCAGGCGACGACGGTGTCGGGGAGCCGACCTTCCCTCTCAAGGATCTGTCTTCTCGTCTCCTCGCCGATGACCGACTGGAAATCGCGGACGATCCGGGGGAAGGGGTGCGGGCCGACGCAGGAGCCGAGCAGGTAGTGGGTATCCCCGAGGTTCGCCACCCAGTCGCGCATCGCTGCGTTGATGGCGTCCTTCAGTGTCCGCGTCCCGGAAACGACCGGGACGACCCGGGCACCGAGGAGTTCCATCCGAAAGACGTTCAACGCTTGGCGGCGGGTATCCACCTCGCCCATGTAGACCTCGACGGGCAGACCGAGCGCCGCGCCCGCGATCGCCGTCGCGACGCCGTGCTGCCCGGCGCCCGTCTCGGCGATCAGCCGGCGCTTGCCCATGAACTTCGCCATCAGCGCCTGGCCGAGGGTGTTGTTCAGTTTGTGCGCACCGCCGTGGAGGAGGTCTTCCCGTTTCAGGTAGACCCGGCAGCCGAGGTCGCGGGAGAGGTTCGCGCAGTAGGTGAGCGGCGTCTCCCGCCCGGCGTACTCGCGGAGGTACCAGGAGAGCCGGCTGGAGAACTCCGGATCCTCGCGAACCCGCTCGTAGGTCTCTTCGAGCTCGATCAGCGCGCTCATCAGGGTCTCGGGCACGTACCGCCCGCCGTATATACCGTATCGTCCTGGTTTCATGGATTGTCCATCATCCTGCATATCTTCACGAACGCCCGCATGAGGCGCTCGTCCTTGATCCCCGGCGCCGCCTCGACGCCTGAACAGACATCGACCGCATGCGGCCGCACCGCCAGGATTGCGTCGGCGACGTTCCCGGGGGTGAGCCCTCCCGCGAGGATGACCGGGACCGGGGAGGCGGCCACGCACTCACGGGCATACTCCGGGTCGAACGCCCGCCCGGTGCCGTGGCTACCATCGACGATCACCGCGTCGCAGTCGTCCCGGAGAGCGTCGCCGGGAGAGAGCATCCTGATGACCCGCACCCCCGCATCACGGGGCACCTCAAGACTGCCCGGCACCTGAACCACGTCCGGCCCCGAGGAGAGGAGCGACGGGATGTCTTCGGGCCGGTCGGTCGAGGTGACCGCGACCGTGGTCGCGAACGGCGAAACCGCCGCGAATATCCCCCGCGCCACCTCCGGGCTCACCGACCGGGGGGAGGGGCTCGCGAGCACCACGCCGATCGCGTCGGCTCCGGCCGCCACGGCGAGGAGTGCGTCGCGAACGCTCGTCATCCCGCAGATCTTCACGCGAATACGAACCCCTCCAGCCGTTTTCTCCGGTCGCGGGCCGACATCAGGGCGGATCCTATCAGGAACGCGTCGCAGTGCCGGGAGAGGCTCCGGACGTCGCAGGGCCATATGATGCCGCTCTCCGAGACCACGATCCTCCCCGCGTCGCGGGCCGCTCTCGCGAGACGGACGGTCGTCGAGAGATCGACCGTCATCGTTGCGAGGTTGCGGTTGTTGATCCCGATGAGGGTCGCATCCGTCGCGAGAGCGCGCTCCATCTCGTCCCTATCGTGAACCTCGACGAGCGGCTCGAGCCCGAGCGCGAGCGCCGAATCAACGAACGCGGGGAGGCGATCATCGAGCACCCGGGCGATCAGGAGGACGGCGTCGGCGCCGAGCACCCGGGTCTCGGCGAGCTGGCGTTCGTCGATGATGAAGTCCTTCCGGAGGACCGGGACGGATACCGCACGCCGCACCCGGACGAGGTTCTCGATACTCCCCGAAAAGTAGGTGGGTTCGGTCAGCACCGAGAGCCCGGCGGCCCCGGCGGCGACGAACTCCCGGGCGATCGCTTCGGGGGTGCAGCCCTCGTGGATCCTCCCCCGCGACGGAGAGGCGTACTTCACCTCGGCGATGACCGCGTGCCTCCCGGAAGAGGCGCGTATCGCCGCTGCGAGACTCCGGCGGGGCAGGGGATCGGGATCGACCAGCTGGTCGAGGTGCCGGAGGCGCTCGTTGGTCGACCTGACGATCTCGTCGAGGATCATGTCCCGCCTCCGGTCGCCCCGACCAGCCGGCGGAGCCGGTCGAGCGCCGCCCCCGAGTCGATCGACGCCTCGGCGCGGGCGATCCCCCGGGCGATATCGCGAGCCTTCCCGCCGAGGTAGATCGCCGCCCCGGCGTTGAGGAGGACGATATCCCGGACGGGGCCCTCCTCTCCCGACAGGAGGGAAAGGAGGGTCGCGGCATTCTCCTCCGGCCCGCCGCCCCGGACGGCCGCGACGGATGAACGCGGAATTCCGAACTCCATGCAGTCGAGAGTATACGCCGTGACCTCGCCGTCCCGGAGTTCCGCAACCGTCGTCGACCCGGCCGTCGCGATCTCGTCGAGCCCCGCACCGTGGACGACCATCGCCCGCTCCGCCCCGAGATCGCCGAGGACCCGGGCGACCGGAAGGGTCAGGCGGGGGTCGTAGACGCCAAGCAGATGGGCTCCGGCGCCTGCCGGGTTCGTCAGGGGGCCGAGGAGGTTGAAGACCGTCCGTATCCCGATCTCCTGCCGGGCGGCGCGGACGTACTGCATCGCCGGGTGGTAGGCCGGGGCGAAGAGAAACGCGATCCCGGCGGCCGAAAGGACGTCCGCCACCCGTTCGGGCGGGATCGCGACGTCGACCCCGAGCGCCTCGAGGACGTCGGCCGAGCCGCACCGGCTCGAAACCCCACGGTTCCCGTGCTTCACGACCGGGATGCCTGCACCGGCCGCGACGAAGGCGGCCGCGGTGCTGATGTTGAACGTCCCCGCGCCGTCGCCCCCGGTCCCGCAGGTATCCACCCGCGCCCCGGGGGAGGGGAGGGAGACCGGGACGGCCGCCGCCCGCATCGCACGGGCGAACGCCGCGATCTCTATAACCGTCTCCCCCTTCATCCGCAGAGCCGTGAGGAATCCGCCGATCTGGGCGGGTGTCGCCGCGCCCCGCATGATCTCCTCCATCACCCCTCCCGCCTCGGCCGGGGAGAGATCCGTACCCGAGGAGACCCGGGCGATCGCCTCGCGGATCATGCCACGCCTCCCGTGCCGGAGAGGAAGTTCGCCACCAGCCGGTCCCCCTCGGGAGTGAGGATGCTCTCCGGGTGGAACTGCACCCCCTCGATCGGGAACGACCTGTGCCGGACGCCCATGACCGCCCCGTCGTCGCTTAAGGCCGTCACCGCGAGGCAGTCCGGAACGGATGCCGGGTCGATGACGAGCGAGTGGTAGCGGGTCGCGACGAGGGGGTCGGGCACGCCTGCGTAGATCCCCGCACCGTCGTGCCGGACGAGCGACCGCTTCCCGTGCATCAGCCGGTTCGCCCGGGTGATGCGGGCGCCGAAGGCGAGGCCGATCGCCTGGTGGCCGAGGCAGACCCCGAGCGTCGGGACGGCGCGGCTGATCGTGCCGAGAACCTCCCGGTAGAGGGCGGAGTCCCGGGGATGCCCCGGGCCGGGCGAGAGGACGATCCTATCGAACGATTCGGATTGGATCCGTTCAAACGGCGTATCGCTCTTCACCACGACCGGCTCCGCCCCGAACACCCCGATCTGCTGGCAGAGGTTGAAGGTGAAACTGTCGTAGCTGTCGATGACGAGCACCCGCATCACTCCGCCTCCGCACCGAGCGCCGCAAGCATCGCCCGCCCTTTGTTCTCGGTCTCGGCCCACTCCCGGCCGGGGTCGGAGTCGGCCACGATCCCCGCTCCCACCTGGACGGAAGCAACGCCGTCCTGCACCAGAACCGTCCGGATGGCTATCGCAAGGTCCATCGTGCCGGAAAACCCGACATAACCGACCGCCCCGGCATAGATACCGCGGCGGAGCCCTTCCGTCTCGCCGATGATCTGCATCGCCCGGACCTTCGGGGCGCCCGAGACGGTTCCTGCCGGGAAACAGGAGCGGAGGGCGTCGAACCGGTCGCACCCTTCCCGGAGCCTCCCCGAGACCGTCGAGACGATGTGCTGGACGTGAGAGAACCGCTCGACGGTCATGAAATCCGTCACCGAGACGCTCCCGAAGGCGGAGACCGCCCCGACGTCGTTTCTCGCCAGGTCGACGAGCATGACATGCTCCGCCCGCTCCTTCTCGTCGCTGAGGAGTTCGGCCGCGAGCAGGTCGTCCTCCGCCGGGGTCCGCCCCCGCGGCCGGGTGCCGGCGATCGGGACGGTCGTCACCCGGCCGCCCTCCACCCGGACGAGCATCTCGGGGCTGCTCCCGGCGACCTGGCGGTCGCCGAAGTCCAGGTAGTACATGTAGGGGCTCGGGTTCTCCGCCCGGAGGTGCCGGTAGACGGCGAACGGGTCGCCCTCGATCCGGCAGGCGAGCCGCCGGGAGAGGACGGCCTGGAAGACGTCTCCTGCCGCAATATGCTCTTTTATCCGGAGGACCGCGTTCGAGAACTCGTCCGGGGTGCAGGACGACGCCGGAACGCCGGATCTGCACCGCCCGCACGGCGACGGTGGCGCAAGATCGCGAATCCGGGCGGCCCGTTCCGCGATCCCCGTCCGGGCCCGATGGAACTCCTCTTCCGCGTCGGTCCCGTCGGCAACGAGCAGGTTTGCGACGAGCGCGAGCCGCTCTCTCTTGTGGTCGAGGGCGAGGCAGTCCTGCGCCAGCATGAACCGGGCGGCGGGTTCTTCGGCTCCCTCCAGTTCGGGAACCGGGTAGAGGGACGAGGCAAGGTCGTAGGCGAAGTAACCGGTAAGCCCCCCCGAGAACCGGGGGAACGGCGCGGAGGCGACCCGGAACCGGCCCATGAACGACCGGAGGACGTCGAGGGGATCCTCGCCCTCGACGCCGGCGGCAACCTCCCGGATGCGCGAATCGCCGGAGACCGTCAGCGTGCCGTCGGAGGCCACGGCGACGGTCGCGGCAGGGGCGGTGCAGATGAACGAGTAACGGGCGGTCTTCTCGCTCCCCTCGAGCGACTCGAGCAGGAACCCCGGGCCGTCCCGGAGGGAGGCATAGAGGTCGGCCGGCGATGCCGCGGGGAGCGGGATCTCTGCAAAAACCGGGACGAGAAGAGGCCGGCCAGCCGCGTCCGCCGCGGCAACGGCCTCCTCGTATCCCGAGATTGTGTTCAGCTCTCTTGGAGCGCCGTCCAGTCCACCGGCATCACCCCGTCACCGGCAGCCGGGCGAGCGACTCTTTGATCAACTCGGCCGGGTACTCGTAGTCGACGAGCTTTCCTGCAAAATAGGCCTCGTAGGAGGAGAAATCGAAGTTGCCGTGCCCGGAGTTGTTGAAGAGGATTGTCTTCGCGTCCCCGGTCTCCCGGCACTTGATGGCCTCGTCGACCGCGGCCTTCACCGCGTGGGCGGCCTCGGGCGCGACGACGATCCCTTCCGTCCGGGCGAAGAGCACGGCGGCCTCGAAGACCTCGTTCTGCCGGTAGGAGACCGGCCGGACGACCCCGTCCTGGACGAGGCGGGAGACGAGCGGCGACGCCCCGTGGTAGCGGAGCCCTCCGGCATGGATCGCCGGCGGGACGAAGTCGTGGCCGAGGGTGAACATCCGAAGAAGCGGTGTCAGCCCTGCAACGTCGCCGAAGTCGTAGGCGTAGAGCCCCTTCGTCAGGGTCGGGCAGGCCGCGGGCTCGACCGCGACGATATCGGTATCGGGATGCTTCCCGGTCATCTTCGCCCCCGCAAACGGGAAGGAGAGCCCGGCGAAGTTGGTGCCGCCGCCGACGCACCCGATCACCACGTCGGGATAGGTCTCCGCGGCCGCGAGCTGCTGCACTGCCTCCTGGCCGATGATCGTCTGGTGGAGGCAGACATGGTTGAGGACGGAACCGAGTGCGTAGTTGGTGTTCTCGTGGGCGGCTGCGTCCTCGACCGCCTCGGAGATGGCGATCCCGAGGGAGCCCGGCGTATCCGGATCGCGGGCGAGGATGGTCTGGCCGGATCGGGTCTTCTCGGACGGGCTCGGAATGCACTCGGCGCCGTAGACCTGCATCATGCTTTTTCGGTAGGGCTTCTGGTCGTAGGAACTCCGGACCATGTAGACGGTGCACTCCATGTCGAAGAGGCTCGTCGCAAACGCGAGCGACGAACCCCACTGCCCCGCCCCGGTCTCGGTCGCGAGCCGCTCGATCCCCTCTTCACGGTTATAGTAGGCCTGGGGGATAGCGGTGTTGGGCTTGTGCGAACCCGGCGGGCTCACGCCCTCCCACTTAAAGTAGATCTTCGCCGGGGTCTTCAAAGCCGCCTCGAGCCTTCTTGCCCGGTAGAGCGGGCTCGGCCTCCAGAGGGTGAGGATATCCCGGACCTCTTCAGGGATATCGATGTAGCGCTCGGTGCTCATCTCCTGCCGGATCAGTTCCATCGGGAAGAGATGGCGGAGATCGTCGGGGACCGCCGGTTTCCCGGTAGCCGGGTGAAGGGGCGGGTCCATAGGCGTCGGGAGGTCTGCCTGGATGTTGTACCACCGTTTCGGCATCTCCTCCTCGCCAAGGAGGAACTTCGTCTGCATGCATCACGGTGTACCTTGAACACATATATACATTAGTACGCATTGTTGATCAATTGGGATCGCCTTGGCACAGCGGGAACTCACCCCTTGCCTGAACCGCACGGGAAAAAGAGTATATGCACGCCCCGCCACGGGATACCGATGTACCTCCTCGCCCACGCCATGGTCGGCCTCCTCATAGGCGTCGTGCTTGCGGCGATCGCCGGCGACCGGCGGGTTCTCGCGCTCGCCGTGCTGGGCGCCGTGCTCCCCGACCTGATCGACAAGCCGCTCGGGCATATCCTCCTCGCCGGAACCCTGGACTACGGCAGGATCTACTTCCACGGCCTCACCGTTCTCTTCCTGGTCGTCATCGCCGGCCTCATCCTCTACCGCTACCGCCGGCGGATCGAGCTCTTCGCCGTCGCCGCCGGGATGTCGAGCCACCAGTTCCTCGACGGGATGTGGTGGCACCCGGTCGAGTGGTTCTGGCCGTTCCTCGGCCCCCTCCCGAGCCACGGCTACCCGGAAGACTACTTCTGGGAGTCGGTTCTCCGGGAGCTCGCCCAGCCAAGCGAATGGATCTTCTTCTTCCTGATAGCGGGGTTGTTCGCCTACATCTACCGTGAGGAACTCACGACCGCCCTCACGCGGCTCGCAGACACCTCGCTACGCCTGGCGCTCGTCGCCGCACTCGGCCTCGCCGTCCTTGCCACGCTGGCCGTGGGCTGGCGTCTCCTGCCCTGAGGACGCCTGCCGCCCCCCCGAACCGGCAGGCGAACGCCGGAAAACCCCAACCATTATATACGAGGCCGGAGAGTGGATTACCTGTGGTGAATAATTTGACTGGCGAATCGATGCTTCAGATAACCGTCGATCAACTTGCAAGAACACTCTGCGCGAGCGCGGTTCTCGGTGCTCCGATCGAGGCCGGCGAGCGGGTTATCATACCGGTCGCCGAGTTCGGGCTCGGGTTCGGCGGCGGTGAAGGCTCCGGAGAGAAGAAGGAAGGCGGCCCGGCCGGAGGATCCGGCTCCGCGAGCGCCGGAGGCGGCGGCATATCGGCCGTTGCGCTGATCATCATCACCAGGGGTGTCCCCGGGCCCGAAGGCATCCAGGTGGTGTCGCTGAAGAAGAAGAGCGAGATCGCCGAGGTCATCTCGACGATCGGAGAGGCGGTCGGCCCCCACGTCGAGAGGGTGCTCGAGAAGGGCTCCGAGATGATGCAGCAGCACAAGGGCGGCAGAATGCCCGGGGCATCGGAAGGCGGAAAAGAGATCCCGATCGGCGGTGAAGGAGAGGCATAAGGTTCTCTCCATTCCATGGCCGCGACCCTTCTTTTCTTCATCCTGCTCGTCGCCGCCGTCCTCATCCTCGCTCTTCTGCTGGCCCTCTACCTGGTTCCGGTGACCGTCTCGATGGTCGCCGACTGCAGCCGGGAGAGAGCCCGGGCGACGGCAACCGTAGCCTGGGGCATCGTGGGGGCGAGGGTTCTGGTCGCCGACGAGACGCAGGCGATCGAGATCCTCCTCGCCGAACGCCGGATCGTGACCCGGGATCTCGGGGAGATGTTGGCGGAGAAACCGGAGGAGAAAGAGAAGAAGGCCGAGGAGAGACGGCCGGCCCGGCCGGTGCGGGAGTACCTCGACGCTGCCGGCGACCTCTGGCCGCATATCCGGAAGATTCTCGAGACCATTTGCCGGTCTCTCCGCCTTGAGACGCTCCGGGTGGATATCACCCTCGGCCTCGAGAGCCCCGCCGACACCGGTGTCGTGTACGGCTACTGCACCGCCGCTCGTTACGCGCTCTGGCCGGCGGAGGCGATCGAGTTTGCGCTGATCCCGGTCTTCGACCGCGAGGTCTTCGAAGGCACCTTCATACTCCGGATGCAGGTTCGCCGCCCGCTCCTGATCCTCATCGCGGTCGCAAAGGCGCTTCTGAAAAGACCGGTGAGAGAACGGCTCCGCCAGGTGTCGGGCAGGGGTGTGCCGGGTGCCTGAAGGAACCGATCTCGTCGTCGGGGGCGGCCGTACGGCAGGCGGCCGGTGCATCATTCCTGTCATCAGGACATTCACGCTCTGTGTGGGGGGAGCGGCCGCACTCAGCCTGACCCCGGTTGCGCTCCTCGTCGTCGAGGGAAGGAGTGAATACCTTGCCCTCCTCCCGGGTGCGCCACGGGCGATCAGCGATCTCCTCGAGACGCTCCGAGACGATATCGAGCGGGAAAAAGAGAGATGTCTGGGGTAGCCCTCACTCGTGGCGCAGGGCCTGGATCGGGTTTAACTGCGCCGCCTTCCAGGCCGGATAGAGGCCGGATGCCACGCTCGTGATGACGCCGAAGGCCATCCCGAAGACGATGTAGAGGAGGCTCGTCGGGTCGAAGAGGTAATCGGGGTTCTCGACGAAGACCGCCGTTACCACGTAGCCGGCGCAGAAACTGAGCACGCCCCCGATGAGGGCGCCGGCAATGCCGAGGAGGAGCGCCTCGTAGATGAACATCCGCATCACCTCGCCCCGGCGGGTGCCGATGCTCCGGAGAACGCCTATCTCCTTGATCCGCTCGGTCACCGACATCAGCATCACGTTCAGGATCGAGACGCCGGCGACGAGGAGCGATATCGCGCCGATCCCTGCGAGAAAGACCGTGATCGACTCGGTGGCCGCAAAGACGCTCTCGAGAATCCCCCGGGTATCCATGACGGTGACGGTGTCCTCCCGGCGGTTCATCCTCTGCTCGATCGACTCCTTGACCGCGTCGATGTTATTGACGTCCCTGACCTTCACGATCGCCTGATCGTAATCGTCTTCGTCGTAGTGACTCGAATACCAGGCGTAGGGGACGACGATGGCGTAGTCGGGATTGATGTCGAACCCCATCCCCCGTTCCTTGAGCACGCCCACGACACGGAGGGTTTCGTCGCCGATCCTGACCCGGGCACCGAGTTTCAGGCCGTTCTCCCTGCTGTTCGCGGCAAGCTCGCTCCCGATCAGGCACCCGCCGCCGGTATC
The DNA here is from genome assembly GCF_001602375.1 of Methanoculleus horonobensis. Taxonomy (NCBI): domain Archaea; kingdom Methanobacteriati; phylum Methanobacteriota; class Methanomicrobia; order Methanomicrobiales; family Methanomicrobiaceae; genus Methanoculleus; species Methanoculleus horonobensis. Next base: position 454,901 of record NZ_BCNY01000015.1, on the reverse strand, counting down.
CCTCGGGTAGCCCCCCGACTCCACTTCGAGCAGAGCGGGGATATCCCCGGCGGGGATCGCGTAGATCATCGCGGCGCTCTCTTTATCGCCCACGGCTAACCTGTCGGCGGTGCTCGAGAACGGTATGACGTCGTTCGAGCCGACCGCCCGGGCGATATCGGAGACCTCCCGGTCGGTGAGTTTGCCGCCGCCCACGCCCGTCGCCGGGGAGACGATGACGGTGTCGCCGACGTCGCTGACCATGTCGTTGAACATCAAGCCGATGCTGTTGCCCATGATGCCGAGGGAGGCGATCGCGATGACACCGATGACGATCCCGATGACCGCAAGAGACGACCGGAGCCAGTGACGGACGACGTTCCGGCGGGCGAGGTCGAAGAACGTCATCGTTCCACCTTTCCGTCGACGAGCCGGATCGTCCGGTCGGCGTATTCGGTCATACGGGGGTCATGGGTGACCATGACGACGGTCTTGCCCTCCTCGCGGTTCATCCTATCAAGGAGGGTCATGATGGCGGTGCCGGTCTTCGAGTCCAGGTTCCCGGTCGGTTCGTCGCAGAGGAGGAAGTCGGGGTCGTTGACGAGTGCCCGGGCGATCGCCACGCGCTGCTGCTGCCCGCCGGAGAGTTCGCCCGGCTTATGGGTGAAGTGGGTCTTCTCGATCCCGACCGCCCTGAGGACTTCTTCCGCCCTCTCGCGGGTGCCGTTCTGCCGGCCCTTCAGGATCAGGGGATACTCGACGTTCTCGACTATCGAGAGGAGCGGGATCAGGTTGAACTGCTGGAAGACGAACCCGATATGATCGCGCCGCAGAAGGGTCAGATCGTCGTCGTCCATCCCGCCGATCTTTTTTTCGGCGATCGTGACCTCGCCCGAGGTCGGGACGTCGAGCGACCCCATGATGTTCAAGAGCGTCGACTTCCCCGACCCTGAGGGGCCCATGATCAGGACGAACTCCCCCTCCTCGATGGCGATATCGACGCCGTTAAGCGCCACGACGTCGCCCGCCGGAAGAGGGTAGACCTTTCTCACGTTCTCGAAACGGATGACCGGCATCGTCGTTACGTCCGCTTCCAGGAGTAGTAGATCGCTCCGGCAACCCCGAGCGCGACCAGCACCACGACGATGATCCCGAAGAGCGGGAACCCGCCGTCCTCCCGCTCTTCGAGCGGGGCTGCCGTCGTGCCGCCGAGTCCGACCGGTGTCGAGGCGGTGTAGCGGTTTCCGTCGTCGTCCCGGTACTCGACGACGACCGGGATCTCGGTCACGGTACCATTGGTCTTAAACGTCACCTCGAACGACGAGATGTCGTCGGGATCGAGCGTTCCGACGACATAGACCCGGAACGGGTCGATGGGCGTCGCGGGCGATCCGGGGGTGACCAGCACCGACCGGGCAGACTCGAGGCCGGCGTTCATGACGTCGCCCACGATCCGGTAACCCCCGGCGATCGGCGTGACCTCGACGTTGGTGATGACGGGGTCGGCCTGACGCTTGTCCTCGCCGAAGGCGACCGGCAGCACGAGATCCGCGGTATGGGTGTTGATCCCGTTACGCCAGACCACCTGGAACGTGACGTCCGTCTCCGCGGTCGGGGTCAGGTTGAACGTGACCGTCCCGGACGCGTCGGGGGCGAGAGCACCGATGAACCCGCCGGTCGGGGTGACGGTAAATTCGTTCCCCTGCGGGATCACCTGGACGCCCGAGGCGGCGTTCGGCCGCGGGTTGCCCACCCTGACGGTGATGTCGGCCGTTCGGGACTCAGCGAAGGCGTCCGGTTTCTTGATCACCGACGCGCTGAGCGGCGTGTTCTCGACCTGGATCGGGACCGGGTAGCGGAGACTGCCGCCACCGTCGCGGAAGTCAAGGACGAACGTCGGGTAGAACGTCCCTTCGCCGCCGTCAGCCCGGACGGTGAAGGTGAACGTCTTGACGTTCCCGGCGCCGATCTCCCCGACCGAGGGGTAGGGGTCGCTTAAGGGCACGACCCCGCTGCCGTGGAGCCGGGCACTCCTGATGGCGACAGGTTCGGCGCCGTTGTTCTGGACGACAACCGTCAGCGTCCCGGTGTCGCCCTTCATCAGGACCGCCGGGTCGAGCGACGAGGAGGTCACGGTGAGATCCGCAGGGGCGGCGCTGGCCGGGCCGGCAACCGCGATAGCGGCACAGAGGAGGGTTATGATTGCAAGGTAGATCGATTTCATGTTACAGCCATCCGGCAAGTGTGATGAGGATATAGAGGATGTAGAGCCCCACGGGTATCCCGACGGTGAGAACCGCGTTCCGCGTGGAGAGGTTCCGTGCGTACTTCATACCGAAGATCCAGATGTTCGCGCTCCAGATCACGAAGAGGATGCTCACGATCCCGGCAATCCGCGCCAGGGGATCGGTCGCGAGAATGGTCACCAGGTTCTCGGAGAACTCCACCATCTGCTCGGGGTTCGTCAGGGGCGGGATGTTCAGGCCCGAGAGGAGCTGGAAGGAGAAGTAGGTTCCGATGATGCCCCCGAAGACCTGGGGGAGGAGCCCGTAGCCGGTGAACTCCAGTGTCCGCTCGAGGTCGCCCTGGCCCTTGAAGAACATCGAAACGACGTGGAAGACGAAGCCGTAGATGATCCACGCGAGGAACCCGCCGACGAAGGCAATACCTGCGGAGAAGATCGTCATGATCACCCCGAGGCCCTGCATATCCGCGGGAAGCATGGCCATGGTGATATCCGTCATCGGTATGACCGAGACCGCACCGATCAGCCCGACGGCGAGTGCGATCAGCGCCGGTATCTTCAGGCTTGGTTTTTCCTGCATGCGAGTCTCAAAGAACCGCCCGGGATCAAGCAGTACCCGGAGAAACCCTGTGTCCATAATAAGTACGCCTCGTATACTCTTGGCCGACGGAAAGGGATAAACTTTTTTCAGGACAGTGATGCCGAATGCGGGGGAATTCGCTGGATTTTCACGATCCTCCGACAGGGTTCGGCTCAAACCGGGGGACGGGGCGGTCTTCCCCGGGCGGGCGGGCGGTTCGTTTCCCGGCCTCCCCCGTACCGCGTGGCAACCCCCGCACGCGCCGCCGGCACGTCAATCGCGATCTGTACCGATTACAGGTGCCCGAGTTCCTTCAAACTCGCGTAGCCGTTCTTCGTGACGATGAGATGGTCGAGCACGCGTATGCCGAGGATCGACCCGGCCTCAACGAGCTGCCGGGTGATCCCGATATCCTGGGTCGACGGCTCAAGAGTTCCCGAAGGATGGTTGTGAACCAGGACGACCGATGCCGCACGGTCGGTGATCGCCTCGGAGAAGACCTCCCGGGGATGGACGAGGCTCTGGTTCAGGATGCCGACGGTGACCACCCGGCACTCGATCACCTCGCCGGCACCGTTTAAGGTGAGACAGATGAAGTACTCCTGCTTCTTGTCCCGCCACTCCGCGACCAGCGGGAGGACGTCCTCAGGCCGGGTGATCCGGTGCCCGGAGACCCCATCGTCCCCGAGATACCGCCGCCCGAGTTCAAAGCAAGCCATGATCTCGCAGGCTTTCGCCGAGCCGACACCATCTATCTCGAGGAGATCGTCATACGAAGGGCAGCCTTCAGCACGCTTCAGGCAGCGTTCGACGTCGCCCGCGACCTGCCAGACGTCCCGCCCCGCCGTGCCGCGCCCGAGGAGAAGGGCAATCAGTTCGGCATCGGTGAGCGCCTGTGGTCCGCGTGCTGCCAGCCTCTCGCGTGGACGATCGTGGTTCGGGGTGTCACGCATCCTCTTTCTCATGCTCATCCGACCCGTTCGGGTTATCTCCCCGGTTTAATCCCGGAGCATGTATATGTTGCCAATCGATCCGGCACACCGAACGGATCCAAATCCAGGGAGAACGAACTAAAAACGAAATAATCTTTCCAGATGGGAGGGATTTTTGAGAACCCTATCGAAACTCTTTTTAACCCGGTGGCACTATCTTTCACGAAATGGAACTCCCCTGGAAGAGCGCCGAGGCCTTGTGCAGGAAGGGACAGGCATACGCCGAGCAGGGGCAGTACGACCGGGCCGTCGAGTGCTACGACCGGGCGATTCAGCAGAGCCCCAGCACCGGCGCCGCCTGGTATCAAAAGGGGCTCGCTCTCACCGGCGCCCGGAACCACCGGGCAGCGATCGAGTGCTTCGACCAGGCGATCCGGATCGACCCGACCTGTGCCCGGTTCTGGCAGGCCCGGGGACAGGCGCTCTACGAGATCGGGGAGTACCGGGAAGCGGCCGGGTCTTCCGGCCAGGCGGTGAAACTCGCACCGGACTCCGCGGGCGCCTGGCTCACCCGGGGCCACGCTCTCCGGAAGATCGGGCTCACCCCCGAGGCAATCGCGTGCTACGACCGGGTGGTCACGCTCGAACCGAACCGGGTTGACGCCTGGCTCGCCCGCGGCACGGCGCTTGCCACCGAACGCCGGTATGAGATGGCGATCGGGTGCTACGACCGGGTGGTCGCGCTTGAACCGGGGAACGCAAACGCCTGGTATGCCAGGGGAACCATCGAGACCCTTCTCTCCCGCTTCGAGGACGCACTCGCATCCTACGATCGGGCCGTCGCCATCGACCCGAAGCACACCGATACCTGGTATACCAAAGGATGCACGCTCTCGGCGCTCCAGCGTTACGAAGAGGCAATCGGATGCTTCGACCGCGCGCTCGCCCTCCGCCCCGACGACGTCGAGGCCTGGTACAACCGGGGCCGGGGACTGCAGAACCTGGAGCGCTACGAAGAGGCACTCGACTGCTACGAGCGGGCGTTCCGGATCAACCCCGATTACCCCGGTATCTGGCATCACAAGGCCACAACGCTGAAGAAACTGAAGCGCTACGACCTCGCGCTCGCCTGCTTTGACCGCGCGCTCCGGGTGAACGCCGTCGACGCGGAGATCTGGTACCAGAAAGGCCTGCTCTACTTCACCATGAAGCGTTACGGGGATGCAGTAGAGTGCCTCAGTCAGGCGCTCAAACTCCAGCCCGACCACACCGACGCGGAATACTACCGGGGCGAGAGTTACTACGCCCTCGGGGACCGTGAGGCTGCGATCGAATGTTACCGGGCCGTGGTCAGGGTGCACCCCGAGAACGCCATCGCCTGGAACAACTACGGCAACGCACTCTACCAGCTCGAGCACTACGAGGAAGCGCTCGTCTGCTACGAGCGGGCGCTCGAGATCGATCCGGAGAACCAGCGAGTCTGGAACAACAAAGCGAGCGTGCTCTCCGTTCTGTCACACTACGACAAGGCGCTCGTCTGCTACGACCAGGAACTCCGGGCACATCCCGAGAACATAGACGCCTGGTACAACAAAGGGCTCGCGCTCTTCGTCCTCGGACGGTACAGCGATGCCGTCACCTGTTATACGCACGCGCTCGATATCGATCCCACGAGGGTCGAGGCCTGGACTACGAAGGGGAACGCTCTCGTGCTCCTGGACCGCTCTGAGGAGGCGCTCGTCTGCTACGATCGGGTTCTCTCCCTCAACCCCGACGACGCCGAAGCCCTCAACGGAAAGGCGGTGGCGCTGATCAATCTCGACCGCCCTGCCGAGGCGGTCAAATACTACGAGAGGCTGCAGCGGCTGCCGGAATGGAAGCGGAAGGGAGAACAAAGTCCGGGAAAAAGGAACGGGCTCTAGGCCCGCGCAATCCGCTCGACCGCTTCCTCGAGGTTCCCCATCGAGGTCGCGTAGGAGAGTCGGAGCCAGCCGGGAGTGCCGAACGCGGTTCCCGGGGTGACCGCCACGTGGAGATCGTGGAGCCACGACCGGGCGACCGCCATATCGTCGCCGTCGACCTGCACGTAGGCGTAGAAGGCACCGTCGGCCGGGGCGGTGGCGTAGCCGAGATCGCGGAGCGCCGGAATGAGGTAGTCGCGCCGGCGCTCGAACTCGCGGCGCATTGCTTCCACGCAGTCCTGGGGACCCTCGAGCGCCGCGACGGCGCCGAACATTGCAAACGTCGTCGGGTGCGATATGGTGTGCTGCTGCACCTTCTCCATCTGCCGGAGGATCGGCCGGGGAGCGACTGCGTAGCCGATCCGCCACCCGGTCATCGCATAGGCCTTCGAGAACCCGTTGATCGTGATCGTCCGCTCCGCCATCTCCGGGAGGGAGGCGAGGGAGACGTGCTCCTTCCCGTAGACCAGTTTCTCGTAGATCTCGTCTGAGAGCGCGTAGATGTCGTGGTCACGGCAGATATCGGCGATGAGCCGGAGCGAGTCTCTATCGAGCACCGCGCCGGAGGGATTCGAGGGGGAGTTGACCACGATCATCTTCGTCCGGGAACCGACGGCCTCAAGAAGGGTGTCGTCGACCTGGAAGGTCTCTGTCGAGAGCGGGTGGTGCCGGGCGACGGCGCCTGCAAGCTGACTGCAGGGCTCGTAGGATACCCATGCCGGATCGAGGATGAGCACCTCGTCGCCCGGGTTCAGGACGGCCTCCATCGCCTCGTAGATGGCGTCTTTCGCCCCGCAGGTGACGATCACCTCGTCGGGCTTTGCGGGGACGGCGTTCTCGCGGCCGATCTTCGCCGCGATCGCGGCCGTCAGCGCGGGTATCCCCGCGCTCGGGGCGTAATGCGTCTCGCCCCGGCGGAGGGCGCCGATGCAGGCGTCCTTGATGTGCTCGGGGGTGTCGAAGTCCGGCTCCCCGATGGAGAGGCTGATGACGTCGACGCCCTCCTGCGCCATCCGCTTTGCGGCGTTCGAGATCTCGATCGTCGCAGAAGGAGCGATGGCCGCAACCTTCTCCGAGAGGCTCCTCATCCCAATCGCTGAACCATCTTCACGGCCGACTCGACTGCGCGCTTCGCATAGTCGATCCGCTCGGTCGCTTCCATCCGGGTCATCCCCGGCCCGGAGATGCCGAGAGCGACGGGCTTTCCGAACTCAAGGGAGAGGTCGATGATCTTACGCGCCGCGTGCTGGACGACGATCTCGTCGTGCTGGGTGGCACCCTCGATGACACAGCCGATGGTGACGACCGCGTCGATCTCGCTCTGCTCGAGCAGTTTCTTGATCGCGAGCGGCATGTCGTAGGCGCCGGGGACGTAGATCGTGTCGGCAACCTCCGCGTCGAGGAATCCGGCGTGTTCCCGGGCCTCGATCTCCATCATATAGGTGATGTCGCGGTTGAACTCCGCGACGACGAATCCAAGTTTTATCGTCATGTACAATCCTTCCTGTGGTACTACTCGCACCGGTTATTGATAATCCTCACTTTTTGCATTAGAGGCGTGCGGGCCCGACATCCTCGAACCCCTGCCGCTGGCCGGTTCCGGCGAGCTTCTCGAGTTCCTTCGGGCGGAGCGCGAGCCGCACGGCGTTCACCGCGTGCTCGCGGGTTCGCTGCTCCATTAGCCAGGCAAGTTCCTTTCCGTCTTTTGCCTCGTCCTCGTGGACGAAGACCTCGATGATGTGCCTGTTCGTCATCAGCTGGCAGATGATGAGGCCCTGGGAGGCCTCGTGAGCGCAGACCTTGTCCTTCTCCGCCCCCCCGGGCATCCCGAGCGCCATCACGAGGTCGCATCCCCGCTCCTCGATCAGCTTCTTGCACGCCACCGGGAGATCCTTGATCCCGGGGACGACGTAGCGCTCGAGCCCCACGCTCGCGTGTCTGCGGATCTCGTCCGCGGCAATCCCGCCCATGTCTATGCGGGCGAACGTTGTGTCGGCGATCCCGATCTTCATCCGAGGAGCACCTCTGCGGCTGCCTCGACACCGTCGCCTGCCGCAAAGCCGGACTTTTTGAGGGCGAACTGGACGGCCGCGAGGGTGGCGAGGATCTCCTGCGCCCCGACGCCGCCCATGGTGCCGATCCGGAAGATCTTGCCCTTGAGGTGGTCCTGGCCGCCGGCGATCTCGATCCCGAACTTCTTGACGGTTCCCCGGAGGTCCTTGTCGGTGATGCCATCGGGAATCCGCATGGCGGTGGCGGTGTTCGAGTAGGCGTGGTGCGCGTCCAGTGTCGGGAAGAGGTCGACGCCCCATCCCTTCGCTGCGGCGCGGACGGAGTCCGCCATCCGGCGGTGGCGGGCGATCCGGGCTGGAACGCCCTCTTCCTCGATAATTTTGCATGCCTCGTGCAGCGCGAGGAAGAGCGGGACCGCCGGGGTGTAGGGGGTCTCCATCGGGGTGCCGCTCCCGCTCTTCCGGTAAGCAGCCATATCGAGGTAGAACGGCCGCTTCTCCGATATCCGGTCCCAGGCACGCTCGCCAACAGCGATAGCGGCGAGGCCCGCCGGGGCGGCGAGGCACTTCTGCGATCCGACGACGGCGATATCAACGCCCCATTCGTCCATCCGGACGTCGTCGCCGCCGATGGAAGTGACTCCGTCCATGATGAAGAGCGCATCGTGCTTCCGGGTGAGTTTCCCGACCTCGGGTGCGGGGTTCTTGATACCGGCGCTCGTCTCGTTGTGGACCATGGTCACGACCTCGGCCCCGGCTTCGAGTTCCTGCTCGAGGGCCGCGAGATCGAGCGGTGTCCCCCACTCCGATTCGAGGGAGGTGACGGTGCCGTAACGCGCGCCGATCTTGGCAAAGCGGTCGCCGAACTTACCGTTTACGAGCGAGACGATTCGCTTGTCCCGCGCGAAGTTCGCGACGCCCGCCTCCATCCCGGCGCTTCCCGAGCCGCTGATGATGTAGAGTTCATTTACGGTACCAAAAAGGGTCTTTAAGGTCTGGACGGTCTCCGCATATGCGGCGCCGAACTCGGGGCCGCGGTGGTTGATGGCCTGCCGCGTCATGGCGGCACGTACCCGCTGCGGAATGGGTACCGGGCCTGGAATCATCAGGAGTGGTTCTTGTTCCATGGGATATCAGTCCGTATCGTCTCGTCGAGGACAGACGCTGTTCCTGCAAGGAAGTTGGATGTGGTTTCATATCAACCTCACCACCGTGCAATATCGACAGGGTGAAAAAGAGGCGGGCCACAATTGAAGCTGGATATGGCAGACGTCACGGTTATCTGCGGTTCCGTCTCGGACGGCGCCGTCGCGGAGAAGGTCTTTGAGACCCTGAAAGAGCACGGCGTGGCCTACGACTACAAGGTGATCTCGGCGCACCGCGACCCGGAGCGGCTGGACGAGTATGTGAAGGCGAGCGATGCACGGGTCTTCATCGCGATCGCCGGACTCTCGGCGGCTCTCCCGGGAGTGATCGCCTCGAAGACGAAGCGGCCGGTGATCGGCGTCCCGGTGAGCGGGACGCTGATGGGCTTTGATGCCCTCCTCTCGATCGTCCAGATGCCGAGAGGCGTCCCGGTGGCCTGCGTCGGGGTGGACAACGGCGTGAATGCCGCCCTGCTCGCGATCCGGATCCTTGAAGCAGGGCGCGACTGAGATCTCCTGCCGGGCCGGGGGCGCCGGCCTTACACGTAGGAGCACCGCGGCCTTCTCGAACCCCGGGCGCGCACCCGGCGGTGCCCGAGCGTCGGGCAACCTTTTTCCACCCGGCCGCGAAGGGAGGGGCATGAAGCAGAGAGTGCTCTTCATCGGCACGAACAACGCCGCCCGGACCCAGATGGCGGAGGGCTATCTCCGCGCCCGCTACGGCGACCGCTACGAGGCCTGCTCCGCCGGGATCGCCCCCACCGCACCCGCTCCCCTCGCAGTACGGGTGATGGGCGAGATCGAGATAGACATCTCAGAGCAGCAGGCAAAGGATCTCACGCTCTTTGACGGAAAGGAGATGGATTACGTCGTCGCGCTCTGTGCCGGGGGTGTCTGCCCGATGTTTCCCTGGACGAAGGAGACGATCCACGTCGACTTCCCCGACCCGGGCCGCGCAACCGGAACCCCCGACAAGGTGATCGCGGCCTACCGGCGGAGCCGCGACGCGGTAACCGCCTGGATCGACGGGCGGTTCGGGTAATGACTTCCCCAAAAGGGGAAGGAATTCGAGCACCGTTAGGTGCGAAGAGCGACGGATGGGACGTCCGGAGTTTGAGAAAACGCGAAGCGTTTTCGAGCACGACGTTCGGCCAGCAGCGCCGAGCGGAGTTCGAGCATTCGGAAAATATAAAGGAAGTGGAGAAGAGTATCCAGGAGAACCTTTCACGGCTCCATCCGTTCTTCCGGTACCGGGAGGATATCCCGCACCATCTTTACGGCGCAGAGGTCGCCGCACATCGAGCAGGTCTCGATCTCGCCGTCGCGCTCGTGGATACGCCGCGCCTCCTCGGGAGCGAGCGCCGCCTCGAACTGTTTCTCCCAGTCGAGCGCCCGCCGCGCCTCCGCCATCCGGATCTCGCGGTTCTTCGTGTGTGCGGCGGCGCGGGAGAGGCTCCCGACGTGCGCCGCGATCTTCGCCACCCGCGTCCCTTCCACGATGTCGCGAACGTCCGGCAGCGCCAGGTGCTCGGCCGGCGAGACCATGCAGAGGAAGTCGGCGCCGTTCATGCAGGCGATCGCGCCCCCGATCGCCCCCACGACGTGGTCGTAGCCCGGCGCCACGTCGGTGACGAGCGGGCCGAGCAGGTAGAGCGGAGCGCCGTCGGTCAGTTCCTTGATCATCCGGACGTTGTAGCCGACCTGGTCGGCCGGGATGTGCCCCGGCCCCTCGATCATCCGCTGCACCCCGGCGGCGAGCGCCCGCTTCGCGAGATGGCCGAGCGTCAGGTACTCCGTCGACTTCGCGAGGCGGCCGGCGTCCACGAGCGCGCCCGGCCGCATCCCGTCGCCGAGGCTCACGACGACGTCGTGTTCGGCGAGGACCTCGAGGAGGTAGTCATACTCGGCATAGAGGGGATTCTCCTCGCCCGTCGCGGCCATCATCGCCACGTGGAACGCCCCGCCCCTGCTGACGACGCCCATCGTCCGGGGGTCGGCCTTGAGCGACGCGAGGGCGTCGCGGTTCACGCCGCAGTGCAGCGTCAGGAAGTCCACGCCCTGCCGGCAGTGCTCCCGGATGACCTTGAAGAGGAGATCGGCGTCGACGTCCGCCGCGCTCCCCGCCCGCCTGACCGCCTCGTAGACGGGGACGGTGCCGACCGGCGCATCGAGTTTCAGGATCTTCTGCCGGATGCGGACGAGATCGCCGCCGGTCGAGAGGTCCATCAACGCGTCCGCACCCTCCCGGAGGGCCGCCTTCGCCTTCTCGACCTCGAGATCCTCGTCGCACCGGGTTCCCGACGTCCCGACGTTCACGTTGACCCGTACCCTGCAGCCCTCCCCGATGGCGCAGAGTCGGTGCGGTCTTATGGGGTTTGCCGGGATGACGATCCGGCCGCGGGCGACGGCCCGGGCGGCGGCGTGGGGCGGGAGATCCTCTTCCCGGGCGATCGTCTCCACCTCGGGGGGAACCCCGCGCAGGCACGCGGAGATCAGGGTATGCATAAGAACCATTTGCCCGGAAGCCATATTAGTCTGCATGCCAGTCCGGTGGATCGCGAGCGATGCGACCTACGCCAATTCGTTCGTTTACGAAAACGTCCTTATCGACGCGGGCGTTCTCCCGATGGCGGTGCAGCCCTATGCCGCCGCGATCGATACGATCGTCATCACCCACGCCCACTACGACCATATCGCCCACATCAAAGAGATCGCGCGGCTCTGCGGCGATGCGGCCGTCTGCATCCATGAGGCGGACGCGCCCGGCCTCGCCGACGACGCCCGGAGCCTCTCGATGGTCTTCGGGGCCCGCTCGCCCGGGATCGTTGCCGACGTTCTTCTCCATGACGGCGACCGGGTAGGGAACCTCCGCGTCATCCACACCCCCGGCCACACCGCGGGCGGGATCTGCCTCTACGCCGAGGCTGAAAAACTGCTCTTCTCCGGGGACACCGTCTTCACCGGCGGATCCTTCGGGCGTTACGACTTCCCGGGCGGCGATCGGACGGCGCTTGCGGCATCCATCGAGCGCCTCGGCGCCCTCGATGTCGAGGGGCTCTACCCCGGCCACGGCGAGCCTGTCGCCCGGGGCGGCGGGCGGCATATCGCGGCCGCCCGGGAGGCGCTCCGGTTCTATGGATAAAGGTGTCTACGCCCTCATCCTTGAGAACAACAATTGCATCGTCCGGGTCGGCGCTCTCGGGGAGCGGGAGTTTCCCCGCGGCAGCCACGTCTACGTGGGATCCGCCCGGGGGAGCGGCGGCCTTGCCCGGGTTTTGCGGCACCTGCGGCTCGCCCTCCGCCGCGACCGCCCGCCCCGGTGGCACATCGACTACCTCCTCCTCGACCCGCACTTCTTCCCCGCCGCCGTCGTCACCGCCGCCACCGACCGGGACTGCGAGTGCGATCTCGCCCGTGCCGTCGCCGGATCCTCCGTCCCGGGGTTCGGGTGCAGCGACTGCGCCTGCCCCTCCCACCTCTTTTACCGTCCCGGCGACCCGGTTCCCGAGGTCGCCGCAGCATTCCGGGGTCTCGGTCTCGATGCCCGGATCACAAGAATCAAGAACGAGGGGAACCAGCATAGGGTATGAACGTTCTCGGTATCTCCGGAAGCATGCGTAAAAACGGCAATACCGCGACTCTCGTCACCACCATCCTTGATCGGGTGCGGGAGGCAGGCATCGAGACCGAGTATCTCTCACTCGCCGATATGGATATCCGGCCCTGCACCGGGTGCGAAGCCTGCAAGGACGCGAAGTGGTGCGTGACGGAGGATGACGACTGGGGCCTCGTTGCGCAGAAGATGGTCGACTGCGAGGTGCTCGTCCTCGGTGCCCCGACCTACTACTACGACATCAACGGCCAGACGAAGAACCTGATCGACCGGACCTACTCGCTCTACCACGACCGGAGGCTTTCGGGGAGGAGAGCCGTCGCCGTCGCCGTCTGCGCCGACCGGGGATGCGAGCGCGCGCTCGAGACCGTGGAGGGGTTCTTAAACACCCACGAGTTCTCGTATCTCGGCTACGTCTGCGGGAAAGGCTACGCGCCGGGAGATATTCATAAAGACGAACGGGCGATGAAGAAGGCCAGGACGGTCGCGGATACGATCGTCAGGTACCTTCAGCCCGAGGACTGAGAACCCGAACCCCCACACCTCTCCGGCGGTCGGTCGCCTATCAGAGCCGCGCTCCCGACCCTCGGCCCTCGCGAGCGGGGTGTCTCAGGGAAGGGCGGGGTGTTTGCCGCCCGCCATCTCCTCCCGCCCGGCTGCAGTCAGAGCAGCAGCGATATGATCGCGAGGACAATGAAGATGATAACCAGCCACTTCGCGACCGACATTGACATTCCTGCAACGCCTCGTGCTCCGAGTATGGCGAAGATAAGTGCCAGCACGAAGAAGAGGATTGCAAGACCTACAAGGCCACCACCAAGCATAGTGTTCTCCTCCCAACCGCCAGCACCCGGCCGGCGTTGAGGAGCCACAATCTATCCGGGCGTATTTATATTTTTCCGGATATTGTTTGGATGAGCCGGCGAATCGATCCGGCTCTTCCCGGTGATCAGCCAAGACGGGTATAGGTCGTCGTCCGCTGCCGGAGTACCCGGCCGAGATCCCCGGCCATCCGCTGCATCTCGGCCGGATCCAGGTAGTCGGTATCCCGGGCGCCCGCCTCCCGGGATATACTCTCTTCAAAGAGTGTCCCTCCAAGGTCGTCCGCGCCCGAAAGAAGCCCCATCTGCGCCATCTTCGTCCCGACCTTCACCCATGAGGCCTGGATGTGATCGAAGTTGTCGAGGAAGAGTCGGGCGACCGCAAGCATCAGGAGGTCTTCTCTCCCGGCCGCTCCGGGCCGGGCCTGCCCCGCCCGGTAGAGGGGGGTGTTTCTGTGGATGAACGAGAGGGGTACGAACTCCGTGAACCCGTGAGTCTCGTCCTGGATCTCGCGGAGGACGCCAAGATGCCGGGCGCGATCCGCCTCGTTCTCGGAGTGGCCGTACATGATCGTCGCCGTCGACCGGATCCCGAGACCGTGCGCCTCCCTGATGATCCGCGCCCAGGTCGCCGTGTCGATCTTGTCGGGGCAGATCACGGCACGGACGCTGTCCACCAGGATCTCGGCCGCCGTCCCGCAGAGGGTGGCGAGACCCGCGTCCCTCATCATCCCGAGGACTTCCCGGGTGGAGATGCCGCTCTTTTCTGCGGCATACGCCACCTCCATCGGGTTGCTCGCGTGGATGTGGACGCCCGGCGCCTCGTCCCGTATCCAGGAGTAGATATCGGCGTATGACCGGGCGTCGAACTCCGGGTGGAGCCCGCTCACCGTGCAGACCTCGGTGACGCCGCGCTCGCGTGCCGCCCGCGCCTTCTCCCGCACCGCGGCCTCGCCGTAAAAGAAGGCATCGGCGTCGCCAGGCTTGCGCGAGAACCCGCAGAACCCGCAGGCGTTCACGCAGATGTTGGTGACGTTGATGTTCTGGTTCCGGACATAGGTGACGATATCACCGACTCTTCGCTCGCGGAGTTCGTCCGCGGCGGCGGCGATGGCGAGGACGTCCCGGCCGCGGGTCGAGAGGAGACGGACGGCCTCCTCCTCCGTGAGCCGGTGACCGGCAAGCACGTCGTCAAGAACCTCTGATAGCGGCGGCGTCATGCACCTCATCCGTCCCCCCGTATGGGATACGTTGATCTGGCCCGGTCAGGACAAGAACCTTCGGGCGCGCCCGGTGGTGGTGCATACACGTATCGGTTCCCGGACGATGGGATGAGATATCGAGGCGCTCGCGAACGCCGGAGTTCCTGCGGCGATCGTCGGCGCCTCGGAAGAGTCGACCCTCGATGACCTCGATTCCCTGATGGACGCCGAGGTGAAGGCGGCGAACCTCCCCGCCGTGCAGCGCCGCGTCGAGATCGGGATGCCGGGGAGGGAGGCGCTGAACCGGATGTGACGCGGCCTATCCGGACAGGTTATACCAGCTCGTAGGTCGTCGTCCGCTGGCGGAGCGTCCGGCCGAGATCTTCGGCGATCCGCCGCATCTCCGCCGGATCGAGGTAGTCGGCGCCCTCGCCGCCGGCATCCGTGCTGACGTCGTCGCAGAACATCGTCCCGCCGAGGTCGTCGCCGCCCGCGAGAAGCCCGAGCTCTGCCATCTTCGTCCCGACCTTGCCCCAGGAGATCTGGATGTGGTCGAAGTTGTCGAGGAAGAGACGGGAGACCGCAAAGAGGAGGAGATCTTCTCTGCCGGTGGCTCCCGCGGGCGCGAGACCGTTCCGGTAAAGGGCGGTGTTCTCGTGGAGGAAGGAGAGGGGAACCAGTTCGGTGAACCCGCGGGTCTCATCCTGGATCTCGCGGAGGACGCTAAGATGCCGGGCGCGATCCGCCTCGCTCTCAGAGGAGCCGTACATGATCGTCGCCGTCGAGCGGAGGCCGATACGGTGCGCCTCCTTGATGATCCGAACCCAGGTTGTCGTATCGCACTTGCTCGGGCAGATCACGCGACGGACGTCGTCGACCAGGATCTCGGCCGCGGTCCCCTGCACGGTTCCGAGCCCCGCGTCACGCAGGCGTTCGATCGCCTCCTTCGTCGAGACGCCGCTCTGTTTCGCGGCCCAGGCGATCTCGTCGGGGCTTGCCGTATGGATATCCGTGCCGGGGGCCTCCTCCCGCACGCAGGAGATGAGGTCGACGTAGGAGTCGAGGGTATAGTCCGGGTGGACGCCGGAGAGGAGGCAGATCTCGGTGACGTTCCGTGTCGCTGCCGTCCGGGCCTTCTCCCGGATCGCATCGATATCGTCGTAGAATGCCTCCGGATCGTCCGCCCGCCGCCCGAACCCGCAGAGGTTCTTGCAGATGTTGGTGACGTGGATGTTCTGGTTCCGGACATAGGTGACGGTATCACCGACTTTGCGCTCGCGGAGCTCGTCTGCGGCGGCGGCAATCGCCCAGACGTCCCGGCCGCGCGTCGAGAGGAGCGTGACGGCCTCCTCCTCCGTGAGCCGGTGGCCGGCAAGCGTATCGTCGAGCAGGGTATGCAGCGAGTTGGGCATCGTAAACAGCTCTCTTGTAGTCGTGGATTTATTCGTCTTTCTCTTTTTTGCGCGCAAGGACGAAGTCGTGGATGAGGATGACCAGAATGACGACGACGGCGAACTCAACGAGGTGCAGGGGCAGGTAGCCGACGAGCGGCACCGCGAAGAGGGCTTTGCCGACGATCCACTCCTTCTCCACCGGCTCGATCACTCCGACACCCCCGATCCGGAGGTTCGGCTGGTCGGTATAGGGGTTGTTGTCGCCTTTGGTGATGTAGCCACCGTGCGGGTCGGCGTAGTAGGCCCCGAGCCCCGACTCAACCACGGCGGCGGTATCGACGTGGGTCATCGCGCGATGGATGATAGGGTGGACGGAGTCGGCACCGTTCGGCCGATAGACGATCACGTCACCGTAGTTCCCGAAGGACGCGTGCCCGGTTCGTTGTCCCTCGGCCCAGGTCGTCAGGCTGCCGAACCGGTCCTCGTCGACGACGAGCACCAGGTCGCCGACGTTCATGTTCGGAACCATGCTCTCCGACTCGATCGTGACCACTGCCGGCCAGGTTCCGGAGAAGAGGAAGAGGGCGAGGGCGATACCCCCCACGACCGCGGCGACCCAGAGGAGGTCGCGGGCGAGCGAGACGACCGGGCGGTCGCTCTCCCGGAACGCCGTAAGGGCCGATGCTGCACGCTGCAGCCAGGTGGTATCCGACATCTGTTCTAAAGAGATTGCTATCCTTCATATACATAGGTTCTCCGGATGCCCGGACCGGGAACGGAGCGCGAAAAGATAAACCCATATTGCCGGGGGGAGAATATCTTGGGGTCCATGCTCGCCAACGCCGAGATCGTACGCCGGTTCCTCGAGTTGAAACACCAGGTTCATCCCGACGTGGTGAGTTACATCCGTGAACAGGACGATCCCTCCCTCATCGACCGGATTGCGGCGGGGGTCCCCGACGGCACCCTGGTCGTCTCCTCAGAGCATATCCCGGGCTTGAAGAAGGTCCGGGACGGGACGCGATTCCTCGTCGACCCCGAACTCGAGGTGATCATGGGGAGCGCCGGAACCACAGGAAGCGTCAGCGGCCACGAGGACGCCGTCCACTACTTCCGAAACCGCTACAACTGCCTCTCCTCGATGATCCGGAGCCGGATGACCACGATGCCGGTCGAGGCGCTGCTGAAGTCTCCCCACCGTTACCGCGATGAAGAGTGCAGCATCATCGGGATGGTGGCCGACGTCCGGACGACCGCGAAGGGACACCGGCTCGTCGAGGTGGAAGACCCCACCGGGGCAATCAGGGTGCTCTTCAACAGAGGGAAGGACGACTCGTTTGCGGAGGCGGAGCGGATCCTCCCCGACGAGGTGCTCGGGGTCAAGGGAAAACTCTCAAGCGACGGCGGCCTCTTCTTCGCCGAGCAACTCTTTCGCCCGGACGTCCCCATCAACAACGCCCCGTTCAAGAGCGACCGGCCGGGGAAAGCGATTCTCATCTCCGACGTGCATGTCGGGAGCGACACATTCCTCGATGATGCGTGGAACCGGTTCGCCGACTGGCTCCAGGACTCCGATGCCGCATACCTCCTGATCGCGGGCGACCTCGTCGACGGCATCGGGATCTATCCCGGGCAGGAGAACGAACTGACGATCAAGAACATCTACGAGCAGTACGACGTCTTTGCGGGGATGCTCCGCGACCTGCCCTCCCGGATCCGGATCGTCGCCGCGCCGGGAAACCACGACGTCGTCAGGATGGCCGAACCGCAGCCGGCGATCCCGCCGGAGTTCACCGCGAAGTTCCCGGAAAACTGCACCCTCGTCGAGAACCCCTGTCTCCTGAACCTCCAGGGTGTCCGGGTCCTGATGTATCACGGCCGATCGATCGACGACATGATCGGGCTGATTCCGGGCGCGAGTTACGAGCGGCCCGGCGAGATCATGGATGAGATGCTCA
The DNA here is from genome assembly GCF_001602375.1 of Methanoculleus horonobensis. NCBI lineage: Archaea > Methanobacteriati > Methanobacteriota > Methanomicrobia > Methanomicrobiales > Methanomicrobiaceae > Methanoculleus > Methanoculleus horonobensis. The sequence goes on along the minus strand of NZ_BCNY01000015.1, from coordinate 437,059 downwards.
AACGCCGGCTTCTCGCCTCTCCTTACGGGATGCGGACACCGATCGCCGCAATGAAGACCGACCGGCTCGTCATCGACCCGCTCCCCGAGATCCTTCTCACCGGGCACGTCCACATCTGCGGCATCACCCGTTACCGGGGCGTCCTCGGGGTGAACGCCGGTACCTGGCAGGCTCAGACCGCGTTTCAGAAACAGATGAACATCAACCCCACGCCCGCGCGTGCGTTTGTCGTCGATCTCCAGACGCTTCAGCCCGAAGTGATCGATTTCAGCTGATTTTCCACCAGATACACCAGATCTTTTCCACATATTTAAAAATGTTGAATTCCTCTGTATATGGTACTCAACCGGAGGAATGCAAAGAGATGGATCTGGTATATCTGGCACCCATCGGTGCCGTTCTCGCTCTCCTGTTCGCAGGATACTCGTATATGAGTATCAGGCGTGAGGGGACAGGTACCGACCTGATGCAGAAGATTGCTGCCGCCATTCATGAGGGAGCAATGGTCTACCTGAACAGACAGTATCGCGCTATAGCCATATTTGTCATCGTGCTTGCCGTCGTCCTCGGCGTCTGGATCAACCCACTTACCGCGGCCTGCTTCGTGCTCGGCGCGGCGCTCTCGGCGACTGCCGGCTACATCGGCATGTTCACCGCCACGGCAGCAAACGTCCGGACGACGAACGCCGCGCGGCGCGGAATCGCCGATGCGTTCAAAGTTTCGTTCGCGAGCGGTTCGGTCATGGGGATGGCCGTGGTCGGTCTCGGGCTTCTCGGGCTCTCGATCGCTTATCTGGTCGTCAGCAACTTCACGGGGCTGGCTCAAGCCGAAGTCCTCACCATCGTGACCGGGTTCGGTCTCGGTGCAAGTTCGATCGCTCTCTTCGCCCGTGTCGGCGGCGGTATCTTCACCAAGGCCGCTGACGTCGGTGCCGACCTCGTCGGCAAGGTCGAAGCGGGAATCCCCGAGGATGATCCGAGGAACCCGGCCGTCATCGCCGACAACGTCGGTGACAACGTCGGCGACGTCGCCGGCATGGGTGCCGACCTCTACGAATCCTACGTCGGCTCGATCATCGCGGCAATGGTTCTCGGTGTCGCCGTCGCGGCCACGGCGTTCCCGAACGCCGAACTCATGAACGTGATCCTCCTCCCGCTGCTGATCGCCGCGGTCGGTATCGTCGCGTCCATCATCGGTTCGCTCTTTGTGCGGACGAACAAGACCGAGAGCAGCGCCATTCACCTGGCCTTCAACAAGGGTTTGCTCGCCGCGATGGTCGTGACGGTCGCCGCCACCTACTTCCTCGTGACCCAGCTCCTCGGAGCGGAGTACATCGGCGTCTTCTACGCGGCCGTCGCCGGTCTCGTCGCAGGGTTCGCCATCGGCCTGATCACCGAGTTCTACACCTCCTTTGACCGGAGCCCGACCCTCGCCATCGTCAAGTCGAGCGAGACCGGGGCCGCGACCACCATCATCACCGGGTTTGCAAAGGGGATGGAGAGCACCGTCTGGCCGGTCCTGATCATCTCCGTCGCGATCTTCGTCTCCTACCAGGTCGCCGAACTCTACGGTATCGCGATCGCCGCCGTCGGCATGCTCGCGACGCTCGGGATCTCCCTCTCCGTCGACGCCTACGGCCCGGTCGCCGACAACGCCGGCGGTATCGCCGAGATGTCCCACCAGAAGCCCGAAGTCCGCGAGATCACCGACACCCTCGACGCCGTCGGCAACACCACCGCCGCCATCGGCAAGGGGTTCGCCATCGGCTCTGCGGCGCTGACGGCGCTCGCCCTCTTCGCCGCCTACACCCAGGCGGTCGGCCTCTCGGTCATCGACGTCTCGGTCCCGAACGTCTTCATCGGCGTCCTGATCGGCGCGATGCTGCCCTTCCTCTTCTGCTCCATCACGATGATGGCTGTCGGGAAGGCGGCATACAGCATCGTCCACGAGGTCCGCCGCCAGTTCAAGGAGATCACCGGCCTCATGGAAGGCAAGGCCGACCCTGACTACGCCTCCTGCATCGCCATCTCCACCCAATCGGCGCTGCGCGAGATGATTCTGCCCGGCATCCTTGCCGTCGCCGCGCCGCTCATCGTCGGGTTCGTCCTCGGCACGGAAGCGCTCGGCGGCCTGCTCGTCGGTTCGCTTGCGGCCGGGTTCCTCCTCGCCGTCACGATGGCGAACTCCGGCGGAGCCTGGGACAACGCGAAGAAGTACATCGAGCAGGGCCACCTCGGCGGAAAGGGTTCCCCCGCCCACAAGGCAGCGGTCGTCGGCGACACCGTCGGCGACCCCTTCAAGGACACATCGGGCCCCGCCATCAACATTCTCTTAAAGCTGATGTCCATGGTCGCGCTGGTCTTCGCGCCGCTGATCCTGGTCATCTAATCCGACTCCTTTTTTTCATACGCCCACCGGGCAGGGCAACTGCACCACTTCGGCGGTCACCGCAATATTTATTGCAGATCCTACATTATTGATCATGTAAAATTATACATGATCGATCATGTATAATCTGGAGGGCGGCCGGACGGGAGGAGGAACCCGGAACGGTTACGACCCCGGCGGCTGCCGACCTGGTGCTGGCGGCCGCACGCATGAGAGAGCGACCACGAACCGGAGGCCGGAGGCCGCCGGACGGAACGATCAGCCGTTTCTGCACGGAGTTAGAACCCGCACGGGTTCCGACCGGCGGAATCCGGCATGATTAATCATGCAGGACGTTGGAGATATGGCAGAAACTTTTGCCGTGAAACTGGAGGAGAAACGCTACCTCCCGGACCCCCGGTGCAGAACGAATGCCTGGACACCGGACTACACCCAGGCCTACAGCACGTTCCTGCGCGACCCCGAAGGGTTCTGGGAGAACGTCGCCCGCGAGCTCGACTGGTTCGAGCCCTGGGACAGGGTCAGGGAGTGGAACTACCCCTACGCAAAGTGGTTCGTCAACGGAAAACTGAACATCACCACGAGCTGCCTGGACCGGCACGTCGCCGGCGGCCGGAAGGATAAGCCGGCGATCGTCTGGCACGCCGAGAGCGGAGAGGCGCGGATCCTCACCTACGAGGCCCTGCACCGCGAGGTGATGCAGTTTGCAAACGGCCTGAAGTCCCTCGGGGTCAACAAGGGCGACCGCGTCTGCATCTACATGCCGCTCGTCCCCGAGCAGGTCGTCGCGATGCTCGCCTGCGCCCGGATCGGAGCCGTTCACTCGGTGGTCTTCGGCGGGTTCGGGCCGGACGCGCTCGCGATGCGGATCAACGACGCCGAGGCGAAGGTTCTCGTCACCGCGGACGTCGGCTACCGCCGGGGAAAGACCGTCCCGCTCCGGGAACTCGCGACCGAAGCACTCACTCGCACACCGGGTGTCGAGAAGGTCGTCGTCCTCCGGCGCGAGATACCGGCCGTCGAACTCGACCCCGGGACGGAGGTCGACTACGCCGACCTGATGGCCCGTGCCGCACCCGACTGCCCGGCGGTGGCGATGGACTCGGAGGACCCGCTCTTCATCCTCTACACGAGCGGTTCGACCGGTGCCCCGAAAGGCATCGTGCATACCTGCGGCGGCTACGCGGTCGGGACCTACTACACCACCCGTCACGTCTTCGATATCAAAGAAAACGACGTCTACTGGTGCACCGCCGACACCGGGTGGATCACCGGCCACAGTTACATCGTCTACGGCCCGCTCGAGGTCGGCACGACGGTCGTCCTCGCCGAAGGAACGCCGGACTACCCGGATCCGGGCGCCTACTGGAAGCTGGTTCAGGAGCTCGGGGTGACGATCTTCTACACCGCGCCGACGGCCATCCGGATGTTCATGCGCTACGGCGACGAGTGGCCGGCGAAGTACGACCTCTCGACGCTCCGGGTGCTCGGCTCGGTCGGCGAACCACTCAACCCGGAGGCGTTCGAGTGGTACTACCGCTCGATCGGCGGCGGGCGGTGCCCGATCGTGGACACCTGGTGGCAGACCGAGACCGGGATGCACATGATCACCACGATGGTCGGCGAGGCGATGAAGCCGGGGTTTGCCGGCAAACCCGTTCCGGGCGCCGTCGTGGACGTCGTCGACAGGACGGGGAGACCCGTTCCACCCGGAACCGGCGGGTTCCTGGTGATCCGGGAGCCCTGGCCGGCGATGCTCCGGACGGTTCACGGCAACGACGAGCGTTACTGCACCTACTGGAGCACCATCCCGGGGTGCTACACCGCAGGCGATCTCGCAGTGAAGGACGAGGACGGCTACATCATGGTCATCGGCCGGGCCGACGACCTGATCGTCGTCGCCGGGCACAACATCGGGACGGCCGAGGTCGAGAGCGCGCTCGTCTCCCACGATGCGGTGGCTGAGGCCGCGGTCATCGGAAAACCCGATCCGCTGAAAGGGAACGTCATCAAGGCATTCGTCACCCTCTGCGTGGGGGTGAGCCCCGGCGACGGCCTCACCGACGACCTCGCCCGGCACGTCCGAAAGAGCCTCGGGCCGGTCGCGGTTCCGGCCGAGATCGAGTTCATGGAGAGGCTCCCCAAGACCCGGAGCGGCAAGATCATGCGCCGGGTCTTGAAAGCCCGCGAGCTCGGCATGGACCCGGGCGACATCTCAACGCTCGAGGAGTAGACGGTCATGCCGGATACACCAACGATCTTCGGGCTGCCCGCTGAGAAGGGGCGATGGGGGCTCGTCGCCCTCGGCCTCGTCGTCAACCTCTGCCTCGGGAGCATCTACTCCTGGAGCGTCTTCGTGGCGCCGCTCGCGGCGCACTTCACCGCGACGCTCGGCCGGGAGGTGACGGCGGCGGAGGCCCTCCTCCCGTTCTCGGTCTTCCTCGCCTTCTTCGCGATAGCGATGCCGCTCGCTGGGAAGTACATCGAGCGCTACGGCCCGCGGAAGGTGACGATCGTCGGCGGGCTCCTCACCGGCCTCGGGTGGCTCCTCGCCTCGACGGCGACGTCCGTCGAGGCGCTCTATGTCGTCTACGGCGTGATCGGCGGTCTAGGGGTCGGGATCGCCTATGGGGCACCGGTCGCCGTGGCCGCCCGGTGGTTCCCGGACCGGCGGGGGCTTGCCGTCGGGCTTGCTCTCCTCGGGTTCGGGTTCTCGGCCTTCGTCACCGCGAACGCGGCAGGTGCCCTGATCGCCGCCTACGGGGTGATGGCGACGTTCCGGATCTTCGGCGCCGCGCTGATCGCTGTGCTGGTCCTCTCGGCCCTGCCGCTCCGGTTCCCGCCGGAGGGGTGGCGGCCGGCGGGATGGTCGGCGCCCGCGCCCGGGGTCGGAACGACGCCGGTCTGCGAGTGCGACCGGAGAGGGATGCTCCGGACGGGGACATTCTACGGGCTCTTCGCCTGCTACTTCGTCGGCTGCCTCGCGGGGCTGATGGCGATCTCGATCGCAAAACCGGTCGGAACCGAACTTGCCGGGGTGGATGCAGGGCTCGCGACGCTCCTCGTCGGGTTCTTCGCCGTCTTTAACGGGCTGGGCCGGCCGGCGTTCGGTGGGCTTGCCGACCGGATATCGGCGCAGAAGACGGCGATGCTAACGTTTGCGCTGATCGCGGCGGCATCCGTCCTGATGTGGCTTGCGCCCGGCGTGCCGGCCTACATCGTCGCGTTCGCCGTCCTCTGGGGTTGCCTCGGGGGCTGGCTTGCGATCGCGCCGACGGCGACGGCGTCCTACTTCGGGACGTGCGACTACCCGCGCTGCTACGGGGTCGTCTTCCTCGCCTACGGTGCAGGCGCCATCGCCGGGCCGCAGCTCGCGGGGTTCATCCGGACGGCGACCGGGACGTATCTCGGCGTCTTCCCGTGGGTCGCGGCCCTCGCGGCGGCGGGGTTCGCCGTCGCCTGGCTCCTGATGCGGCCGCCGGCCGGCGTTCCGGCACCGGGGGAGGAGAGAGAAGAAGGGGTTACGCCTTCTCCGTAAGCCCGAGCCGCCGGAGCACTCCTGCGGCCGCCTCCATCCCGCCGTCCAGGTAGACGGCGCCGACGAGCGCCTCCAGACACTCGGCGAGGACCCGGCCGGATGTCCAGACCCTCTGGGCGGCCTCCCCCTTCCCCCAGCGGACGTAGTTCCCGAGGTCGAGGTCTTCTGCGAGCCCGCGGAGCCGGGTCATATTCACCAGGTTCATCTTCCTGTTGGTGATCGCGCCCTTGTCGTGCGCCCCGCCCATGACCACCGCCTCCACGACGACCACGTTGATGACCGCATCGCCGAGGGTGGCGAGGGCGTCCATGTGAGTCTCGGGGGGAAGGCCCGCCTCCAGGGTGTAGGCGAGGCGGGTGAGCGCCCGTTCGAGGAGTGCGCGGTCATTGAAGGTATAGCCGATCCGCTCCTCGATCACGCCCGGGTCCCTGCGGCCGGCGTCACTATGGCGCATAAAAAAAGGATTACTCCCGGACTTCCGCCTTCTCGATCCGGACGGGAACCTTCGGCTTGTCCGCGGAGCCCGTCTTCACCTTCCCGATCTTGTCGACGATGTCGAGCCCCTCCACCACCTCACCGAAGACCGGATGAGCGCTCGGTGTCCTGGGGTTGTCCCAGTCGAGGAAGTCGTTGTTCACCAGGTTGATGAAGAATTGGCTGCCGCCGGAGTTCGGGCGTCCGGTGTTCGCCATCGCGATCGTGCCCCGCTGGTTCGAGTGGCCCTTCACGAACTCGTCGGTGATGGTGTAGCCCGGCCCGCCCGTCCCGGTGCCGGTGGGATCGCCGCCCTGGATCATGAAGTTCGCGATCACGCGATGAAAGATCGTGCCGTCGTAGAACCCGGACTTCGCGAGTTTCTCAAAGTTCCCCGCGGTAACCGGCATGTCGTCGTAGAGGCGGATCGTGATCTCTCCCATGGTCGTGTGGAGCACGACGTTCTTCTCAGCCATAATCATTAGCTCCGTATGGTATTGTTCATCGTTGCTACTTATACTGATGGAGGGCGCGGGCCGGACTCCTCACCGGGGTAAAACGGGCACTCGTAACCCGTGCAGTCGCTGCTTACGGTCGCGTACTCGCACGCGATATGCTCCGTCACCGGTAGACGGATACCGCACTTCTCGGCGAGAAACTTCACCGCCTCGCCGATCGCGAGCCACGAATCGCGTTTGCAGCAACGCGGCCCGCCGCTCACGGCTATCGCCGTGAGGCTCCGTGCCGTCATCTGGTTGGAGAGCGACCACTCCTCCTTCTTCAGCGGGCCGGAGTGCGTAATGAGGCTCATGAAGATCCCGGTGCCGATCGCCGCGCCGCAGGTCCCGTGCGTGCCGCAGAAGGCCGGTTGAACGGCCTCGGCCCGTTTCCTCGCCTGCCGGAGGGCCGGTTCCTTCTTCTCCGGGCTCCCGCGGTGGTTGTAGTAAGCCGCAAGCAGGACGGCCGGCACCAGGAAGTGGTGCTCCGGGCCGTGAAGGCTGATCTGTGGGTGCCGCATGATCGTGCAGGCGAGCGCGAGCGGATCGGTCTCGGTCGTCGTCAGGCAGATCCGCTCGATCAGGTCGAGGTTCGAGAGCGTCTCCTCTCCCGGCGGCGCCGGTTCCGACCCCCTCTCACGCGGGACGAGGTTCTTCCTGCAGGCTGAACAGGCCCTCTCCTGGTTCATGGGCACCCCAGGCACCGGACCTCGCATAAGGGTTGCGGGCCCCGCGGTAGCCACACGGTAAATGTTTCGATATTAACAAATCAAATTAGTAAAAGTGTTTTATACCCGAGGTCGCAATGTATACCCATGTACTCCCGAGTGAACGTCTCCAGGGTTTCCCTCCCCGGAGGAGACCGGGACAGACCGGTAGCCCCTGATCCGTTCTTCAAAAGCGGAGGGGTCCACGGATGAACCACCGGGCACCGGTCTTCATCATCACCGGCGGGCAGGGCCAGTGCAAGACGACGTTCCTGCACCTGGTTCTCGGGCTCATCGTCGGGCTGAACGTCCGGGTCCGCGGGGTCATCGCCCCCGGACACGTGCGGGACGGGCGGAGGTCGGGGTTCACCCTGGTCGACCTCGCCACCGGCGAGCACGAGGAACTCTGTTCGATCGACCCCGACCCGCGGTGCGAGGCCCACGGCCGGTTCTACTTCCGCCCCGAGGGGCTCGTGTTCGGCCGCCGGGCGCTCGCGCCGCCGGACCCGCGGGAGACGGATCTCATGGTCATCGACGAGGTGGGGAGATTCGAGCTCCAGGGCGCGGTCTGGGCGGAGCAGCTCGACCACCTGCTCGCGCATCCGCACCCACCGATGGTCTGGACGGTCCGGCGCCGGCTGCTCGATACGGTCGTAGAGCGGTGGAAGATCACGAACGCCGTCGTGGTGGACGTCGGAGCCGCGAGCGTCATGGCGACGGCGGAGGCCGTGATGGATGCCGTCTGGGAGTGGCGCGAGGCACAGGCGTTCTCCCCGGTTCCGGCGCCTCCGACCCCGGGAGATCGCATCGCCGCTCCAGCGCTCTTTGCGGATACCGCCGCCGGAGCGCCACGGAACACTCCGGTCATCCTCCGGCGGTGCTACGGCCCTGAGGAGTGAGAGATCCCCCCCCGATCCGGAACGGCCACTTGCCGGAAAACACTCCGCGCCTCTTTTTTCTCTCACGCCTGAACCCGCCGCAGGACCGTCTCACCCGCACCACCGCATCGAACGATAGCCGCCGGGCCGCACGTTCGATCCTCAGACCCCGATCTTTGATTGCAGCAGAACCGAGGTCTACCGAACCTTTTTACCACCGTTGTAAAGGTTATGTCATTTACATTGCCATAAAATTAAATAAAAAACCTTACATATCCGGTATGCACGGTGCGCCGGATGACCCACAGAGAAGAGACGACCATGGAGATTGGGCAGGAGCCCCAAAAGAGCGTTGCGATCGATCTTCTGCGATCCGCCTCCCGGAAAGAGATGCCGATCCGCGAAGCCGTTCTCCGGCTGATGCCGGCAGGGAAGGCCATCTACCTCCTCCCGGTTGCCCTCTTCTTCTTCTCCCTCTTCTTCGGGAGATACATGATGGACCCGGTGGAGACCTTCCGGATCCTCATCATCGGGTCGGCGAACGCATGCTTCGGCGGTGCGTCGTCCCTGCTCTCGACCGTCTCCGGTCACCCGGTCCTCCTCCCCTCCTTCGAGCAGACCTGGGGAGCATCGGAACAGGTGGTCGTCTTCCGGATCAGGCTCCCGCGGTTGATTGCGGCGATGCTCATCGGGGGAGGACTCGCCATCGCCGGGGCCTCGTTCCAGGGACTCTTCAGGAACCCCCTCGTCTCGCCCGATATCCTCGGCGTGTCCGCCGGCGCAGGGTTTGGGGCAGCCGTCGGGATCCTCCTCTCCGGCAACCCCTGGGTCATCCAGGTCTCCGCCTTCTTCTTCGGGATCCTCGCGGTCGCCGTCACCTACGGCATCGGTCGGGCCGTCGGCAAGGGCTCGACCCTCGTCCTCGTCCTCGGGGGGATCATCGTTGGATCACTCTTCTCCGCCTTCATATCCCTCACCAAATACGTCGCCGACCCCTACGACACCCTGCCCGCGATAGTCTTCTGGCTGATGGGAAGCCTCTCTACGGTCTCGAACGCCGACGTCATCGCGGTCGCCCCGCCGATCCTTCTCTGCGCTCTCTGCCTTTACCTCGTCAGGTGGCGAATCAACCTCCTCGCGGTCGGCGAAGAGGAGGCGCGGGCGCTCGGGGTGGACACAAAGAGGATGACCGTGGTGCTCATCATCGCCTCGACGGTCATCACCGCCTCCGCGGTCTGTATCAGCGGGATCATCGGCTGGGTCGGCCTCGTCGTCCCCCACATAGGAAGGATGCTCGTCGGCCCTGACTTCCGGAAACTCATCCCCGTATCGGCCGTTATCGGGGCTTCTTTCATCCTGATCGTTGACGATATCGCAAGAACCCTGACCGCAGCCGAGATCCCGCTCGGCATCCTGACGTCGCTCATCGGTGCGCCATTCTTCGCATACCTCTTAACACGCAAAAAGGTAGGCTGGATATCATGATTCTGAACGTCAACAACGCCTCGTTCTCGTACGACGGCATCACAAAACAGTTCGAAGAGATCTCCCTCTCCCTCCGGAGAGGAGAGGTCCTCTCCCTCCTCGGGAGGAACGGGACCGGAAAATCGACCCTGATCAAGTGCATCTTAAACATCCTCAGGCTCCAGGGTGGGGAGGTGGAGATCAACGGCCGCCGGGTCGCCGATATGCGGCCCGAGGAAGTCGCGCGGCAGGTCGGTTACGTCCCCCAGGCCCACCAGGCTGTCTTCCCGTTCTCGGCGCTCGATTTCGTCCTCATGGGGAGAGCCCCCCATATATCGGCCTTCTCGGTTCCGGGCGAAGAGGACTACGAGAAGGCGGAGGAGGCATTTGAGCGGATCGGGATCACCCATCTCCGGGAGAAGTCCATCTCCGAGATATCGGGCGGGGAGTCGCAGATGGTGATGATCGCCCGCGCCCTCGCCCAGGAGCCGTCGCTGCTCATCCTCGACGAACCGACGTCGCATCTCGATATCGGCAACCAGATGAAGACGATAGCGACTATCGACCAGCTCGCCGCCGACGGGATCGCCATCCTGATGTGCACCCACTTCCCCGACCACGCGTTCCTGATCTCGCATTCGGCCGCCATCCTCAATAAAGGCAGGCTGATCGCGCAGGGCCGGGCCGAGGACGTCATCACGAAGGAGAACCTCCGTGAAGCCTACGGGATCGATATCTGCGTCCACTACATCAAGGAGGCCGGGCGGACGGTCTGCATCCCGATGAACCCGTGCGGCTGCCGTGGCGGGGGAAGGGCGAATACCGCCGGGACAAAACCCCACGGCACCTAAGGACGGTAGAACGACCGGTTCCCCGTGATCGCGGCCGCATCGGTCCCGTAGAACGTCCGGTAGAACCGATCCTGCTCCGCGGCAAGGTCGAAGACGGCACGCTCCGGGTGGAGGGTGCCTGCGATGGCAGAGAGGCCGAGCACCCAGCGGGGGTTGCCGAAGTCCCAGCCCGGCGGAAGGGTGTAGACACGGCTGTGTTCGACGGCGTCGGCAGAGAGCCCCATCCTCCGGCACGCCGCGATGTAATCGGAGGCGGGTGCCGAGAGGAACCCGGATATGAAGATATATTCGGGGTTGAATGCGGCGAACTCTTCCGGCGTTATGTTGACGCCCGGTTTTCCGGCCCGGACGATCCCGTGGTTAACGGGGTCGCCGCCGGCCGCTTCCACGAGGTCCATCTCGAACCGGTCGGCGTTCAGGGCAAAGAGCGGCGACCCCATTGAGTAGTAGACCCGCGGCCGGCGGCAGCCCTCGACCGCCGACGAGACCGCCGCCACCCGGTCGCCGATGTAGCCGGCCAGCCTCTCCGCCGCCCCGGTGCGGCCGGCCCGCTCCCCGAGTTCACGGACGAGATCAAGGTAGCCGTCTATTGTCTGGATCTTCCCGTGGAGGTCCCGGATGTAGTCGTCCCGGATGACCCCGGCCCAGATACGGGCGAGGTCGGCATCGGACTCGACACCGAGGCAGACCAGGACGGCGTGAACCATCTCCAGCGCCCGGGTGAACCGGTAACCGCCCATCATCCCCGGCTCGGCGTAGGGCGTCTCCGCGACGCTCCCGGTCACGGGGAGAGAACAACCGCAGGAGCACCGGGCATCCGGCGGGATCGCGATCGTCCGCGCCCCCATCGGCCCGAAGAACTCCCGCCGGACGACGGTCTTCCCGCAGGACGGGCACGCCGTATCGAGGTACCCGGTCCCGGGCGAGTTGAAGAGGTAGACGTAGCGGAGTGTCCGCCGCAGATCGTCGCAGATCCGCTCCGACTCCGCAATCGTCGGTTCCCTCTCCGGCGGTTCGTCGCCGAACGGAATGAACCGCATGACGAGGAACGGGATATCGGGGGAGATCTCCGCAACCCGGGCGGCCGCGGCCCGGATCTCGTCGTCGCACCCCCGGGCGTGGATGCAGGAGACCTCGACATGGACGCCTGCTTCGTGAAGGGTCTTCACCGTCCGGAAGGCCGGTTCCGCCGAGAGCGCACCGCACGCACGGTAACGCGCATCCGACGCTCCTTTCAGCCCGATGTTCGCGAAGTCGACGACGGGCGCGAGGTCGCGGAGGGACTCCTCCGTGTAGTAGCCGTTCGTCGCGCACCCAACGAGGAGGCCGGCGTCGTGCGCAGCCCGGGCCACCCGGAGGAAGGTCTGGTGCATGGCGGTCGGGTCGTTGAGGCAGAAGGCTATCCCCCGGCACCCCTCTTTTAAGGCGCGCTTGACCAGAGCGTCGGACGGGATATGCCTGAGGGCCCCGGAGACCGCCTCCGCGTGGAAGGCGATCGTCTCGGATATGCACCCCCCGCAGGAGAAGGTGCATCCGATACCGCTCGCCTGCAGGAACGTCCCACGGGGGTGGTAGTGGCAGATCGGCATCGTCTCGATCGCGATCGGCATGACTGCGATGTAGCGGTCGGGAAACCGCTCGACGATCGCTTCGCCCTCGTTCGTATACATCCTGCACCGCCCGACGCCCCCGGGCGGGACGGCGCAGCGGTTCTCGCAGATTGAGCAGCGCATGCTCAACCCTCCTTCTCCATCACAACCCAGAACCCCGAGTCGTCGCTGACGAGCCGGTGACGGAACCCGAGGGCCGCGAGGATCCCGGCGACCCGCTCCCGGTTATCCGCGCCGAGGTTCCTGTCCCGGAAACTCCTCCAGTCCGGGTTCGCCCTCTCCATCGTGGCTGCGATGGTGTCCCGGAGTTCGGCCGTACCGAACCCGCCCCCGACGTAGGCCGTCCCGCCCGGTGCGAGAACCCGGTGGATCTCGGAGAACGCACGGGGGAGATCCTCCCAGAAGAAGAGCGAACCGCGGCTGACCGCGAGATCGACGGACCTATCGGGAAGTGGGATCTCGTGGACGTCGCCCGATAGAAGCGCGACGCGCCCCGAAAGCCCGGCCTCCCGGACGTTCCCTCCTGCAATGGCGATCATCTCCGGGGAGGAGTCGAGGAGCGTGACCGCTAACGCGCTCGCCTGCGCAAGGGCGATCCCGAGCGAGCCGGGGCCGCTGCCGATATCAAGGCACCTGCCGCGGGAGATCCCGCACCGCTCGATTATCTGCTGCGCAATCACCGGATAGATCGGGGCGAAGATCGTCTTTGCAATCCGGTCCATATCCTCCGCCCCGTCGCGGTCGAATCTGCCTGGTACGTATCCCATCTTGACCTCAGGGGTTCAGGATCTCCCGGATCCGGTCGTCGGAAAGCGATACGTGAATGAAGGTCTCGTGGTACTCACGGACGAGGGATTCGAGATCCATATCCGCGAAGAGGTCCGGATACAGGACTTTGGCGGTCCAGGGGATCCCGACGATCCGGTTGATCCCGGGCGGACGGTCGAACCAGCAGAAAGCCGTCTGCGGGATGAGGTAGACCCGGCCCGTCTTCACGGCGGTGATCTCCTGCCAGAGAGGGTCGGTCCGGACCGTGGCGTAGAATCCCGGGTCGTGGACCAGAACGACGTCCGGGTTCCAGGCGATGACCTGCTCCATCGAGACCTCCGTCATCCCCATTCCCGGCGTAATCGCGCATTCGGCGACGTTCCTCCCGCCACAGAGGTCGATGAGTTCGGCATGGGGCGAACCCGAGGGGTCGGTCATGAGCCCTTTCGGCCCCTCGGCATAGTAGACCGCCACCCGCTCGTCGTCGGGGATCGAGGCCACCCGCTCCGTCACCGTGGCGAGCACGCCCTCGTAGAAGGCGATCATCGCTTCGGCCTGCTCCTCTTCCCCGAGGAGGCCGCCCATGAACCTGATGGGACCCGAGTAGCGGGTGGCGTTGGTGGTGTCCTCGACGGCGACGACCGGGATGGAACCCATCTTCTGCTGCCGCTCCGCGACGGTGACGTGCGCCGCCCCGCCGTCGGTGGTGTAGCCCTCGACGACGATGTCGGGGTGCATCGAGATGAAGGTCTCGTAGTTGCCGGTCTCTTTCCCGAACCAGCCCCCGACGACCGGGAGTGCCATGTACCGCTCGGGGATGTAGCCCTCTTCGGGCGCGAAGTTCCAGCCCGCGAGCCGGTCGGGCGCGACCATGTAGACGAGCATCGTCGACGGCGGCGAGGTGCAGGCGATGCTCTCGATCTCCGACGGGACGGCGACGGTCCGGCCCGCCATATCGGTGATCGTGCGGCTTTCCGCAGGGGAATCCGTCCCCCGGACGGTCGTGCAGGCGGCGGAGGTGCAGAGGAGCACCCCGCAGATGCAGAGGAGGGTGAGCAGAAGATGACAACGTCTTGTAATGGCTACCACGTCCGTTCGGTCCTCTCCGGTACGCTCCGGGGAGGTATCGGAGGCTTACGGTATCGTGGTTGGAACGCGGCCCTTATTAAAAATAGTCATTTAACTTTATGTTAATGTTAAGTACAATACATTGAAAACAGATTGAAAAAGTCTCCCCCGCCCCGCTACGGGAACCGGCCCCGTGTACTCCGGCGTTCGGGAAACCTCCGGCTCCCAGCATGAGAGGGAACCGGCGACGGCGGCCCGACAGCCCCGCCTCACTCCATCTCGAGCGCTTTTGCGGCGGCCCGACCGATCAGTTCCGGCGGGATCGCCTCGTACTCCTCGCCGTTGTAGCGGAGCGTCCGGCACTCCGCCTCCTCCTCCCCGCAGGTCTCGCAGGATTCACATGATGCACAGGCACAGGCCGTCGCGGTCACCTCGACCCCTTCGAGGAGCTGCTCGACCGGGATCCCGTTGAAGAGGAGGGACTCCGACTCTGCGGCGGCATCGTCGGGGAGGACCGTCTCGACCACCCGGACGCCGACCCCCTCCATCTCAAGGAGCATCCGGATCTCCGCGAGGACCGCCGCAAGCGTCATCCCGGTCTCCTCGAACTCCTCAGGGGTCTTTTCGATGTTCCCTTCAGCGTGCTTCCATTCGATGACGAGTTCCTTCTTCATGGTGCACCTCCACTGTTGACATTGACAGGACATCTTCCTGTCGCTGCACCGGATCAGATCCTCCGCGGCATGCTCCGCCTGTGCAGGTACATCGCGGCGGCGGTGAAGACCAGGGCAAAGAGCGTGAGCGCCGCAATATCGACCACCACCGGGAAGTGGTGTGCGCCGGAAAACGCGTAGCGGACGACGTCCGTGAAGTAGGTGAGCGGCGAGCAGGCCGCAAGCATGAGCCCCCACGCCGGCATCTGCTCCAGGGGGACGAAGATGCCGGATATGAAGACGAGCGGGAACTTCAGGAGGGTGGAGAGCATCATGATGTTCGAGGGCACGTTCGTCGGGGGGACGGCAAGGAGGACGCCGATTGCCGAGAAGCAGCATGCAGCGATGAGGACGGCAATGCCAAGCACGATGCCGTGCAGGAGGGGCAGGCCGAGCCCGAGCGCGAGGAGAATGGTGACCGCCGTGACCCCGATCCCGAAGAGGACGGAGGCAATCATGTCCCCGAGGACGATCGCCTCGATGGTGACGGGGCAGGCGGCAAGGCGTTCGAGCGTCCTTGCCTGCCCTTCCCAGGGGAAGATCGCCGGCGAGACGGCGGTCGCGGTGAAGAAGAGGGTCATCCCCACGAGCCCGGAGAGGAGGAACGCGAGCGGGAGGTCCCGGCCGCCCAGGAAGAAGGCGAGGAAGAGGAAGACCGGCATGAAGATCCCGAAGATGAGCACCGGGCCCTTGAGGTAGTAGACGCGGATGTCTTTCCTCGCAATCGCCCAAGCCCGCCGCGCCTGCTCACCGTACGCCGCCGGGTTCACGGTTGCTCCTCCCCGGTCAGCCGCAGGAAGACCTCGTCGAGCGACGGGGCGAGGGTATTTAAGGTGAGGATCGCCGCACTGCAATCGCCGCTGAAGGCCACGAGCGACCGGATGACGAGATCCGGATCCTCCGTAACGATCCGCCACTTATCCCCCGTCCGGTACGCTTCGGCCACGCCGTCGAGTCCCGCGAGGGCGTCGGCGGGCACCGGCCGGTCGAAGCTCACCTCAAGCCGGTGCATGCGGTCGATCGCCGTCTTCAGCCTCTCGGGGGCATCGATCGCGACGATCTTTCCGGCCCGGATGATGCCTATGCGGTCACAGAGCCGGTTCGCCTCCTCCATGTTGTGGGTGGTCAGAAAGATGGTGGTTCCGTCCGTGTTCAGCTCGCGCAGGAGGACGAGGATCATCTGCGTGCTCTGCACGTCGAGCCCGCTCGTCGGTTCGTCGAGGAAGAGGAGCTCGGGCTCGTGGAGGAGCGCCATGGCGAGAACGAGCCGCTGTTTCATCCCCTTCGAGTAGCCCCGCACCTTCTGGTCCCTCCTCCCGTAGAGACCGAGGGTTTCGAGGAGTTCGCGTGAGCGCCGCTCCGAGTGGGCGCGGTCGAGCCCGTAGAGGTCGCCCATCAGCATGAGGTTCTGCCACGCGGTGAGCTCGACGTAGGCGTTCGAGGTCTCGGGCACGACGCCGAACCGCTGTTTCGCCTGGACCGGTTCCTTCAGGATATCGTGGCCGAAGATCCTCACGCTCCCGCCGTCCATCGGGACGACGCCGGTGAGCATCCGCGTGGTGGTGGTCTTCCCGGCGCCGTTCGGCCCGAGGAACCCGAAGATCTCGCCCCGCCGAACCTCGAACGAGACGCGGTCCACGGCAGTGACGGCGCCGAAAGTCTTCGTGAGGTTCTCGACCTCGATTACGTTCGGCCCACCGGCCGACGGATCGTCACTGTTCTCTTTGATCACGGCGTTCCGTCCCGAACAATATGTTTGAGGGAGGGAGTATTAAAGGTGCATCTTATCGGCCGGGCTGCAAGCCGTTCGCTATTCCGGCCTCGGGGACAACTTCGACGTTGTGTGTGCAGGCGGAGAGCGCGTCTCCGCCACGATCACTCCAGCCCGAGCGCCTTCAGCGCCGCCCGGGCGATCAGCTCCGGCGGGATCGACTCGTAACGCTCGCCGTTATACTCGACCGCACGACACTCGACGTCGTCCTGCCCGGTGATGCAGGAGCAGGAGGCACAGGGCGTGCTGGTAACCTCCATGCCTTCGATGAGGATCTCGAGCGCCACGCCGTTGAAGAGGATGCTGTTCGACTCCGTTATCGCCTCGTTCTCGAGAACCGTCTCGACAACCCGGACCGCGATGCCTTCTTCCTCGAGGATGGGGCGGATCTGCTCGACGACGTCCATCACCGCCCGCCCGGTCGCGCCGCACCGCTCGCAGGTGTTCTCGATGTCTCTTCCGATATGCCGCCATTCGATGACGAGAGTATCCATCGAGCCCCCGCAACCACAGCCGCATCCACCGGACGGCCTGCGCCCCTTCTCCTCCTCCGTTCTCCCTTTGCCCTCCCAGGCGGCGGAGACGACCGTCTCGACGTCCTCTTCGGAGAGGTCGAGGCCCCCGCCTTTCTCGATCCCGAGGTCCGTGACCACGATCTCCTGGTCGGGCGTGATGCCTGCCTTCTCAGCGATCTGGCGGGCGCAGCCGACCGGGCAGCCGTCGATGACGACCACCTCGTCCGCCGCCTCGACCTTCTTCGTGATCGAGGGTGTAGAGACGGCGAGGGAGGCCGTGCAGGCGATCTTCCCGTATCCTTCCTTCGTCAACCGGACAGCGGCCTCGTTTGTGAGCTGTCCGGCCTTCGATGCGCCGGCGCAGGCGAAGATGATCCGTTTCGTTCCGCCTTCCGGCTCTATCCCGGATTCACAGGCGCACCGGGGTGTGTTCTGTTCCGTCATCTCACTTCTCTCCAAGCAATATCTGTTTGATATCCTCGACGCAGGGGACGTGGCCGACGACCTTGGCCTCGCCGTCGACGTAGAGCGCCGGCGTCAGCATCACGCCCCGCTCGATCATCGCATCGAGGCTCTCGATCTTGCGGATCTCCGCATCGATCTCGAGCTCCCCGACCGCGATCTCGACGTTCCGGTTCATCCGCTTGCACCTGGCGCAGCCGGTTCCGAAGATTTCAACCAGCACCATCTCTCAGACTCCACTGCAGGGGAAAAAGGGGTCTCACCCCTGCAGGATCTCCTTGATCTCTTTGACGTCCGCCACCCGGCCGGAGACCTTCAGTTCGCCGTCGACGGCGAGGGCGGGGGTCAGCATCACGCCGCGGTCCATGATCTCGGTGATGTCGTCGACCTTGACGAGTTCGGCCTCGATGCCGAGGTCCTTGATTGCCGCTTCAACGTTCTTTGCAAGCCGCTTGCACTTGGCGCAGCCGGTTCCGAGCACTTCAATCTTCATTGTTTCTTCACCTCGTTCTGGTACTCACAGAGGAGCGCCGCCCGGTAGAGCGGTTCGGCCCCCTTCGGGATGTAGTTGTAGATCTTCACCTGTTTGATGAGTTCGTCGCCGATGGCGGTCTCGCCGGAGAGGTTACGGGCAACCGTATCGGCCAGGATATCGTCGAGCATCGCGAGCCCGACGACGACCCCGCCGACCTCGATCCGGCGGACGCGGCGCAGGGCTTCGGCAGCGCAGCAGGGTTTTTCTCGCTTCTCTGTCTCCATGGGTCCTCTCCTAGATAAGCAGCATCCCGTTCCCGTACAGGAACCCGGCGATGGTCGCGAAGACGACCACCAGCCCCACGTAGGCTGCCGTCTTCTTCGCCCCGACGATCCGGGAGATGACGAGGACGGAGGGGAGGCTGATCGTCGGGCCCGCGAGCAGGAGGGCGAGCGCCGGCCCTGCGGCCATGTGCCCGCTGGTGTAGCCGAACGTCGTGCCGATGATCGGGACTTCAAGCAGCGTCGGCATGTAGAGGATCATCCCGACAACGGCCGCAAGGAAGTTCGCGCCGAGCGAGTTGTTCCCGAAGTAGGGCTGGAAGGTCTCGGGCGGGAGGAAGAAGGCGATGATCCCGACGAGGAAGGTCCCGGCGATCAGGATCGGAAAGATCTTCTTCGTGAGATCCCAGGTCTCCATCCCCCAGTCGGTCACCTCGTCCCGGTCGAAGTAGTAGATGAGCAGGATGGCGATCGCGAGGGTGAGGATGTAGACGATCGAGAGCCGGAGCGTCCAGTCGAGCGGCGAGGCCCCGAAGACCAGCACCCCGACGAGGAGGGCGAAGAACGCCGGCGTGACCCAGCGCGGCTTCTCCTCCTCGCACGCCCCGGCGACGCTCGGCGCCATCGCCTTCCGCTTCAGGGTCTCGACGTCCGTCGACCGGAAGATCAGCGCCATGGCAAGCCCGATGACGATGGCGAGCAGAACCGCCGAGACTGCCCGGGCAATACCCAGGTCGAAGCCGAGCACCCATGCGGTGTAGATGATCGCGAGGATGTTGATGGCGGGGCCGGCAAAGAGGAACGTCGTTGCCGGACCGATCCCGCTCCCTTTCTTGAGGATCCCGGCGAATATCGGGAGGATGGTGCAGCTGCAGACGGCAAGAACCGTCCCCGAGACCGATGCGATCCCGTAAGAGATGTGCCTGGGTGCGTCCGGGCTGAAGTACTTCAGGATCGCATCCTTCTTGACGAAAGCCGCGATGGCGCCGGCGATGAAGAACGCCGGGACCAGGCAGGTGAGGACGTGCGCCGAGAGGTAGTCGAGCACTGCCGCGAGCCCCGACGCAAGAGCGCCGATGAGTATCTCGATCATGGTCTGTTCCCTTTTGTTGTACTCTGGTGTTCTCTTATCGTTCCCTCAATCTGCAGCTCAGATGACGGCGAGGACCTGGAAGGCCGCGCCGGCGAGGACGGCGACGCCGAGGATGACCGCGACGAACGCGGCGACCAGTCTCCGCTCGAAGATCGCGGCGAGCAGCGTCACCTCCGGGATGCTCGCTCCTGCACCGCCGATGATCAGTGCCATCACGGCGCCGATGCCCATCCCCTTCTCGAGGAGGACGGCGCTCACGGGAATGAGCGTCTCCGCCCGGATGTACATCGGGATGCCGATGACCGCCGCGACCGGGATGGCGAGGGGGTTGTCCGGCCCCGCGAGAGAGACGATCAGGTCTCCGGGGATGAACCCGTAGATGAACGCCCCGATCCCCGCTCCGAGGATGAGGTAGGGGAAGACCTGCCGGAAGAGACGGACGGCGAAGGAGAACGCACCGCGAATCCGCGTCCCGTGGCTGCTGTTGCAGCCGCACGGTTCCGGCCGGCTTTCGACCATGACGTCTTTCACGTAGCGGGCGTAGCCGAGCCGTCCGAGGAGCCAGCCTATGACGACCGCGGCCGTGAAGGTAAGGGCGGCGTAGATGGCGGTCGGGACGATTCCCACCAGCGCCACGAGAAGGGCGAGGATCACCGGGTTCAGGAGCGGGGAGGCGAGCAGGAACGACATGCAGACGCCGAACGGGACCCCGATGTCGAGGAGGCCGAGCAGGATCGGGATCGTCGAGCAGGAGCAGAACGGGGTGAACGCTCCGAACCCGGCAGAAAGGACATTCCCGACACCCTGCCGCCTCCCGGCAAGCACGCTTCGGATCCGCTCTTCCGGGATGTAGGCCTGCAGCAGCCCGACCAGGAAGGTGATCCCGACAAAGAGCAGGATCAGTTCCCCGGCAATGACGACGAAGAACTCTCCGGCGGTGATCAGGTTCGAAGCGGCATCCATGGCCGTTCACTCACCTGCCCCGTTCCCTCTCCTGAGGTTCGTACGCCGTCGGGGCACGGGCTTCCTCGACCCATCCGCCTGCCATGCTGCGCGTCCGGTCACTCCTTCTTCTCGTCCGTCTTCTTCGGCACAATCTTCACGTTGCCGCAGCAGCCGCCGCCGCAGCCGCAGTCGCTCTCCGGTGCAAAAAGGTTCTTGATCCGTCCGGCGATGCCTTCCTTCCGATTTTTGCTGGTGTCGTCCGTCATGGTGTTACGCCTCATCGTTTCAACATTATTTGAAATAGTGTAGTGACGCCACCCGATAAATGTTCTGGTTTCAAAAAGAGTTGAACCGAGGGGTCAACCGGCGGGCTTGCAGTAGAACCCCTTCAGGCTCGCCGGATAGATCTCACGGATACTCTCCTCGCCGGCGGCGATCGGCTGACGGGGGCGGGATTCACAACAGCGTCAGTGAGGTTCTCCGACCGGGCAGGGGCGGGGAGCCCGTACCGGTGGCGACCGGAAGCAGGCCCCGAACCGTGAGAACAGACGAGCAAATCGGCGGTTATGACGTCCATGCTCTTTTCTCCTCAGCTGTCGAATGGCTAGTTCGTACCTCGCGCGGTAGCAGCGAAAGGTTATAGGTACTTTCGTCCCCCATTATCTCAAAAGAAGGGTGTGATGGTCGGATGGCAGGAGGCGAAGAGTATCAGGAGACATCCCTGCCCCTCCCTCCCGGAGTCGAAGAGTCGCTCTGTCAGTGTGGCGGGATTGCAGGGCTCGTAGATCAGTTGCCGGACGATGCGTTGCTTGAGCGGGAGAGCGGCGTCCACCGCGCGCTCGGTGATCCGCTTCGTCTCAAGATTCTCATGATGCTCTCCGTGCAGCCGCTCTGCGTCTGCATCGTCAAGGCGGTGCTCGGCATTGCAGACTCGAAACTCTCCTACCACCTCGGTGTCCTGAAGAAAGCGAACCTGATCACCGGCGAGGCACAGGGGAACTGGATCATCTACCGCCTGACGACCGAAGGTGAAGCGTGGGCGCAACAGATCGTGGATGACGATGGAAGTTGAAAGATAGGTGGATGCCGGGGCCTATACCCCGAGCCCCTCTAAAAATATCCGGTGCAGGCGGAGATCCCCGCCGAGCTCCGGGTGGAAGGCGAACGCCATGTGCCGGCCGCTCCTGACGGCGACAATCCCCTCCGGGATGCGGGCAAGCACCTCGACGCCATCCCCGGCATCCGTCGCCACCGGCGCCCGGATGAAGACCGCGCGAAAAGGTTCGGCAAGCCCGGCAACCTCGAGCATCGTCTCGCGGGAGTCGACCTGCCGCCCGAAGGCGTTCCTCGCCACGTGCATCGGGATGAGGGAGAGCGTCCGGATCCTGGGATCGTCCACCTGATCCGAGATGAGAACCATCCCCGCGCAGGTGGCGAATATCCCGCCCTCGAACCCCACGAGCGGCTCATAGAGCCCGTTCTTCTCGATCAACCGGGAGATGGTGGTGGACTCCCCGCCCGGTATCGCGAGCGCATCGAGCCCCGCGAGATCCGCGGCCCTTCTGACCGCCGTGACCGATGAGCCCGGCCTCTCCGCGAGAGCCTCCCGGAACGCCGCGATATGCTCGGCGACGTCGCCCTGGAGCGCGAGAACACCGACCTTAACGCCCACGGTTCTGCAACACCTCGTCTTCGCGGAGGAGATGGACGTCGAGGCCCTTCATCGCCTCTCCAAGACCCTTGCTCACTTCGGCGATGACCTTTGCGTCGTCGTAGTGGTTGACCGCCTCCACGATCGCCCGGGCGGTCGCCTCGGGGTTCGTGGACTTGAAGATGCCCGACCCGACGAAGACCCCATCGGCGCCGAGCTGCATCATCAGCGCCGCGTCGGCGGGCGTCGCGATCCCGCCCGCGGAGAAGTTCACCACGGGGAGGCGGCCGCGCTGTGCGCACTCGATGACCAGATCCACGGGCGCCTCGATATCGCGGGCGCAGTCGACGAGTTCCTGACTGGAGAGGCCGGAGAGAGCCCGGATCCCGCCCATGATCGCCCGCATATGGCGGACGGCCTCCACGACGTTGCCGGTTCCGGCCTCGCCCTTCGTCCGGATCATCGCCGCTCCCTCGTTGATACGGCGCAGCGCCTCCCCGAGGTTCCGGGCGCCGCAGACGAACGGGACGCCAAACCCGGTCTTATCGATGTGGAACTGCTCGTCGGCCGGGGTCAGCACCTCGCTCTCATCGACCATGTCCACGCCGAGAGCTTCCAGGATCTGCGCCTCGACGAAGTGGCCGATCCTGGCCTTCCCCATCACCGGGATGGATACCGCATCGATGATCTCGACGATCTTCTGCGGGTCGGCCATGCGGGCCACGCCACCGGCCGCTCTGATATCGGCAGGGACTCTCTCAAGCGCCATGACGGCGACGGCACCGGCCTCTTCGGCGAGCTCGGCCTGCTCTGCGTTGACGACGTCCATGATGACGCCGCCCTTCTGCATCGACGCAAAGCCGCGCTTGATCAGCTCGGTGCCAAATCTCAGTTCCTCGAGTTTCATTACTCTTATGTATAGCTCACTGACCCCAATAAAAATAGTGCGGCGATCTCGAAGATCACAAAGATGATCGTCGCCGCCCGAACCGCAGAGACGATCCCGGCGCCCCCTTCCGCGAGCGTCCGTTCCGCGTCCCCGAGGGTGTAGGCACCGGGCTTCTCGAGCCGGATACCGACGCCGCCGGCGATGACGGCCATCGGGATCCCCCCGTTGAATCCGGGGCGTTTCTTCGCATCGCGCCGGAGCGCCGTCCAGGCCGGGGCGAACCGGCCCTTCGCTGCGAAGTAGGCGAGAAGGATGAGGCCGGTCAGCCGCGCCGGGATGAAGTTTGCAACATCGTCTGCGCGGGCCGAGAACCATCCGATCCGGGCTCGCTCGTCGCGGTAGCCGAGCATGGCGTCCAGGGTATTGACCGCCCGGAAGGCTGCAGCCCCGGCGAGCCCGAAGAGCCCGAAGTAGAAGAGCGGAGAGACGATGCTGTCCACCAGGTTCTCGGTCATCGATTCGTACGCGGCCGAGAGGACGTGCTCGGGATCGAGGCGCGCCGTATCCCGGCTCACCATCATCCCGACCCGGGCGCGCCCCGCATCGACTCCCCCCTCCCCGAGCGCCTGAACCACGGCCGCGGCATGCTCCTCGAGCGCCCGCCAGGCAAGACAGGCCTTCAAGAGGAGGGGCGCGAGGAGGAGGTAGAGATACCAGGGTGCGGCGAGCTCGACGAGCGCGAAGGGTGCGGCAAAGAGCGCGACGGTCAGGACGGCTCCCGCAACCCCGGCAACCCGCTGGATGCGGGCCGGGTAGCGGGCCGGAACCCCCCACCACCCGATGAACCGGCCGAGGAGCGCCACCGGGTGGTAGCGTGAGTGCGGGTCGCCGATCAGCCGATCCACCAGCAGCGACGCGGCGACTACGACCGCTGCCGCAGCCATGCGAGGATGACCCCGAGGAGGAGCGCCGCGAACGACGCGGCGTTCAAGAGATCCACCCGGTAGACCAGCCACAGACCGTAGAGCACCAGGGCGGCGGCGGTGAGGAGAAGAGTCGGGGCGGACGACCGCCACCGTAGCGATCTCGCCGGAACGGCGGGAGTTGCCGGAATCTCGACGGGTTCGGGCTCCGGTGCCGCCCGCTCCCTGACGACGACCCGGAACTCCGCCTTTCTAGCGCCGTATCCGGCGATGACCTCGATATTGAAGGTGCCGGGGTAGACGTTACCCCGGATGGGGATGGCGAACTCCTCGGGCCCGTTCACGTAGAGGTTCTCATGGAAGAAGCTGGTGAAGGCTGAGGAGTTCGAGGAGGCGAGGGTGATATGCAACGGCGATCCGTGGTTGACGATCCGGAGAACGAGGTCGCTCCCCGGCGTTGCCTCTACCTCGGCAGGAACCTCGATGGAGTTGATCCCCCGGCGGTTGAGCTGGATCTCCGTCATCGGCACAATCAGTCCTCGCAGGCGGTCTCCGGGAGGAGGTTCGGGATGCCCTCGCTGATGGGGTAGTCGACGCTGCACGCCGCGCACCGGAGAGTCCCCTCCAGCACCTCCTCACCGCTCTCTTCGGTCACGGTCAGTTCGAGTTCCCCCTTGCAGACCGGACAGCAGAGTATCTCCATCAGGTTCTTTCTCATAGTTCGCTCCGAAGATCGATGATCTGGGACATCTCGGGACCCGTCGAGATCAGGGTGACGGGTTTGCCGATGTCTTTTTCGGCCTGCGCGATGAAGTCCCGTGCCGCCTTCGTCAGCTGATCGTACTCCGTCGCGCCGAAACAGGCCGGGTCGATCCGGTCGATACCGGTGATCGCCGCCTGGGTGCAGCCGTTGATCATCGCCGAGTAGCGCGCCATCTTCCCGTCCCAGGTGCCGATGCGGCGCTGGCGATGGGTGACGGTGCCGAACTCCTCGATCCCGAGCTCGTGCGACCGCGCCGACGACATCTCGGTGGAGAAGGGGCCTTCGCCGACCCGGGTCGGGTAGGCCTTGAAGACGACGATGACGTCGTCGACCCTGGTCGGACCGACGCCGTTGTCGGCGGCGATCTGCGAGGCGGAGGTATCCTTGCTCGTCACGAACGGGTAGGTTCCGAAGTAGAGCGAGATCCCGAAACCCTGGGTTCCTTCGAGGAGAACCACCTCGTCGTTATCGAGAGCAGAGTTGACGTCCTCGGCCACGTCGGTGATGAAACCCGCGAGCTCCGGGACGTCCTTCGCCTGCCGCGACGTCCGGAGAACACGATCCGCGTTTGCCGGGCCGCACCCGGTTCCGGTGCTCCCGATCTTCTTGCTGAGGTGATCGCTTCCCTTGTCCCGCGCGATGTGATCCTCTTCGATGACACCGCACCGTCCATCAACAAAGATCCTGTCCCGGACGCCGACCAGGTCGACTTCCCGCAGAAAGACACGAGGATCGACGAGCACGCCGCTCCCGATCATGAGGCGCGCTTCCGGGTAGACGAACCCTGAGGGAACCATCCGAACCCCGTATTCCTTCTCTCCAATGAGGACGGTATGCCCAGCGTTCGGGCCGACGCCGCCCCGGGAGATGATGGATGGTCTGTCCTGGTGAGCGATATGGGCCACGATCTTTCCTTTTCCCTCGTCACCAAAGAACCCGCCGACGATAATAGTACAACTCATTGTTCTATCAAGTAGGATGGAGCGATACATCCTGATAAACGTTACAATGTGATACCGGGAGAACGGCCACCCCGTATAAAGGCAACCGGGTTTCAGCAACACCTGCATCCCCCGCTCCACCGTTCCGCGCCCGGGAAGAGGCGCAGGAGACATCCCCGCCGGGCAGGGCGCCGCACCCCGATATTCGCCTATCCTCCTATTTCCGGCGACAGCGGAAGGTGTAGATCAACCCGGACTCCTGCGGGTCACCCCCGGTACGATCACCGTCGGGATCTTGACCCCTTTGTTTCCAGTGGAATTTCCGTCCTAGAAGCATTACCGGCTGACACACCGGGTTTTTCCTCCGGAGCGGGATGCCGATCTGTAGCCAGATCGTTCCACCGGAGCACGGGTGTGAACCCGAAGATCCGGTCAGGGTTTTGAGGATAGAGTATGTATGACCGATACAGGCGCGACGCGATCCCGACCGGCCAAAATCCCCGAATAAATCCACATCTCCAGTGGAAGTAATGGGGTTCTCCACCCGTCATTCCTCTGTCGGACACCAAACTATCGGTTGCCCGGGCAGGGATCTCTCATAAAAGAGTTTCGATTTCCGTTTGAAGATATTTATGGAGGTATTTTTATTTTAACGATTCCAGGAAGGCTCCCATCCGGGAGAGCGCCTCCTTGAGATCGTCGCGCGAGACGGCGTAGGCGCACCGCACGTGCCCGGCGCCGGAGGGGCCGAGAGCGCTCCCCGGAACCACCGCGACGTGCTGCTCCCGGAGGAGCCCCTCCGCGAACTCGACATCGGTCATCCCGGTGCTCTCCACCGACGGGAAGGCATAGAACGCACCCTTCGGGACGTGGCAGGCAAGACCGAGCTTGTTCAGCCCGTCGACGAAGAGGTTGCGCCGGAGACGGTACTCCCTGACCATCGCATCCTTCTCGGCCTCCCCGTTTCGGAGTGCCTCGTATGCCGCGATCTGCCCCATGACGGGAGCGCAGAGCGCGACGTACTGGTGAATCTTCAACGCCGCCGCGGTGATCTCGGGCGGGGCGCAGAGGTAGCCGATCCGCCACCCGGTCATGGCAAAGGCCTTCGAGAACCCGTTCAAGGTGATCGTCCGGTCGCGAAGTTCCGGGATCCTTGCCGGGGAGAAGTGGTCGCCGTCGTAGGTGAGCTCGGCGTAGACCTCGTCGCTGATGAGGAGGAGGTCATGGTCGACGAGGAGATCGGCGATCGCGTGCCAGTCCGCCTCCTCCATCACCCCGCCGGTGGGGTTGTTCGGGAAGTTTGCAATCAGCGCCTTCGTCCGCGGGGTGATGCTCTCCGCAAGCGCGTCGCCCGTCAGCCGGAACTCGTCCTCCGCCCGGCAGAGGACGGGCACCGGGGTTCCTCCGGCAAGGGAGACACAGGGGCTGTAGGAGACGTAGCAGGGTTCGGCGACCAGGATATCGTCACCGGGGTCGGCGACGGCCCGGATGGCGATATCAGCCGCCTCCGAGACGCCGCAGGTGACGATGATCTCCGCCTCGGGATCGTACCGGGTGGAGAACCGGGTATCGAGGTAGCGGCTGATGGCGTCCCGGAGCTGCGGCGTCCCCTTGTTCGAGGTGTAGGCGGTCGATCCCTGCTCGATGGAGTAGATGGACGCCTCGCAGACGCACCAGGGAGTCACGAAGTCCGGTTCCCCGACGCCCAGGGATATGACATCTTCCATCGTCTGGGCGAGATCGAAGAACTTCCGGATACCCGAGGGTGGTATGGCGCGGGCCCGTTTCGAGACGAAATCCCTCAAACGTCTCACCTCAGAACGAGTAGGGGAGCCGCTCGACCTCTTCGCGCTCGGCGAAGGTGGTGCCGTTCTCCTTGTAGGTCTTCATGATGATGTGCGTCGCCGTCTCCCGGATCCTGTCCATCGGGGCGATCTGTTCGGAGACGAACCGCGCGATCTCGTGCATGCTCGGCCCGGTGACCAGGAGCTGAAGGTCGTACGCGCCGGTCATCAGGCGGAGCGACCGGACCTGCGGGAACCGGGTGATCCGCTCGGCGATCCGGTCGTAGCCGAAGTCCCGCTCGGGCGAGACTTTGAGTTCGAGCACCGCGACGACGTTTCCGTCGCCGGCCCCCTCCCAGTCGACGACCGCCCCGTAGCGACGGATGGCGCCTGAAGTTTCCAGCCGGCCGATTCGGTCTCTTACGTCCTCTTCGCTCATCTCGGCCAGCACCGCAAGTTCTTCTGTCGGGGTGCGGCAGTTCTCCTCCAGGAGATGGAGGAGGATACGATCCTTTTCGTCCATAACTTCACCTGAACATTGCTCTCAGTCGGTTGATGTCGAGTTTCTTGAGCCTCGCGTCGTCGAGCCTCGGATCGCGCGTGACGACCTCCTCGATCTTGCTCGTCGTTGCGTCGAACCACATCTCCTTCGTCCGGCCGTAGCGGCCCCGCGAGATGACCCGGGTGTTGATGACGCCGAGCATGTTGAGTTCGGAGATGAGGTCGGTGATCCGGCGGTGCGTCAGGACGTCGAGGTCGATGATCCGGGCGATCTCGCGGTAGACCACCGTGACCTCGCCGCTCGTGAAGATCCTCTTGCCCATCTGCTCGAGAATCAGCATCGCGTAGAGGACCGCCTTGCTCTGGGTCGGGAGGGTGGAGATGCACTCGACCATGCTGTCGGTCTCGATCTTCTCCTGAGCCATCCGGACGTGCTTCTCGGTCACACCCGCGGCGTTCTCGCGGTCCGCGAGTTCGCCCGATACCCGGAACAGGTCGAGCGCCCGCCGTGCGTCGCCGTGCTCCTGGGCCGCGAGCGCCGCACAGAGCGGGATGACCGTCTCGTCGAGCGCGCCGTCGACGAACGCCATCTCTGCTCTCTGCTGGAGGATGTCGCAGAGCTGCGGGGCGTTATAAGGGGGGAAGACGATCTCCTCTTCAGAGAGCGAAGAGAGGACACGGGGATCCAGGAAGTCGGTGAACCGGAGATCGTTCGAGATCCCGATGATGCTCACCTTTGCGAACTTGAGGTCGGAGTTGATCCGGGTGAGGTTGTAGAGGGTGTCGTCGCCGCTCTTCTTCACGAGTTTGTCGATCTCGTCGAGGATGATGACCATGACCCCGCCGTTGCTCTCGAGCTGGTTCTTGAGCTCCATGTAGACCTGATCGGTCGGCCACCCGGTCATGGGGATGTGGTTCCTCGTGCTGTCGCTCGGGTGCTCGTCGGCGTTGTCGAGACCGTTCGCGATCTGGGCGAGAACCCGGTACTGGGTGTCGATCACTTCGCAGTTGAGGTGAACGATCGTGCACTTCGTCCCGGCGAGGGCGCTTGCGTTCTCGAGTTCCGTTCCCACGTACCGGACAGACGCCGTCTTCCCGGTTCCCGTCTTGCCGTAGATGAGGATGTTTGAGGGAGTCTCGTTTGTGAGAGCGGGTGCGAGAATAGAGGCAAGTTCGTCGATCTGGGGCTTCCGGTGAGGAAGGATCTGGGGACGATAGTTGTGCCGGAGGACTTCCCTATTCTTGAATATACGTCTATTGGTCAGGTATTTTTTAAATAATCCCATTGGGCTCGTTTTATCGTCCGACATGATGTCACCGGGGAGGGAGGCAGGACACGAAATTTTCGCGTCGAGGTCTCTTAATATGATCGTTTTAGGGACAGATAACCCCTTCGTTTCCAGTGGAACTCCGGAGGCTGTATCGCCGGGAGATCCCGATGAACCGGTCAGGTTGAGGGAAGTCCAGGGGAGAGGGATCGGGGGAGTTGATGGGGATCACCCCGACCCCTTTGTTTCGAGTGGAACCTGATGACGATACACCGGGTGTATCGCTCACTCAAAAACTGATGACGATAGTCATGTGTACCTCTGAAACTTAAGATATAAAGATATATCGTATAGTAACAAAGAAACAAAAAACAGGGAAAAAGGGATAAAACGGATTAAAAGCTGATTTTAAGGGATTAAACGGGAAATAAAAGGCTAAAAGCAGGGAAAAACCGGAAATAAGGGTCAAGAAACAATTATTTTTGAAATAACCGGTAATAAGCAGTTTAATGGAAAATACGTAGTAGGAGCATAACGAGAAGAGAAAGTTCTGGAACATGAGAACAGAAGCCCTGGAACGGGTCAGCTGGCCAGAGATCCAGTCATATTTCTGCCCGATCACTGTTCCAATCCATGTCACCTCACCTCATCCATCCCAGCTTCCCCTCGTCCCATCCCGGTTCTTCTCCCTCCAGATCCGTCCTGGTACGTTTCATCTCTCTCGAATCCCGTCCTGGTACGTTTCATCTCTCTCGAATCCCGTCCTGGTACGTTTCATCTCTCTCGAATCCCGTCCTGGTACGTTTCATCTGACCTGATTCACCCGGTTTCGCCCTGATCCGGCTCATCTCACCTTCATCTCTCTCAACTCCCGTCCAATTACGTTTCATCTGCCCTGATTCGCCTGGTTTCGCCCTGATCCGACTTATCTCATCTTCATCTCTCTCGAATCCTGTCCTGGTACGTTCCATCCTGACCCGATTCACCCGGTTTCGCTCTGATCCGACTCACCTGGTTTCGCCCTGATCCGGTTCACCTCGATCCATCCTGCCCACCTGTCCTCTGAGAGCGATCTCATCGAATCTTCCTGATAAACGGATTTCCTCTCTGGAAATCCTGTGTTCCGGTTCTGATCCTCTTCGGAAATCCTGTATTCCAGCTCCCATCCTCTCTGTCCTCTCCGTCTCCTGGCCTGCAGCGCCCTTCATTTCTCCATGGGAAACAAAGGGGTCGGGGATCGAACTCTTGAAAACAGGAGATAGAATGAAGTAAAATACATGGTACAGGGGTACTGGAAGATCCTATGGACAGCAGTCATCTTAAACCGCTCACCGTAACCGGTGCCGTCATCACCGTCTCCTCGACTCGGAAACCCGAGACCGACACCAGCGGAAAGACGCTCATCGACCTCCTCTCGGCCGCGGAGATCGAGGTGACCCATTATGGCGTCATCCCCGACGACCAGGAGCGGATCCGCTCCGAGGTTCGCACAGCGCTTTCGCGTGCAAACTGCGTCATCGTTACCGGGGGCACCGGGCTCACTGCCGACGACGTGACCATCGAAGCAGTCGCACCGCTCCTTGAAAAGACGATCGACGGGTTCGGGGAACTCTTTCGGCTGAAGAGCTACGACGAGATCGGGACGTCCGCGATCCTCTCGCGGGCGATCGCCGGGGTCGTCGGCGGCCGGGCGGTCTTCTGTATCCCGGGCTCGACGAAGGCGGTCACCCTGGCCGCAAAAGAGATCATCATCCCCGAGATCCGGCACATCCTCAGCCACGCCGGGGCCGGTCAGCGGTAGACGTCGAGGAGCGCCACCCGCTCGAGGACGAGTTCGCGGAACCGCTCCTCGCCGACCACGGCAACCTCCTCGGGGGTGATCGAGAAGAGGTCGGCAAGACGCGCCCTTTTTGCGGGATCGATCTCTTCCCCATCCTCTTCATCGCTGACGATCCTCACGAGACCCGCCAGCTGGTCCCGGACGCCGGGCGCCGGCGGGCAGACGGCGACAAACGACCGGTTCTCGCCCGGGTGAATCCCGAACGACGAGGCCACCTGGCACTGCCGGGTTCCCGCAGCGTAGAGGAGGGCCTCCATCTCAAGTGAGTTCGCGATCGCTTCACCGCCGGCCCAGGACCTCCGGGCGTGCCGGAGCGCCGCCTCGACGTGATCCCGTCCGGTCAGGCGGTCGGCGTCGAAGAGGATGATGTGGGTCTCAAACTCGTCGGCGATCGTTCGGATCTCTGTGAGGAAAGCGGCGTTGTCATCGACCGTGAAAGCCGCCCGGTAGATATCGCAGGGTATCTCTGTCATATTCATTCACCCGAACCGGAAGAGGGTCGACTGCTCCTCGGCGGCACCCCCGATCTCGTCCCGGACACCATCGAGCTGCTCGAAGATCTGGGTGGCGATTCCCTGCCCGAGGATCTTGCCGACCTTCTCGGATCCTGCCTCCCGGAGCGCCTCGATCGAGTCGATACCGTTGTTGAAGAGCCGGCGGGCTCTGACCCGGCCGATCCCGCGGATCCTGATGAGCGGCAGGAGTTCCTTCTTGATACCGTGCTTCGTCCGGAGTTCCATCTCCTCGATCGGGGCCTTGAGGTGCGGGGCAAAGAGTCCGGCGAGGTGCCGGCTCGCGTGAACCAGCCAGGCCACGCTCTCCACCATCCCGTAGACGTCGCCCGGCCCGACACTGTAGCGCTCGCAGATCACGTCTTCGCCCACCTCGTCCGCCCAGTCGGCAAGGAGGAGCGCCGTCTTGAGGCTGCGGTCGAACTCCTCGCCCGCGTCCCAGGGGATCTCCATCCAGAGTTCGTCCCGGTGGTCGGCGAGGAATCGGTCGAGGGCATACATATCGTTTTTGCGCACAAAGAGCGTCGGCATATCCGGCGTCGCGCAGAGGAGGTGGAGGAAGCCGATATCGGTGTAGTCCTTCTGGCGCGTCAGTGCGTTCACGATCACCTCGGCGCTCCGGGGATCGATGTAGAGCCGGGAGACGAGCGACCCGTACTCGGTCGTCTCGAGCCACTCCCCCACCTCGGTGATCATCTCGCTCTCCCGCAGGAACTCGAGCACCCGGTCGACCGCCCGTTTCAGCGCACGCGGGCTCTCGCCCTGGTGGGCGTAGAACGTCCCGTCCATGAACCCGAGCACCTCGCCCGTCTCGCGGGCGAAGCCGGTCGCGATGAGCGAGAGGATATGGGTGCAGAGGACTGCCTCGTCCGCGCACCGGCTCCGGACATCTTCTGCCGCCGCCTCGATGTAGTAGTCGAAGAGCTCGTCGACCATCTCCTCGGACTTCGCGATCAGGACGGCCTCGCCGTAGGGGTCGAGCCGCGGTCGCCCGGCTCGCCCGGCCATCTGCCGGTACTCCCGGACCGGGATCGGCACCATCCCCTCCCCGGCGTTGAACCGGAGGTAGTCGCGGACGATCACCCGCCTGGCGGGGAGGTTCAGGCCGGCGGCAAGCGTCGGGGTAGAGGAGATGGCCTTGATCTGCCCCTCACGGAATCCGGCTTCGACGATCTGGCGCTCCTCCCGCGAGAGCCCCGCGTGGTGGAATGCCGCCCCCTGCGCGACGCAGGCGGCGAGGATCTTCCCCATATCGGTCGAGGCGCTCGACCGTATCCTATCGGCGTAGCCGGCGAGAGCGGGGTTTGCAAGTTTCAGGCCGGATGCCGCGCGTTTCGCGAACGCCTCGGCGTTTTTGCGGGAACTGACGAAGACCAGGCACTGGCCGCCCTCCGCGACCGTATCGAGGACGAGATCCAGGTCCTCGTACTTGCTCTTTCGCTCGACCTCCCGGGTGCTGTCGGCAAACCGGATGCCGTCCTCGAAGAAGACCCCCTCGCGGAGGTCGACCGGGCGCCACTCGCTCTCGACGAGTTCGGCGTCCAGCCATCCGGCGAGGTCGGCGGGGTTGCCGATGGTCGCCGAGAGAGCGATGATCTGCATCTCGGGGTTCTTGTGCCGGAGTTTCGCAATCACCATCTCGACCGTCGCTCCCCTCGACGGATCGTCGATCAGGTGAACCTCGTCGACGACGAGCAGGCTGATCTCCGAGAGCCACGGCGTCCGGTTCCGCAGGAGTGAGTCCACCTTCTCGCTCGTCGCGACGATGATGTCGTTTCTTCCCAGATACTCGTCCCTTCGATCGAAGTCGCCGGTGGCGATCCCGACGCGGAGACCCTTTCCGGAGAACTCCTCGAACTTCTCGCTCGCGAGCGCCCGCAAAGGAACGATGTAGAGGCACTTACCGCCCTTCCCCACCTGGTGATGCATCGCCATCTCGGCGACCAGGGTCTTGCCGCTCGCCGTGGGGATGGCGACGAGAAGGTTCTTTCCCGAAAAAAGGCCCGCTTCGACGCAGGCGGCCTGCGGCGGGTAGAGTTCCGTGATCCCGCCGTCGATGTAGCGCCGGGCAAGATCCGGCGGGACGGGGAGGCCGGCTATCTCCATGTGTACCCCTTCATTTCCACTGCAAACCGCATATCTTCCGTATCGTCATGGGCAGGGTCGGTCCGGCCCTGCCGCATCACGAGTAGTACTCCAGCATCGCCTGCTTGGCTTCCTTCTTCTTCCGGTCGAGGAATCCGTAGACATGCTCGTGCGGCACGCCCTGGATCAGCATCTCCACCGCCTTCCTCGCGGTCTCGACCTGGTCGGGGAGACCGATGATCGCGACGGTCTTGCCCTGGACCGAGATCTCCGTGGTGGTCATATCCTCGATCTGGGCGCGGGAGGTGCCCGCCTTCCCGATGATCCGCCCCCGGAGCCGTTCGAGCTGCCGGGTCGTCCCCGAGAGGTCGGCGAGATCGAGGATGTCGAGCATCATGTCCTCGTCGTCGAGGAGCCGGAGCGCACGCTCCGGCGAGAACCCCCGGTTGATCGCGGAGACGACGTTTGTCGCCGTCATGACGCCGACGGGGTCCTCTCCTTCGAGCGTCACAAGCCCTTCCTCGCTGTCGATCCGGAGGGTTATCCCGGTCTTCTCCTCGATCTCGCGCTTCGTGGACCCGCTCTTCCCGATGAGTACACCGATCCTCGCTGTTGAAACTTTCATCTCCTGTATGGTCATGGTTGCATCCCTCCTTCCGGTGGTCAGGGCTCCCGGCGTCCGGTGCCGACGAGCGTTCCGATGATCTCCTGCTCGTCGACCACGTCGCAGTAGCGGGAGAAATATCGATTGAGGTTCTTGATATCCCGGACCAGAAACGCCGACGCCCGTGGGTGATCCAGGGTGACCGCCTGTCCCATATCGATCAGGTATGGTTTCTCGTGGTAGAGGATATTGTATTCGGAGAGGTCGGCGTGAACCAGGCGTGCCTCCCGGTAGAGCCGCTCCACGTAGCCGAGGATATCGCGGTATACCGCTCCGTAATCCTCGACCTCGGCGTTCCGGAGCTGCGGATACGGCACCTCGTCCTCGCCCAGGAACTCCATTAAGAGGATGTTCCGGTCGAACGCAAACGGTTCGGGGGCCGGAATCCCCGCTTCGTGCGCCCGGGCGAGGTTGCTGTACTCTTTCTTCGTCCAGGCGAAGATGAGAGCCTTGCGCGTTCCCCGGACGCTCGAGAACCGGCGATCCCCCGCCAGGTAATCGTTCATCGCCTTGAAGTTCGCGGTCTGGATGCGGTAGATCTTGATGGCAAGCCCCTGTCCGTCACGCTCGCCGTAGAAGACGTTTGCCTCTTTTCCCGTGCTGATAGGCCCGCCGATGACCGAGATCAGTTTCTTCTGGACGAGCTTGTAGAGGGCCATCAGGGTGACCTCGTCGAAGACATCCTCCCGTACCTTCACGGTGTTGGCGTCTTTTATCCTGACGCCCATCGCCTCGATCTTGCGGTCGAACTGATCATGCTCTTCATCACGGGTCACGGCCGGATCACCTGCTGCAGACGTAATCGTGTACGGGGGCGAGGATATCGATGAGGTGCGCGGCTGCCGCCGCTTTGAGGTCCATCGGGTGAACCTCGCCCGCGGCGTAGGCACGCTCGAGGTCTTCGTAGACGGCAAACTCCCGGTCGCCGCCGAACTTCTCCGGCCGGCGGATGGCAACCGCATCCGTCCGGGGGAAGACGTGGTAGCGCAGGATCTCGAGCACCGGGTTGTTCTCGATCTCCGGTGGGCAGAACGCCTTCTTCATCTTCTTCTTGATATCCTCCTCGGAATCGGCGACCGATATGACGTTTCCGGCTGACGACGACATCTTCTTTCCGTCGAGGCCGTTGATGATCGGCGTATGGATGCAGACCGGCGCCGGATACCCGATCGACGGGAGGTGTTCCCGCGCGAGCATGTGAATCTTTCGCTGGTCGATCCCGCCGACGGCGGCGTCCACCTTAAGCGTCGCGATATCGACCATCTGCATGATGGGGTAGACCATCTGCGAGACCGTCGGGTTATCCATCTGCCGCCCGACCTCGTCCATGCTCCTCTTCGCCCGGTTGAGGGTGATCGCCTGGGAGAGTTCAAGGACGGCGAGCTCGTACTCCGCCGTGAGCTGCACGTCCGAGCCGAGGACATAGTTTGCGCCGCGGAGGCCGAGCCCCTCGAAGCAGAGGCGGTTGTACTCGGCCGTCTCCCGGATCTCTTCCATCGTCCCCTTGCGGTTCAAGAACGCGTGGAGGTCGGCGATCAGCACGGTCACCTCGAACCCTGCCTGCTGCAGGTCCATCAGCTTGTTCACCGTCACCATATGGCCGAGGTGGATCTCTCCGCTCGGCTCGTAGCCGGTGTAGACCCGCCTGACCGGACGGTCGATGAGCGCGCGCAGTTCCTCGTCGGTGACGACCTCTACGGTATTCCGGGTCGCCAGTTCGTACGGATCCATTAAAAATAGTGGGTCTGCCGGGGAGTTAATGCTTCTTCCTCCCCCGCTCTCCGTTCATCCGATAGCGACGAGACCGAGCGCTTCGTTGGTCATCCGGATGGACTCTTGTGAATCCTTCACCGTTCCCATCAGGGCGCGGATGCAGTCGATGTTCTCGGGGACGACGTCGGCCTCCTGGTGGATCGCCTGGAAGCAGTAGAACTCTTTACCGTCGAGGATCGAGACCGACTCCTCGAAGACCCCGTTCTCCCAGAGATCCGTCCTCGGCCGGCCGAGATCCTGGGTGTACTCCCGGAGCTGGGCGTTGCTCTTGATCCCCATGGTCTTGCGGACGAGCCCGATCCGGCTGTGGTTCTCAAAGACCTTCAGCACCTCCTCGCGGGTGGTCTCCTTCTTTAAGTCCATCTGGATCGAGTGCATGTGCATAAACGTCGTCGGGACGATCATCGCGAGCGTGACGATGTTGATGTGCGGGAGGACGGTGTTGACGTCGGGGCCGTGGTGGCTCGGGATGGACGCCGGGTTCAGGACGATGGCATCGATCGGTCCCCGCTTCACGTCGTCGGGGTCCGCGCCGCGCCGGACCATCACCGCCCGAACCCGTGCGACGCCGAAGGCCTGGTCCAGGGCGTGGATGATCCGGACGAGCCCGGTGGAGTTGCACGAGACGACCCGGGCGAACTGGTGGTTTTCGGCCTCGTTGTAGTTCGCGTGGGCGTTGAAAGAGAACCCGGCGACCTCGTGATCTTCGCCGCCCTGGAAGATCGCCTTTTTGCCGAGTTTCTCATAGATTGGCCTGTTCTTCTCGCCGACGCCGCCGGGGGTGGCGTCTACGACGATATCGGCGGCCTTGAGCATCGCTTCGACGTCGCCGGCGACCTCGATCCCGGCCTTCTCGAACGCCGACTTCTTCCCGAGGTCAGCGATGTAGAGGGGGTATCCGCGCTCTTTTGCAATGTATGCCTCAGCGGAGACGCTCGTCTTAGAGACCCCGATGACTTCCATATCGGGTTGTGCGGTGACCGCATCGGCGACCCGTTTACCGATGGTGCCGAACCCGTTGATCGCGACTTTGATCATGCATGATGGAATACAGAACAAAAATTAATAAAGGTTGCTGGTTTGCAAATAGAAAGGCTATTAGAAACCCTTATCGGAAACCGGCTCTTGTGGGGGCCGATAATACCCGCAGCTCCGTGCAAACAAAGCGAACGGAACCCCAAGATATAAACACGGCAGGGTTCGCGCGGACCCGGGAACGGCAGGACGATTTCTGCCGGCTCTCTTCCCTGCTCCCCTCCCGGAGAGGCAGAGGCGCGGTGCGGCAGGACTTATATCCAATCGGGACGATGGAGGATATATTCATGGATCAGCAGCCCGTCCTCGCAACCGACCGCCTTCTCCTGCGGCCGTATACCCTCTCGGATGCCCGTGCGGTGCAGCGGCTCTGCGGAGACTACGCTGTCTCGGCGACGACTCTTCTCCCCTACCCGTACCCGGACGGCCTCGCCGAGGTCTGGATCGCCTCGCTTGACGAAGGCACCGAGCGCGGCAACGCCGCGGCTTTCGCCGTCACCCTTGCCGGGGACGGAACCCTCATCGGCGGTGCCCGTCTTCGGATCGAGCCCGATCACGCCCGCGGCGAGCTCGGGTTCTGGGTTGCGAAGACCTGCTGGGGCCGGGGATATGCCACCGAAGCCGTCCGTGCGTTGATCGAGTATGGGTTCTCCGTCCTCGGGCTGCACCGGATCCATGCCATGCACTTCTCCCGCAACCCGGCCTCGGGCCGGGTGATGGAGAAGTGCGGGATGGTGCACGAAGGCCGGCTCCGCGGACACATAAAAAAATGGGGCGTATACGAGGATGTCGATATCTGGGGGATTCTGAGCGAGCAGGTCCCCCCTACCAGAATGTATGCCTCCCCGGCGCTGTCGAGGGTGCCCGTATGACCGGACAGCCCGTCCTTGCAACCGATCGCCTGCTCCTGCGGCCGTTCACCCTCGCGGATGCCCCGGAGGTGCAGCGGATCGCCGGCGACTACGAGATCGCCTCCCGCGCCCTCGATATACCCTATCCTTACCCCGACGGAGCGGCGGAGACCTGGATCGCCACCCTCGCGCCCGGGTTTGAGCAGGGGGTTCAGATCGTCTACGCCGTCACCCGGCGCGGCGAGCCGGGACTCGTGGGCGCGGTCGGGCTCACGGAGATTGACCACGGTCATGGGCGGGCGGAGCTCGGGTTCTGGGTTGCGAAATCCTGCTGGGGCCGGGGATATGCCACCGAGGCCGCCCGTGCGTTGATCGAGTACGGGTTCTCGATCCTCGGGCTGCACCGGGTCTACGGCACGCACTTCTCCCGCAATCCGGCCTCGGGCCGGGTAATGGAGAAGTGCGGGATGGGGCACGAGGCGCACCTCCGGGAGCACGCGAGGAAGTGGGGAGTCTTCGAGGACGTCGAGGTCTGGGGGATTCTTAGCGACGATTGGCGGGAGCGGTGGACGGCCCCGACGATCCGGGAACCCTGAACCCGCGAGTTCAACCTTCGAGCTCCTGCCGTACGAGAATTATATTAGACTCAGGTACGATGGTTTAATGGGGAATGTGGACGGGGTTCGCCCCCCACTCTGTTGTCGCCCCGCCGAAGGCCGCCCGCCGGTCTGAAGGTTTTCCGGACACTATCTCTCGAAAAAGACGGCATAGCCCCGGCACCCGCCTTCGGTGGCGGTTCTGAGGACGTGGACGTCCTTCCCGCGGTGCTCCAGTTGCTGGGCGTAGGTTTTTGCGGCCTGCTGGGTCTCGTAGAGCCGTTCGGCGTAGTACTCTCTCTCGTCGATGACCCGACGTTGTCGTATTCCGATCCAATCGGGCATTGGCCTCCGATCCATGCTTTATCGTTGCAGCGGGCGGATAATAGTTCTTGTGTATCGACTGCCGGGCCCGCCAGGCTCTAGGGCGCCTGCGCTGCCTGCTCCGCCCAGTAAGCCTCCGCCTCTTCCTCCATCTCCTCGAGCCGGTTGTAGTAGTCCGGGAACTCGTTCAAGTGGGCAAGCGCTATCTTTGCCGTCAGAAAGAGGTCGTCGTCGGTGACGTTCGTCGCCGGGTCGCGGAGGCCGTGCTCGAGTTCCACGACCATGCCGCGCCGGAACTGTTCGACGTCGAACTCCTCCCAGGTGATGCCGAGCTGCTCGCCCATCGCCTTTGCTTCATCCGCGGTTATGTCTCTTCGTGCCATGTGGATCTCACCGGTGGAGGGTAGCTCTCCGGGGATATGAGCCTGACGGAGGCGTGAGACGGATGAGCCGAAACTTCCTTATTTTCCCGGCGATGACGGTATGTACGGAGAACCATGACGGAACCGGCTGAACTCCCGGGTGCAGGCGTCCGGGAAGCGGGAGGCGATGCCCCGGTGCGGGAGGAGAAGAATCCGATCTTTGCGGCGGGTCTCTCCCTTCTCTTCCCGGGGCTCGGTCAGGTCTATAATGGAGAGACGGGCAGGGGCATCCTGGTGCTTTTCGGGGTTCTCGCGGGGCTTCTTGTGATGCTCATCCCCGGGGCGATCGTCTGGATCTTTTCGGTCTACGACGCCCTGGCGACCGCGCGGCGAATGAACGAGGGAACCGTCCCGTTCCGAAAGATGCGCTTCGTCTCGGCCGTGCTCTTCATGGTCGTCTGGATGGCCGGGGTACTCGCGTTTCTCACCCTTCTCGCGTTCGCGGCGGTTGCGGCCTTCACCAGGGCGATGTAGGTTCCCGCCCCCTTACCGCGTGCCCCCACAATCCTTATCCCCACAACCCCCGTTACCCCCGCCCATGCAGCGCCAGATCGTCGAGTCCACCAACATAAAATCGGTCGGCTACGACCCGGAAGACGAGGTTCTGGAGGTTGAGTTTCATAGCGGCGGAGTCTACCACTACGTCGGGGTGCCGCCCGACGTCTACGAAGGAATGCTCGCGGCACGCTCGAAAGGCCGGTATTTCGGCGACTTCATCCGGCTGCGCTACCCCTACGAGAAGGTCCGGTGAGACCCGCCGCAACCGCTATCATCTTCGCCCGCCACAACCCCCCCGTATGTCCCGACAGTCAGCCGGACGTTCCGGCGCCGTACGATCCGTCGGCTACGACCCGACGACGAAGGCGCTCCTCGTCATCTGCGAGAGCGCCGACGCCTATCGTTATGCCGGCGTTCCAAAAGAGGTCTACGACGCCCTCTTCGCGGCCCCGTCGCGGGGGCAGTTCGTTCGCGAGTCGATAGAGGGCAGGTACCCGCGGGAGAAGTTTCCCTGCATGATGGTGGGGGAGGAGGTCTGACGCGAACCTGCCTCACCGTTCGTGTTTCTGGAACTCCCCAAACGCCGCGAGGCACCGCCGGCCGTCCGGGCTCTTGCTCAGGAACTCGAGAAAGAGCCTGAGGCGCTCCATCGTCTCCGGGCTCACGTGATGCTCGAACTGGCAGGCGTCCGTCTCCGCGGTCTCTCCCTCGACCCCCAGGAGCTCCAGCAGATCCGCAAACGTCCTGTGCCTTCTCTGGAGATCGCGGGCCATCTCTTCCCCTGCCGGGGTCAACGTCGCGCCCGCGTAGGACTCGTAGACGATGAGCCCCTCCTGCTCCAGTTTCCGGAGCATCTCCGTGACCGACGGCGGTTTGACGTCGATCGCTTCCGCGATCCTGCCGGTCTGCGCCCGCCCCTCCTGTCTCTCGAGCAGGCAGATGATCTCGATGTACTCTTCCGTCGTCTTCCTCCGCATCTCTCCTCCCTCCTTAAAACCCGATCAGGATCACCCGCAGCGCGCCCCCGACGAGGAGCGCCGCCGTCACCATCACGCCTGCGGCGGCGAGCATCCCCCGCGCCCCGAGTTCCCGGAGGAGCACAACGAACGTCGCCACGCACGGGAAGTAGATCGTGAGCATCGTCACCGCGATCACGAGCTGTTCCGGGCTCATCCCGAGCGGCACCAGCATCCCCACCGCGAGATCCTTTCTGAGAAAACCTACGAGGAGCGCGACGGCCGCCCCGGCGGGAAGCCCGAGCCAGGCCTCCATCACCGGAGCGAAGGCGGCCGCGAGCAGGTCGAGGAACCCGACCGAATAGAGCAGGTTGACGAGCAGGATACCAAGAAAGAGGTAGGGGATCGCCTCCCCGACGAAGCCCCTAACCCGCATCCAGGTCTTCGTGACGGTCGCCCGGAGATCCGGCGCCCGGTAGGGCGGGATCTCTAAAAATATCTCCGGGCACTCGCCCGGCACGACCCGGTTCAGGATCAGGCCCGCGGCGACGTAGACGAGCGCGAGGGTCACAAAGACCATCACTACGTAGTGCAGACCGAAAGGCCCGAGCACCGCGAAGATCATCGCGATCTGGGCCATGCACGGGATCGCAAGCGACATGAGGGTGGCGGCGATGAACCGCTGCTTCTTCGTCTCCAGCACCCGGGTGGCGAGCGCCCCCGGCACGTTGCACCCGAACCCGAGGAAGACCGGGATGATGCCGTAGCCGTGCATCCCGAGCCGGTGGAAGAAGGTATCGGCCAGCGTCGCGAGCCGGGGGAGGTAGCCGGTGTCCTCGAGGATCGAGAGGACGAGGTAGAACGCCACGATGTAGGGGAGGATCATGGCGAATGGAACGTACAGCCCCGTCGTCAGGAGCCCCATCGACTGGACGTAATCGATCTCGCCGTCGATGAGGTGCCCGATCAGGATCTCGTGCAGGATCCCGGGGCCGAGGAGGTCACTCGCCCTCATGACGATCGGGGTATAGAGGTCGAAGAGCGGCTCGAAGACGAACGATATGAGTCCTTCGCCGATCCACCGGACCGCCAGGAACGCGGCGGCGATGACCGCGAGAGCTATGAAGAGGCCGCTGGTCGGCCGGATGCTCGCCTCGCTGAGCCGGTCGGCGAGGGTGTGGTGCCGGTGGGCGATCGTCTGCACCTCCCCGGTGATCCGGCCGACCGCCACCCACCGCTCCTCCTCGCTCATGGGCTGTATCGTCGCCGAGGGGCATGCCTCGCCGAGCCGCCTCACGAGTTCCCGGATCCCCTCCCCGGAAAGGCCCACGGTCGGGACGACCGGCACCCCGAGGAGCGCTTCAAGTCCGTCGACGTCGATCGCGATCCCCTGGTGGCCGGCCTCGTCCCAGAGGTTGAGCGCGACGGCCGCCGGGACCCCGCGCTCCAGGGTCTCGAGGGTCAGGTAGAGGTTTCTCTCCAGGTTGGTCGCATCGACGACGTTGACGACGACGTCGGCCTCTCCGAGGATCTCCGTGGCGACCTCTTCGGCCGGGTTCGTGGGGGTGAGGGAGTAGGTACCGGGTGCGTCGATCACCGCGGCGGGGCCGTCCGGAAGACGCATCTTCCCGCGGGAGACGTCGACGGTGGTTCCGGCGTAGTTCGAGGTGATGACCCGGGTGCCGGTCAGCCGAGAGAAGATCCCGCTCTTCCCGACGTTCGGGTTGCCCATCAGGACGACGGTCTTCATGCGGCAACGTCCACGACGACTCTTACGGCCATTCCCCGGCCGAGCGTCACTTCCCGGCCATCCACTTCGATCACCACCGGACCGCCGAGGGGGTGACGGGTGACGACGGTGAGGTTCTTGCCTTCCCTGATTCCGATGGTTCTGAGTTTCCGGACAAAGCCCGGATTCCCGATAAATCGGGCGATGGTTCCCTGCATGCCCGGTTCCAGATCAAGCAACGTTTTTTCCATGGCGATCATTTTTAGGTATACCTAAATCTGGTGCGGGAAGTAGATATACCTTACTTCCGTAGCCGCGGTCTCTCTCCCGGATCCGCCGGCCCGGCCGGAAGCAAGGTTTATCCCGGTGGTTCGCGTAATCCGAGAAGAAGAGCACCTGCTGCCCGGAGAAGTGACCCATATGACGACCGTGATTGCCGTTGACCTCGGCGGAACCAACCTCCGCGCCGCCCTGGTAGGCTCGGACGCGACGATACTCGCCCATGACGCCGTCCCGACGCCGACTACGGGATCGTCCGGGGAGGTGATCACCGCCGCGATCGCCGCCCGGGTGGAAGCCCTCCTCGCGTTGCCGGAGGGGAAGGAGGCTGCGGCCATCGGCGTCGCATCGGCCGGCCCGCTGGACCCCGACCGGGGGTGGGT
This sequence comes from Methanoculleus horonobensis, assembly GCF_001602375.1. Taxonomy (NCBI): domain Archaea; kingdom Methanobacteriati; phylum Methanobacteriota; class Methanomicrobia; order Methanomicrobiales; family Methanomicrobiaceae; genus Methanoculleus; species Methanoculleus horonobensis. The sequence continues at coordinate 393,893 of NZ_BCNY01000015.1, read as the reverse complement.
CGTCGACTCCCCGAACATCGCGTTCCCGGTCGTGGAGATCGTCGAGCCGCTCCGGGAGCGGTTCGGGCTTCCGGTCACGCTCATCAACGACGCCCGGGCAGGCGTCCTCGGCGAACGGTGGGCGGGCGCCGCACGCGGCTCCGATAACGTCGTCTACATCACCCTCTCGACCGGCATCGGCGGCGGTGCGGTGGTGAACGCCCTCCTCCTCCTCGGGATGAATGGGAACGCCGGGGAGATCGGGCATATCCCCGTCGATACCCGCTACAACCTCGTCTGCGGGTGCGGGTTTGCCGGCCACTGGGAGGCCTATGCCTCCGCAAAGAACATCCCCGGGTTCTTCGCGGCGTGGCGGGAGGCGGCCGACGTCCGGCATGTCGTCTTCGACCCCTCCTCCACCCGGGAGATCTTCGACGCGGCACGGGCGGAGGATCCGGCCGCCCTTGCCTTCATGGAGGCGCTCGGAGAGATGAACGGCCGCGGGGTCTCGGCGGTCATCGTCGCCTACAACCCCGAGGTGATCGTCTTCGACGGGCCGCTCGCCCGGTACTACGGGGATATCGTGATCCGGCATATGGAGCCGTTCATCGACCGCTACCTCTCGCTTCCCCGGCTTGTCGTCTCCGAACTTGCAGGACAGGCGCCGCTTCTCGGGGCGGCGGCGTACGCGCTCGAGGCGATGAGGAGGGGGCGAGGGGTGTGATCGAGATCTACCAGAACCTGTATATCGGGACGCAGGAGGACTACGAGGTCGCGGTGGAGGCACACGAGACCTGGTGCGTGGTGCACGCCTGCCGGAGCCCCTACCACTGCCTGGCGGTCACCTACTCGCCTCTGGGGACGGTGCCGCCGGATCATCCCGAGCACCTGGTCGCCCGGCGGGGGAACCGGCTGATGCTCAACCTGCTCGATGTGAGGGATCCCGAAGACGTTCCGCAGGAGGCGATCGATGCGGCTCTCGCCTTCATCGACCGGTGTCTCTCGGAGGGGCGGCAGGTGCTGGTTCACTGCGGCTTCGGCGTCTCCCGGTCGGCAGCGATCGGGCTTCTCTACCTCGCGGCCTACACCGACGTCCTGCCGAAGGAGCAGTTTTCCGACGCCGAGGAGGCCTACCGCAGGATATACCCTCCCTATAAACCCGGCCGGGGAATCCGGGGCTTTCTTATGGCGCACTGGGAGGAGTACGCGAGGAGGCGGCTGGCGGCGTGACCGCGGAACCCCTCGCCGCCGCCGCGATCGAGGTCCGGCGATCGCGGTTCTACGCTCACCTTTACCGGGTTGAAGGGCCACAGGACGTCGCGGCGGTTCTCGCCGGCCACCGGGAGGCCTACCGGAAGGCCGCCCATCACTGCGCAGCATTCCGGTGCGGTGCTCTCGAGGAGTTCAAGAACGACGCCGAGGTCGGCCGGGCGTTCCGCGATGCCGGGGAGGCGGCGATCCGCGAGGCAGGGACTACCCGGTGACGAGAGCCTGCTGCCGGGCGGCGGGGATTCCCGCGGGAAGGATTGCCGAGACGGGAGCGAAAGCGGCAGTCCGGGCAAGAACGGCCCGGAGCGCCGCGGCCGGCACCGTGTAGCGCTCGCCGGTGACGAGCTCGAAGACGACCGCTTTGCCTGTCCGCGACCGCTCCGCGCGGCCGACCGTGTCCCCGAGAACCGGGCCCCAGTCGTCGCGAAGCAGCCTGACCCGGGCCGGGTACCGGCCGCCGAGCGCCTGCTGGAGATCGCTGACCCGGGCTCCGAACCGCCTGCCGTCGAGGGCGATCTCGACGATCTGGCAGGGTCGCCCCCATTCGTCGGTCGCGGCGCACCTGTTGTTCTGGAGGTAGCCCGCTCTCTCTAGCATACTCCCGGAGTCGCCCGCGGGGGTTTAAAAACCGCGCCGTGCGGGGGGTGAAAGTGAGAGATGCGACGAGGTTCTAAAACTGTGGCATCTCCCACGCCTGCCACTTCTTCCGCCCGCGGGCGAGGAGAAACACCGCCGGCGCGACGAGGAGGAGGCTTAACGCCGCGTACGCGGGGTCGACGATCGAGACGAAGATGAGGAGCAGGAGCGCCGGGCTTATCGCGAGGAGGTAGCGGAGGAAGACCCAGGCGTGATAGAGCATCACGTTCGGGTGGAGCCCCGTGAGGTAGAGCGTCACCGCGAGGGTGTAGGCCGAGACCGAGGCGAACGCGGCAAGGGCCGGGAGGAAGGTTCCCGCCGCACCGGAGGTCGCCGCCGCGAGCACGAGCACTCCGAGCGGGAGGAGGTTTGCAAGCGCATAACTCTTCAGTTTCGCGTCGATCACCTCCGGGACATCCACCGGCAGGAAGGCGTAGGAGGTGAAGGAGTCGAACTCGGTCAGCCAGTTGTAGATGGTGGCCGATATCACCCCGAGCAGAACCGCGAAGACCACCAGCGGATCGATCCCCGGGATGAACCGGATCAGAACCTGAAGGCAGATCCAGACGAGGCCGAGGGGGAGGAGGAACGAGAAGATCACTTTCCCGGCGCCGCCTTCGCTCCGGAGAAGGTCGAGAGCGTCTTTCGCGATGAAATGTGCGCTCCCGAGGCCGTGGAGCCTCCCCGCGAGAGGGTCGAGACGATTTTTAAACCGCCTCGTCCGATCCGGGTAATCGACGGTGACGAAGAGCACGGATGCGGTTGCCGGCACCAGGATGAGGAGGAGCGCGAGCGCGAGCGGTTCGGGGGCGGGGTCGAGGAAGAAGGCGTAGGGGGGAAGAACGGCTGAGACGGTGATCGCCCCGAGGCGGAACGCCGCGATGGCCGCAACCGCAAGCACCGCCGCAGTTCCGGCGAGGAGCGCGACGGAGCGTGTGTAGAGGGTCGAGAGGAAGCAGACGGCGGAGAGCCCGAGGAGGAAGGCGAGCGCGAGGGAGACGAACGCGAGGAGTCCCAGGAGCGGATCGAGGCCGGTGAACGGCGTCGCTGCGGTGAACCCGGCGGCGAAGGGAAGGACGTAGAGCAGGATGTAGTAGACGGTATCCTTCGCGAGAAACGCGGCGAAGATCCGCCGTTCCGAGACCGGGAGGCTCCGGGAAGCGTAGGCGATGAGGCTTGCCTGCCCGAACCGCCGGTTCATGAACTCCCGGCCCATGAGGCCGAACGACCCCACCATCACGCCCATGAGGAGGAAGAGAGCGTGCATGAGGAGCGCGATCACGTCGAACGGAAAGACGTCTGCGAAGATCGGGAGGGTGAGCGACCCGAGAAAGGCGAAGATTGCGATGACCGCCGGGAAGAGTGCGAAGCCGAGGCTCCCGAAGATCGTCGAATGCATCCGCCACTCTTCCTTCATCATCGCGCGAAAGAGGTCAGGCACCGGCGTCACCCCGCACGAGATCGAGGAAGAAGGACTCGAGATGCCTGCCCGTCGCGACGAGGTCTTCGACCGGGCCGGAGTGGAGGAGCCTGCCGTTGTGGATGATCCCGATACGGTCGCATATCTCCTCGGCGATCTCGAGGATGTGGGTGGAGATGAAGACGGTTCCGCCGCCCTGGACGTAATCCTTGAGGAAGTCTTTGACCGTCCGCTGCATGATAGGATCCAGGTTTATGAGCGGCTCGTCGATGAGGGCGAGTTTCGGTTCGTGGAGGAACGCCTGAGCAAACATCAGTTTCTGCCGGGTACCCCGCGAGAGATCCTTGCAGAGGACGTCCCGCTTGTCCTGGAACTCCAGGAGGTCGAACCAGCGGTCGCACCGCTCGTCGACGGCGTCGAGGTTTCGGATGCTGGCCACGAAACGCAGGTACTCCTCCGCGGTGAGGAAACTCGGCGGCGTCTCCTGCTCGGGGATGATCCCGACAAGCCCCCGGGCCCCGATGGGGTCTTTCACCGGATCGATCCCCATCACCCGGGCCGATCCTGCCGTCGGCGGAATCTGCCCGGTCAGCATCCGGATCATCGTCGTCTTCCCCGAACCGTTCGGCCCGAGCAGGCCGAAGAGTTCCCCTTCCGTGACAGAGAACGATACCCTGTTCACGGCGGTGACGTTGCCGTAATTCTTCGTGAGTTCGGTTGCCTCGATCATCTGCCGCACGTGGGTCACCCTCCTTCGGGTCTTCTTGAAGGAAGATCAGTAGACGGCGCATATAATGCCTTCCAATTTGCTTTTGCCGTCTTGAGGCTGTATCTGCAAAAATACGCCCGAAGTCGAGGCTGTTATCCCGGCACCTCCCCGGGTTGCCGCGAGAGGTGGTCTACCTGCCGCACCGGGGCATGGGCAGGTATAAGTATCCCGGTCTGTCATCGGAATCCCATGGACGAGCAGGATCGATATGCGCGTGCGAGGCGACGAGTCGGTGAGATCCGGGAGTTCTACGAGCACCTCGTGCTCTATATCGCCGTCAACCTCATCCTCTTCGGGATCAACATGCTCTTCAGCCCGGACTCGCTCTGGTTCTACTGGGTGACGTTCTTCTGGGGGATCGGCGTGGTGCTCCACGGGTTCGGCGTCTATGTCGAAGGCCGGATCTTCGGCCGGGAGTGGGAAGAGAAGAAGATCCGGGAGTTTATGGAGCGCGAAGAGCGACGGTGAGCCGGTTCCTGCCCGACCGTTTCCGGTGACAGAAGCACTTATCTGGTGGAGCGGGTAATGCCCGTCGCGATGAAGATGGAGATACCCTACGACCGATTCGCCCACGTCCCGGAACGGATCTTCGGGCTGGTCGACCTGGCATACAACCTCTGGTGGAGCTGGCACTCCTCGGCGAGCACGCTCTTCAAGATGCTGAACCGGGCGGAGTGGAAGATGAGCCGCCACAACCCGGTCAGGATGCTTCTCAATACCCCACCGCGGTTCTTTGAGCGGGCGGCGGCGAACCCGGAGTACCTCCGCCGCTACGATATCATCATGCATCGATTCGGGGAGTACATGGTGCCGGGAACGAGCTGGTTTGCGCAGTATTATCCCGGCCGGACGCCGCTGACGATCGCCTACCTCTCGAGCGAGTTCGGGCTGCACCACTCGCTCCCGTTCTACGCGGGAGGGCTCGGCATCCTCGCGGGCGACCACGTCAAAGCGTCGAGCGATCTCGGCGTGCCGACGGTCGCCGTCGGGTTCATGTACGCCGAAGGCTACCTCCACCAGCACATCGAGGGGAACGGGTGGCAGAGGAACGTCGCGGAGATCCTGGATCGCGACGCCGCCCCGGTTCTGCGGGTGCTCGGTGACGACGGGAAGCAGCTCGTGGTGCAGGTCCCCCTGATCGATCCGCCGATCTACGTCGCGGTCTGGAAGGTACAGGTGGGACGGGTTCCCCTCTACCTCCTGGATACGCATATCGATGAGAACCATCCCGAGAATCGGAGCATCTCCCACCGCCTTTACTTGAAGGAACTCGAGTGCCGGCTCCGGCAGGAACTGGTGCTCGGTATCGGCGGGAGGAAGGTTCTCCATACCCTCGGCGTGGAATACTCGGCGATGCACCTGAACGAAGGACATTCTGCGTTTGCCATACTTGAACGGCTCCGGGAGCGGCTCGTGGCCGGGATGCCTCCCGACGAGGCGCGGGAGCAGGTCAGGGGCACCTCGGTCTTCACCACCCACACTCCTGTGGCGGCCGCCCACGATGTCTTCCCCGAGGATCTGATGGCAAAGTACTTCCGGAGTTACTGCTCGTCGCTCAATCTGACCTGGGACGAGTTCATGGCACTCGGTGATGACCCGCATAACCCGGGTGCCGGGTTCAATATGACTGCTTTTGCGCTCCGGATGAGCCGGTTCCACAACGGCGTCTCCCAGAAGCACGGCGAGGTCGCCCGGGAGATGTGGCAGCCGCTCTGGCCCGATCTCCCTCCCGAGAAGATCCCGATCGACGCCATCACGAACGGCGTCCACATGCCCTCGTGGTTGAACCACCGAATCGAGGCGATCTTCGATCGGTATATGGATCCGGTCTACCCGAACTGGCGGGAGGACTACGACAACCCGGCCATCTGGGAGATGGTCGATGAGATCCCGGACGAAGAGCTCTGGCGCGAGCACCAGTGGCTGAAGATGAAACTCTTTGCCCGGATCCGGGATCGGAAACGCCGCAAGTGGGCGAGGCACCGGGATGAGCCTGCAAACCTCGCTGCCGAAGGGCTCATGCTCGACACCTCGGCGCTGACGATCGGGTTTGCCCGCCGGTTTGCCGAGTACAAGCGAGCGGATCTCATCTTTGAGGACATCGACCGGCTTGATCGGATCGTGAACAACCGCTGGAGGCCGGTGCAGTTCATCTTCGCCGGGAAGGCTCATCCGGCCGACGATCGGGGCAAGCGGATCCTGCAAAAGATCTACCAGTACTCGCAGGATCCGCAGTTCGGCGGTCGGATAGCGTTTGTCGAGGACTACAGCGAGCAGCTTGCACGCTACATGGTTCACGGCGTCGATGTCTGGATGAACACCCCCGTCCCGCTGATGGAGGCGAGCGGCACGAGCGGTATGAAGGCGGGGATGAACGGGGTGCTGAACCTCTCGGTTCTGGACGGCTGGTGGGTCGAGGGATACAACGGCAGGAACGGCTGGGGCTTCGAGGGCCACGCCCCCTCCGCGGAGGGTAACCAGCCGGACGCGAAGACGATCTACGACCTCATCGAGAACGAGGTTGCGCCGCTCTACTACTCGCGGACGATGGACGATGTCCCGCACAAGTGGGTCCGGATGATGAAAGAGTCGATAAAGAGCATCGCCCCGCAGTACTGTTCCATCCGGATGCTCAAGGATTATGTCACCAGGTACTACCCTTCGGTCTGCAGGTATGCGGCCGGACCGGGAGAGCAACTGGCCGGACTCGAGGGAGTCTGCCCTACGGAGATCACGCCCAGAATGAGGTGATACGGAACCGACGCCGCCTCCTCCGGCAGGGTGGCGCCCGGAACCGTTCGCCCCCTCTTCAATCTCCCCTATTAACTTGTTTCGGAACAAACCTCGGCCTGATCACAACAGTTAACGTTTTTTAACGGTAGATAGCAAATACCTCTACCGGAGGCCGTTGCTGGTTCTGCTATGGAGTGGAAGGACGTCATCCCGGTCATCGCGGGTGCGGTCGTGATCCTGGTCGTAGCCCTCATAGTGAAACCCGCTCTCCTCGGGGAGCCTATTGGCTTTGGCTCTCGCGATCCGGCCCCGATCGGCAGTCCGCCCGCATACATCCCGCCCGCGCCGATACCGACGGCAACGCCGTTCCCGGACGACGGCGAGGTCTCCACGCGGAACTTCCGCTGGACGGCGATCGACGGCGGCGTCCAGACGACGGAGGTCACGGTTCCGGAGGCGCTCTTCCTTGCGCACCGGGGAACCCCGCGGTTCAGCGACTATACCTCCTGGGGGAGGTATGCACTCGCGGACGCCGACCGGCCGGTTCTCGCGGATCTCGCCCGCCGGATCGCGCCCCCCGCAGCCAATCCGGACGAGGATTACTTCCGGTTGATGAACGTCGTCTTCTTCGTCCAGCAGATCCCCTACGATATGGACGACAACACGACCTCCTACACCGAGGGCGTCCTTCCCCGCTATGCCATGTACCTGGAGGACGGCGTCGAATATCCGAAATACCCCGTCGAGATGCTCGTCGACGGGAGGGGGGACTGCGAGGATGCGGCCATCCTGATGGCGGGGCTCCTCGACGCCCTCGGCTACGACACGGTGCTGCTCCGATACTCGGATCACATGGCCCTCGGCATCCGGATGAACGAGTTCAACCCCTGCTACGCGAGATACACGCCGAGATACTTCACACATGAGGGGCAGCATTACTACTACGTCGAGGGAACGAATTTTGAGTGGGGAAACGTCTCGGTCGGCTCCACGGCGATCTGGGGAAGACCGCTCGCCATCGGGGACGCCGCCGGCACGGGTCTCCCGAGCGTGCAGTCGGAGACCCCGGAGATCGTCCCGCTCCGCTACGTCCCCAGGCCGGGGGAGTACCGGATCTCTCCCGCCCGCCTGCCGGCGAATGGGGTGTGATGGACATGAATCCCGATACCCCCGAACCGTCCGGCGGCCTGAAGATCCCGAAACTGCCGAAACTGGCCGTCGATCGGAGGAAGGCCCTCACCGCTGCCGGGGCGGCGGTTGCCGCGATGGTTGTTCTGCTGGTCGGGGGGATGCTTGTTATGGATTACCTGGAGGATCAACAGATTGCGGCGTTCCGCAGCCACATCTCGGCATCGGAGGCCGATCTCTTCCGGGTCTACGGAAAGACCGCCTCGTATATGCGCACCTCCATAGACGACCTCTCGGTTGCCGAATGCGACGCTCATGCCCGGGAGTTTGCGGCAGTCGCGAGGTACGGCAGAGACGTTACGGCCTACCATCGCCAGATCGTCGCGGCAGATGCCGTCCCGGAGGCCTACACCGGAGCGCAGTCGACCTATCTCCGGGCACTCGACAACCTGAACCGTGCGTTCACGTACTGGTCGTCGGCCGCGGGCGCCTACGATATGCGCGATTACGGTGCCGCAAACCGGAATCTCGCAGAAGCGGACAAGGCGTGGCGGGAGTACGCCGCCGCGATCGCGGATTACGATCGCGAGCTCCGCGCCGCAGAAGAGGGGACGGAAGTTCCTCCCGCCTAGACGAGGTACTTCTCCGGGACGGAGATGGTGATCTTAAAGGATTCCAGCGACTCCGAACGGGTGACGAAGTAGTAGTTGTCATACCCTTCCCGGATGAGGAACGTCTTATCCTTTTCTACGGAGTTGCTGGTTGTAGCGTTGCTCTCGACCTCGAGTATATCGCCCCGGAAGTATCGAATCTCCTCGACGAGCCGGTTCGGGTCATCGGGATCGCGGATCTCCACTACGAGCCAGGGGTAGTCGGTTCCCGCCGTTGCGCTCACGGTGACCGCCCAGTAAGGGAACGGGATATGGTAGACCTCGGTGGTCAGAACGCGGCGCCCGTAAAGGCCGTCGTCGCAGGATACCGCCGCATACTCCACCATCTTCTCGGAGACGCGGATGTCGTTTGGCGGTCTCATCATCGTCGCCGTGGGCGTCGGGGTCATCGAGAGGTGATAGGCCGCGGGGTCGACGAACCCCACGCTCTGCGGCTGATCCTTCCCGCGAGGGGGCACGTGGGGCGTCGGGGCCGGCTGGTTCCCGCCCACCGCCTGCATCTCCGTCGGCGCGGGTGTCTGGGAGACCGGCTGCGCGTCTATGGTGTCCCCCTCGGCCGTGCAGCCTCCGGCGATGACGGCGCCTATAAGCAGGATCAGGACGAGGATATGGCGCCCTTGCATACTGATCTCTTGTTTGCGGGCTCTATTAGAAGTTACCCATCAATGCCGCTCGGAAGCCGGCTAAAAAGAGGTGCCCGGAGGGGAACTTCACGTCCCCTCGAAGGCCTCCATGGCAAGGCCTCTGAACCCCTCGCCCGACTGCTCGAACTCCTTCTCCACCTCGGCAATCCCCACGGGGTCGCCGAGTTTCAGCAGGGCCGCGGCGGTCAGGGCGCGGCAGCACTCGGATTGGCTTGTCCTGAGGGTGCCGACAAGCGGTTCGACCGCTCTCGGGTCGCCGATCTCAGCAAGCGCCCAGATCGCCGGGTTCTTGATCTCGTCGTCCGCGACGAGCACGACCCCGACGAGCGGCTCCACCGCTTCGGTTCCGGCCCGGGCGAGCGCCATCGCCACGCTCCACCGTGCATCGCTGTCGACGGCAAGCAGCGTCCGCACCAGCGGCCCGACCGCCGGTGCTCCCATGGCCCCGAGGGCACCGATCGCCTGCAGGCTGGTGTAGGTGTCGCCGTTGAGCATGGCGTGCATCAGCGCCCGGATCTCCATGTTGTCCTCCTCCTGTACCTCTCTCCTTTCTATGGTCTTCTGCATCTCCTCACCTCCTGGCAAGAAGGGGGATGCCCGGGGGTACAATAAGCCTTTACGAACCAGAATCGTCGTGCGGTACTGTGGATCTGTACTGCCGGGCATAGGTTCTTATACCCTCGGGGATGGCCGTGACAGTGCTCGCGCTCCTGTCCTCGAAGACCCTCGGTCTTCTCGCGCTCCGGCCCTTCGGCCCGTCGCCCCTCACACCTGGCGGTGCTCGCGCTCCGGCCCTTCGGCCCGTCGCCCCTCACACCTGGCGGTGCTCGCGCTCCGGCCCTTCGGCCCGTCGCCCCTCACACCTGGCGGTGCTCGCGCTCCGGCCCTTCGGCCCGTCGCCCCTCACACCTGGCGGTGCTCGCGCTCCGGCCCTTCGGCCCGTCGCCCCTCACACCTGGCGGTGCTCGCGCTCCGGCCCTTCGGCCCGTCGCCCCTCACACCTGGCGGTGCTCGCGCTCCGGCCCTTCGGCCCGTCGCCCCTCACACCTGGCGGTGCTCGCGCTCCGGCCCTTCGGCCCGTCGCCCCTCACACCTGGCGGTGCTCGCGCTCCGGCCCTTCGGCCCGTCGCCATCGAAAAGTTTCGCGTTTTCTCAAATTACTGCCCTACCGGGCAGTGACTGCCGCCATCATCCCGATCACCCTGCCCTCCTCGGCCACGATCGGCGTCCCGAGGAGGTCCGCCTGGAACTTCTCGCCGCCGTTTCGGAGGCCGGCAACCTCCCCGTGCCAGAATCCGCCGTCGATGACTGTCTGGATGATGCCCTTGATCTCATCCGGGCGCTCCCAGAACCGGGAGAAATGCGATTCCTGAACTTCTTTAGGGTTCGGGTAACCCCAGAGGGTCAGGAAGGCGTCGTTTGCGTAGGTCACCACCCCACCCGGGTCGAGGAGGGCGACCGCCCGCCGGGTGGAGGCTATCGCCCGGTCCTTGATGAGAAGTTCCTGCTCCCGCCGCCGAAGGTCGGCGATATCCGCGACGAGGAGGTGGTAGGCCCGCGTCTCTTCGGTGATATCCTCGCAGGTCGAGTACTCTGTCCCGTCGCAGAGGGTGACGGTGCGGGAAAGAACTGTCTTCCTCGACCCGTCCCGGCACCGGACGGTGAACGTCCGGGGCCTGACCTGGCCCGGAACCGACCGTTCGAGATCCGATCGCCAGGCACCGAGTGCCTCCTGCCGGGCTTCTTCATCCGGAAAGATCAGCCGGGTCCATTCCGTGACCGTGGGCATCTCGTCCGGGCCGTAGCCGAAGATCTCCACGAACCTCCGGTTGACGTAGAGAAATCGCCTTTCGCGGTCGATGAGCGCGACCCCGAAGGGTGACGAGTCGACCATCCCCCGGAATCGGGCCTCGCTTCTCTTGAGCCGCTCGGCGGTCTGCCGCCGGGCGAGGGCGATCGAGGCCTGCCGGATGAACGACTCGATCGTCTCGCGGTTCTCAAGATCCCTTCCCGGGGGGAGGAAGATCCCGGCCATCCCGAAGATCTCCTCCTGCCAGACCAGCCCCATGACACAGAGCTTCGCGATATCGAACCTGGTGAGGATTGCCTCGCAGACCTCTTTTGGGATCCCCCTGAAACAGAGATCGTAGAGCGACCACGATGACGGCTCGGGGCGGAGGACGAACTCCTGGAGGCCACGCATTGAGAGGGGAGTCTGGTGATAGGGGGCGTCGAAGATCCGGATGATCGGGAGCGCCAGGCCGACGGGGTCCCGTCCCAGGAGTTCCGTGAGCCCTTCCCGGAATCCCCCGCCCGCGACCGGCCGGATGACGAAATGCCGGTCGGCCTCATCGTAGGAGAAGAAGTAAGCAAACGCTCCCGGCGCGAGTTCCGCAAGCCCGTCGATGATGTACCGGTAGATGTCCTCCACCGGTTGCAGATCGACGAGGTCGATCGCCGTCCGCGCGAGGAACGATGTGTTCCGGAGGTACTGCTTCCGCTCGGTGATATCCTCGAGCACGATCGTGCAGCCCTTCTCCCCGTCCTCGAATGTCGTCGGGATCGCCTGCATCTGGTAGAAGACCACCCCACCGTCGTCCCGCCGGTGGGAGATGTCGGCGATCACCTGCTCCCGCTCGAGCCCCTCGACGACGGCGAGGGCTTCGGGGGATGAGACGACGGGAAGCGTCATCTCGTGAATGTTCTGCCCGATGATCTCGTCTTTAGCACGCCCGAAACGCCTGAGGCACTGGTCGTTCGCCTGGACGATCGTGAGGTCGGCGTCGATGACCAGGATCAGGTTCTTCGTGAAGCAGAGGAACGCCGAGAGTGGCACGCGTTGCGCGATGGAATAGACCTTGGCGTTGCCGACGAGCCGTGCCTCGACCTGGCCCGCCGCCTGCATCACCTCGAGATGTTTCGAGACCGAGTTCCGGTTTGCTCCGAGGGCCTTCGCGATCTCGGTGATCGTCATGCCCTTCGGCCGGAACCTGAGAGTCCGCAGGACTCTCCCGGGGATATCCCGCTCCGGCTGCATACCGTCTCGGTGCGTGATATGCCGTCTGGCATATATGGTTATGCTCCTGATAGCGGACTCCTCGCTGGCGGGTTGGGCACCTCCGTTGGGGGTGCAGGGATTTAAGCGGGGAGTGCATACCCTGTACGACAGGCCAGGCGCCCGGAGGACCCCCGAAGATGGAGCAGAACGAACTCGTCAGTATAACCCAGGGAACGCTCGCGATCATGAACCCGACTACCCCGGAGAAGGTGCTCGCCGCCGGCCGGGCTGCGGGGCTCAAGGAAGGCTCCCGCGTCGTGGAGGTCGGGTGCGGGAACGGTACGATCCTTGCTCTCTGGGGGCGCGAGTACGGGATATCCGGCCTCGGGATCGAGGCCCGGGAGGATGCCTGCCGGCGGGCGGAGGAGACGTTCCGGGCTGCGGGGCTTCACGACCGGCTCCGTGTCCGGTGCATGGATGCCCGTAGTTACGTCCCCGACGAACCGTTCGACCGTGCCGCCTCGATCGGTGCGTCCCATATCCGGGGCGGGTTTTCGGCGACGCTCGACGCTCTCCTCGACCTGGTTCACGACGAGGGAACCATCGTTATCGGCGACCGTTACTGGCAATCCAGCCGCGTCCCACCTGATTTTGCCCGGGAGTGGCCCGAGATCCCGACCGAGTACGAGATCCTGGGTATTGTGCGGGATGCCGGGCTCGACGTCGCCGCCGTCGTCCGGTCGAGCGCGGACGACTGGGATCGCTACGAGTCGGGGATCTGGCAGTCGATCCTCTCCTGGCTCGGCGAGCACCCCGGTCACCCCGACCGCGACTTCATGGTCGATTACCTCCATCGCATCCAGGACGAGTACTTCGGCTACGGCCGCGAGCACATGGGCTGGGCGCTCTACGTTCTGGTGCCCGGGTTTTATTAGGCGATAAAAAAAGGAAGGTTCCGGTTACGCCCCGGCGTATACGCCCGAGCCGACGAACCACTCTTCGTCAACCGGGGCCACGTAGCAGAGTTTCAACTCGTCGAGCCCGGTCTCGGGGTTATAGTAGGTGATATAGACGAACCCGCCTCCGCTCTCTGCGGCGACGGTCTCGAGCAGGATCACCCGGACACCGTACCGGTCTTCGAGGTCGAAACGGTTCTCCCCGATGTATTCCGGCTGGTACGGGAGGGCGAGTGTCATTCCATCCGTTCTATAGGCGAAGATATACGCTCCGCCGTCGGCAAAGTCGCCGGAGAGGTCGTTGAACGCGGCGCACGCCGCCTCTTTTCCGTGCTCCTGCGCGTAGTCCCGTGCAGCCTTCACCCGCTGCACGAGCGTCTCCCTGACCTCCGTGTCGAATTCAGTCCCGACCGCGGGGATGTAGGTTCCTGAGCCGACGAACCAGGTCTCGTCCACGGGGAGGACGTAGCCGAGTTTGAGCTCTTCGGCGTACTCCCGCGCAGGGTTCGGGTAGAGATAACAGATGCTGCCGCCGCCTTCCGCTGCAAGCCTGCTCATCCCGGCGATGTAGGCAACCCCGCTCGAGTCGTGCACCTCGCTGCGATTGGTGCCGATGAACCCCTGCTGGAAGGGGAGGGCGAGAACGGTGCCGTTCATGTCGTAGGCGAAGATGTAGAGCTCGTCCCTGACGAAATCGCCGTCCGGGTCGTTGAAGGCGGAAATGGCTTCGGTGCGTCCGTGCTCACGTGCATAGAGAGCCGCCTCGGCGACAAAGGCCTTCATCTCGTCGTCGGCATCCGCCACAGGCGGCCTTTCGCCGGCTGCGGTCGGCACCTCTTCCGCACCAGGGCTCCGGGTGACGACGACGCGCCACTCCGCCCCGTCGATGCCGGCGGTTCCCCATACTGCTTCCTTCGTCACGTTCCGCTCCCAGTTCCGGTCCCAGAACGAGTACTCGAGCGATCCCGAGGGTTCGGTGACGATTCGGGAGAAGACCCTCTGGAGGGTCGGGGACTGGTATGCAGGGTCTGAGAAGAGGTTCTTCCCGATCTCTTCGGGCGTCGTGTCGTAGATAACCCGCCCGTCGGTCTGCGTCACCCAGATATCGTACGGGGTGGCGTTCGTCAGGGGCGCAACCATCCGGCCGATGAGGGCGTCGGGACGGTATGCGATACTCACGAACCCGAGGTACTCCCCTCCCTTCCCGAAGATGGGATGACTCTGGGCAACCCCGGCGTATCCCTCTTTAAGCGGGAAGACCTCGCTTACGAGCGGCACCTGCTCCCGCACCGCTCGCGCGGTCTCCGGGTGGGACGAGATGTCGCTCTCTACCGTGTCGGCGTAGTTATCGGGCACGGCCATGGCCACGATGCCGTCGTTCGTCACCACCAGGGTCGACTCCGTATAGGGGTGGTTCAGCATCGCCTGCTGCACCGCCTCCTTCCCGGCGGCGCTCGTGAGCCCGGCCTCGCCGAGTACCCGTGCACTCTCGCCTGCCGAGGCTCTTACCGACGCGAGTTCACCGTTTATCCCGGCGACGGCCTCTAGAAGAACTGCCTCCCCGTCCTCCCCTACAGGGGGCCGGTTCTCTTCCGTGCAGCCTGCCCCGAGCACCGCGACGGTGATGAGAAGGGCGGCAATATATGCAGGTATGCGCATAACCGGAGTTATACTGGAGAATTATTAAATATACTCTATTTTTACAGGATTGTTGGTGAAAGGAGGCGTAATGGCCGCCCCTGCCGGTCTCCGGAGTGCCTTCGGCTGCGGTCGGCAAGGCCTGTACCGGCAGACCACACGGGGGATGAACTCGTGGGTATCAGGGACGGGCCCGGGAGAGATCAGGAGCGGGTGCACACCTTCTTCAACAGCGATCATGCGATCTTCGAGGATGCGGGAGTGATGATGCGCCTTCTCGGGCAGGGGTCTCGCGGGTGAAGGCGGAGAACGATCGTCTCCCTCGAATGGTGTCGAAATATCCTTTTTTTCGCTATCTGGAGCCGCTTTGTGGGAACTTTTCCCGGAACGTCGCCCGGCTCAAAAGGTTTTTGGCGAATCGAGGCAAAAACGGGGGCTGATCGCCGATACGAAATAGAATTGTATAAATATCGCATGCATCATCTAATATCTTGGGGAACTATTACCCCGGTGACATGAGAGAACTGTAGACGCGAGTGGGGCACGTCCCGGAGGGATGTGCTCGAACTCACTCGTCGCGTGCGGTATTTGCCGCGTTTGGGTGGTCGGGTGGGCATCCACCCCCTGCACCCCCTCTAATGGTGGCGCGTTCTCTTTTCCATTCCGATATGCGTAGCCTGACCTCCTCGTCCACGAACCTGAGGGGAATGCCCTCTTCCCGTGCGATCGCGGAGAGGTCGTCGTATTCGGATTTCTCTGCGATTACGCGGCCGTTCACGGTCGAGGTCTTCACCCGGATAGGGTACACCCTGCCGCCGAGACTGACCGGCACCGTCTCCTTCTCCCGGACGGCCACCACCTTCCGAAACTCGTGCACCCGCACCCCGAGCGTCCCGGTCTCTTCCATGAGAACCCGGATCCGGCGGTCTTCCTCCCCTGCCGCAACCATCACCGATACGACGTTGACCGGCCGGTTCTTCTTCCCGAGCGCCGGGGTTCCGGCTACATATACAGCGCCTGAATAGCGACGACCTCGGCGCTGTCCTTTGCCCGCGAGTAGTCCTCGAGGGGGTCGGCGTTCACCTCGAGGAACCGGAGCCCCCACCCGAACGGGGCGAGAACGTCATGCGCCTGCTCCTTCTCGCCGAGGATGTAGAGGGTTGCGGCCATCGCCTCCACCGAGGTGAGCCGGAACGGGCGGCCGAAGTTCACCGGGTTTGCGGCCACCAGGAAGGGGAGCGCCCGGCGGTTGCGCCAGGAGGCGACCGCCCCGGTATCGAGCACCTCCCAGGAGCAGTCGAGCGCTGTTATCGAGGGGAGGTTCCGGTCGGGGGGGGAGACCGCTTGCTCTGCCGTCGGGTCGAGGAGGAGGGTCTGACGGGGGATCTTTGCGATGCTCGTTGCGATCCGGGCAAGCCCGCGCCGGGCGAGTTTCTTCACCGTGCATTTCCGGGGGTCGCAGGTATCGTCCCGGTAGGCGTAGAGCGGTATCATCTGTCTTGTTATGGTACGCCGTCGAGGTACTATCAATGTACGTGCTCGTCGCTCCCTGCATCCAGAACCCCGGGTGCCGCGCCCGCGGGATAACGACCGATGAGGACCTGCGCTATTTTGGCCGGGCTGTAGAGCGGTGCCGGCGCTTCTCGATCGAGATGGTCCCACTCCCCTGCCCGGAGACGATCTACCTCGGCGCCGACCGCCCGCCGGGTTCGTTCGTCGAGCGGCTCGCGACCGACGAGTTTGCCGCGCTCCTTGATGGGCTCGAATCAGAGGTCCGTGCCGCGATACGGGAACGCGGGGAGCCCCCCATCGCCATCGTCGGGGTGGACTCCTCCCCGACCTGCGGGGTGAACGCCACCTACTACTCGTCGGAGAAACAGCCCGGGCGCGGGGCGTTTCTCGCCAGGTTCCCGGATATCCCGGCGATCGACGTGAAGGAGTTCGCCTGCTACCGGGTCTACCTCGCCGCCCCGCTCTTCTCGGAGGCTGAGGTGGCCTACAACCTTGCGCTCCGCGACCTCCTCGAAGCGCACCTCTTCGACGTCTACCTCCCCCAGGAGGTGGGTGACACGAGCCACACCCGGTGCCGGGAGGAGCACCTGGCCATCTTTGCTCAGCACACCGCGGTGCTCCGCGAGATCGATACCGTCGTCGCCGTCATCGACGGCGCGGACGCCGATTCCGGAACCTCGTGGGAGATGGGGTACGCGTATGGCCTTGGAAAGAAGGTCGTCGCGCTCCGCACCGACTTCCGGATTGCCGGGCATCACGAGCAGGTCAACCTGATGCTCGAAGAGTCCGCGGTCGTGGTCACGAGAAAAGTGGATCTCCCCCGGGCGCTCGGGTCGCCGCTCCTGGCCTCAAGGTGACGCCGGCCGCTTCTTCTCCATCGAGAGGACGTTCCTCTCACCTTCGCGGGCGTAGGCCACGCTGTCCGTCACCGTCCGGATGAAGTGGATCCCGAGCCCCCCGATCGGCCGCTCTTCCACGGGAACGTCGAGAGGCGGCGGCGGGGCGGTGAGCGGGTCGAAGGGGACGCCGTCGTCGGTGATCGTCACGCGGACGGTGTCGTCGTCCGCGGTGCAGGCGATCGTGATCGATCCCGGCTCCCCGGGATACCCGTAAAGGACAATATTGCTGCAGGCTTCGTCGACGGCAAGCTGGATCGCAAAGACGAGCTCGTCGCCGCATCCGGCGAGCGTCTCCGCGAGGAAGTCGGCGATCGCCGTGAGTGCGCCGAGTTCCGCCCGCACGGTGAGTTCCGCCATCAGACCACCCGGAGAATCATGAGGGTCAGGTCATCGAACTGCGGCTCGTCGCCCGAGAACGCCATGACCGCGTCGCGGACTCTCTCGACGATCTCGGCCGGCGGCAGGTCAAGAGAGGCCGAGGCGGTCTCTATCAGCCGCTCCTCCCCGAACTGCTCTTCATCGGGGTTGATCGCCTCGGTGACGCCGTCGGTGTAGAGGAGGACGAGGTCGCCGCTCACAAGATGGATCGTCTCCTCGCCGTACTCGGCCTCCGGCATGACCCCGAGGATGATCCCGGTTCCTTTCAGCCCTGTGGGCCGGCCGCTGCCCGGCCGGAAGAGGAGCGGCGGGTTGTGCCCCGCGTTGACGTAGGTGAGTGTCTTCTTGCCCGGGTCGGCGACCGCGTAGAAGAGGGTGACGAACATCCCGGACTTCGCGTCCTCGGCTATCAGCATATTGGCCTCGGTGACGGCGTCGCGGGCACTCCGCGGGATCAGCGAGTTCGCCCGTAGCACCGTCCGCGAGAGCGCCATAAAGAGCGCCGCCGGGACGCCTTTTCCCGAGACGTCGGCTATGACAAAGGCTGTCCGGCCGCCGGGAAGGGGGATCGCGTCGTAGAAGTCCCCGCCGACCTCCTTTGCCGGGAGCGAGAGGGCGGCGAGTTCGAAGCCCGGAACTTCCGGCAGCCGTTCGGGGAGGAAACTCATCTGGATATCGTGCGCGATCTTCAGTTCGGCCTTTTTACGCTCGAGTTCCGAGAGGAAGGAGTCGCGCTCATCCTTCGTCTGCCGCTCGGCGATCAGATTCCCGATGATGAACGCGAAGATGAAGACCCCGGTGGCATTGGCGATGATCATCGGGACGGCCACTCCCTCAACGACCCCGAGCGCCTGCTCGAAGGGCCGGCAGAGGAGGAGGGTGATCCCCATGTGGAGCGCCTCCATCCCGACGGCGAAGAGGACTGCGCCGTGCATCCCGATGAATCTGCGGCCGGCAAGGAGGAAGATCAGCCCCCCGAAGAGCCCCGCGAGGATGGTCGCGGTTGCACACGGGACGGCGGTGAACCCCCCGAGGGAGAAGCGGTATGCTGCGCCGATCAGACCGGCGCCGAGCCCCACCACCGGCCCGCAGGCGAGCCCGCCGACCATGGGGCCGAGGTCGCGGACGTTTGCCGTGGCCCCGAGGATGGTGATGCCGCTCTCGGTGCCGTAGATGGAGAGCGCTCCGAAGAGGAGGATGAGGGTCACCTGGCCCTTCCAGGTGAAGATCCCGTTGAGCACCTGCGTAAACGACTTCGTCCGTGTGATCAGGTAGGCGACCACGATGATGACGCAGATCATCTGCAGGAGCACGAAGAACATATCGCCGAAGCCGGAGAACGCCATGCCGGTCTACCGCCCGTGGTGCCGCTCAGGACTCCGCTGGAAATCCGGCAAGTGCGGTTGCCTCGTCGGGAGAGAGCGAGAAGATCCGGTGGAACCCCGCCATGGTGAAGACCTCGAGGATCTGCGGCTGTGCGCAGGCGATCCGGAATGTGCCACCGTCGGCCTTCAGCCGCTTCAGCGCGGCAAGCAGCACCCGGAGCCCGGAACTGCTGATGTAGTCGAGGTCACAGAGGTTGACGAGGAGGTTTCTCCCTCCGGCGTCGAGCACCTTGTTGATCCGCTCCTGTACCGTCTCCGAGGAGCCTGCGTCCAGCCGCCCTTTCACCGCGATGATATCGACATTGCTGGCCCGTCTCTCGGTGATCTCAACGTGTCCGCTCATTTGATGAGTTTTTTGTTCTGATGAAAGATAGATGTTGCTCTCTGTTTTCGGGCGTCTTAGAGGAAGAGAACAAAAAAAGGGATATTATCGGGTGTGTGATAACCATCCGGTGTCTGCGGGGAGGTTTCGGGGCGGTTGTGCCGCCCGCCCCGGTGCCGCAGTTCACCGTGCCGGTATGAGTGTTCTAGAGAGGTGTGCCTGTGTGCACCGGGTCTCTTCCGGTGCATCGTGACGTTGATGCAGTCTGCGTGGTGAATGTTCCGTTCACCGATCCCAGCCGTTCCTGTGCCGGCCCGGCCCGGACCGCTGTGCCTGCGCGATCCGGTTTGTCGGAGAGATTCCCCGTCTCTCGACTCTGGGGATCATATGTTGATCGGGGGGATATTTATTGTTTTCGGCCATTGCCTTGCATTGATGTGTGGCGTTGCGTGTAGCGACATAGCATGCAGCACTGCAAAACGCTATATCTCCCGGCACGAAACACTCTTTTCACATGGATCCCACTACCGACGCACTCTCTCTCCTGCTCCGGGCCTTAAAAGAGCACCCGCGTGGCATGTCGGTCTCCGATCTTGCCGCCGCCGTCGGGATCAATCGAAACACCGTCTCCCGGTACCTCGATGTCCTCCTGGTATCGGGCCAGGTAGAGATGGAGACCTACGGGAAGGCCAAGGTCTTCTACCTCTCGCAGAGGGTTCCCATCGCCGCCATGCTCAACTTCTCGTCGGATCTCGTGCTGGTGCTCGACCGGGACCGCCGGATCGTCCAGGCGAACGATGCCGTCTGTTCGTTTTCAGGGAGGGAGCGGGATGACATCATCGGGAACTCCATCGAGACGTCGCCGCTCGCCGCGTTCGATCACCCGCTGATACGGAGCCGGATCACCGACGCCCTGGGCGGCCGCGAGGTCACCGAAGAACTCCGGTTCCTGCGTCACGACGAGGAACTCTTCTTCAGGATCAAGTTCCTCCCCACCGTCTTCAACGACGGAGCGCCGGGCGTCACCATCATCCTCGAGGAGATCACCGAGGGACGGCGGGCGGAGGAGGCCCTGCGCGAGAGCGAGCTCCTCTTTAGGAGCCTCGTCGAGAACATCAGCGACCTTATCCTGAACGTCGACGAGATCTGCACGTTCACCTATGTCAGCCCGAAAAGCCGGGAGATCCTCGGCTACGCACCTGAAGAGATGCTCCGAAAGACACCCTGCGACTTCATGCCCCCGGAGAAGGCGGAGCCGGTTCGGGAACAGTTTGCCGCACTTTTAGCCGAACCAAGACCGGGGGTTCTCTTCGAATGGACGATGCTCCATCGGGACGGGAGCCCCGTCGTCCTCGAGGTGAGCGCAACGCCGGTCTACGACGTGATCGGCGACTTCACCGGCTACCGGATGGTCTGCCGCGACGTCACCGAACGGGCGCGTGCCGCAAAGCGGGTGGGCCAGTGGAAGTCGTTCCTCTACTCGGTGGTCAACAACATCCCGAGCATGGTCTTCGTTCGGGAGGTGGAGGGAAACACCTTCGTCTTCTCGAATAAGGCCGCCGAGACGTTCCTTGGGTTGACGCAGGAGGAGATGACGGGAAGACAGGCTGCGGAGATCTTCCCGCCGGAGATGGCGGCTTTCTTCGCCGACGGAGACCGGGAACTGGTGGAGCGGGCGGCCGCCCTTGAGAAAGAGATCCGGATCGGGGGCGGGCGGACGCTCTCCGTGAAGAAGATCCCGATCTTCAGCTCACGGGGCATGCTGAAGTACATGCTCGGGATCGCCGAGGACGTCACCGATCGCGCAGCCGCGGAGGTTCTCCTGATCGCCGAGCGCGACCGGGCGCAGGGGTACCTGGAGGCAGCGGGCGTGGTGATCGCGGTGATCCGGGCGGACGGCACCATCGACCTCGTCAACCGGAAGGCGAGCGAGATCCTGGGATACACCGAGAGAGATCTCGCAGGAAAGAACTGGTTTGAGACGGTCGTCCCCGAGCGGCTGCGGAAGCGGCTCGCGCAGAACTTCAGCCGTCTCGTGGCCTGCGGTGCCGAGCCTCCGCCGTTCGAGGAGAGTCCGGTCGTCACGCGGGACGGGCGGGAGCGGCCGATCCTCTGGCACAACGCCCTTCTGCGGGACGCGGACGGCAACGTCGTGGCGATGGTGAGTTCCGGCGAGGAGATCGCCGAGTAGCCGTTTTATCGTGGAAACGCGGTCAAAGCGGGGAACCGCCCAATCCCTTCCGTATCGGTTTTTTTCGCTCCCCCGTGCTGTTTCAAGGGTCACTCCTTAAATACGCCGCGGGGCACATAGAGTAATGGTGACAACATTGGACATCATCTCCCTTGTCCTTATCGTCGTCGTGGTGCTGATCGTCATCGGCATCGTGGCGGCGGCAGTCGGCATCTACAACCGGTTCTTCTCCCTCAAAAACTCCGCCGAAGCGACGGTCGGGCAGGTGAAGGTCGCGATGAAGAAGCGGCTGGACATGATCGAGCAGCTCCTCGGCGCGGTGAAGAGTTACGCAACCTTCGAGAAGGAGACCCTGACCGGGGTGACCGAGATGCGCGCGCGCGTCGGCAGCGCCGGTCCGGGCGACCTGAACGAACTCGAACGCGAGTCCCGCTCGGTTCTCGGGCGGCTGCTCGCCGTCGCGGAGAACTACCCCGATCTCAAGACCTCCCAGACGGTGCAGAACCTGATGGGTGCGATCCAGGGTGTCGAGGACGAGATCGCCCGGCACCGCTACACCTACAACAACATCGCCCAGCAGTACAACACCATGACCGACACGGTTCCCTCGAACCTGATCGCCGGCGTCATGGGCTTTCAGAAACTCGAGTACCTGGAGTTCGGTGAGGAGATCGAACGGGTCCCGACGATAGCGTTCTGATAAACCATGCGGATAACCGAGCGGCAGCAGATTCTCACCCTCCTCGCCGTCACCCTGATTGTCGGGGTGCTGGCGGTCGTCGGAGCGAACGCGCTCCCCGCCCTCTTCCGGGGGAGCCTGGAGGTCGAGCACTACGATGTGGTCTTTTACGAGAACGGAACCCTGATCGAGCGCTACACCTACGATGTCCGCGCCGCGGGCGAGTACCGGATGCTCTTCCGTTACTGGGACGCGCCGCTTGCTTTTTCCGCAATCGATCGGCCGCATATCGAGTTTGTCGGAATGACCGCCCCACCCGGAACCCTCGGCTACGTCAAGGATTACTGGGGAGAGGTGCGGATGGCCGCGGGGAACCCGACTCCGTCCGATATCTCGGCGATCCGGGGCCTTGCGTTCGATAGCGAGGTGGGCCTCTACAACCCCGGCTACTTCGCCCCGGGCACCTACACGGTGGAGTACCGCTACATCGTCCGGCCGCCGATCGAGTATGACGAGGAATGGGCGCACCTGAACCTGAAACTCGTGGACGAGCACGTCTCCTTCCGCAACCTCCGGATCACGCTGCCGTTCGCCGGGCAGATCGAGGAGGTCTACACGTATCCCCCGACCCTTGAGGTCGAGCGGACGGCGGAGTCCGTCGTCGTCACGGGGGCCGCCCCGCAGGACGACGCGCTGAATATCGAGATGATCCTCGATCCCGCCTTCATGGAAGGGATCGAGGGGTTCCCCGAATATGTCCCGGAGGTGCGGCAGCAGACGGCTGACGCTCACCGCTGGCCTCCGGTCCTCTATGCAGCGGCGAACATCCTCTACGTCCTTGCGACCGTCCTCGTCCTCGCGATGCCGTTCATTCTTCTCGGCGTCTACCTCCGCTACGGCAGGGAGAAAGAGTTTACCGTGCCGGAGTACCTGAGTTTCACGCCGAACACCGCGCTCAAGCCCTGGCAGGTGAACCTCCTCTTCAAGGGCGACGCACTTGATTTCGACGAAGACGGGTTCTACGCGACGCTCCTCGATCTTCACCGGCAGAAGAAGATCGTGGTGACGGAGAAGCCGGACGGCAAAGGCGTCACGGTCAGGATCGTCTCGGGAGAATCGACCGATCCCTACGAGCAGCGGGTGCTCAACTTCCTCGGCAATATCGCCGACGATCACGTCGTGGACACCGCCGAACTCGAGGAGTTTGCCCGGACCGCCCGGCGGAGCCCCGGCTACCAGCACCGGATCGTGCAATACCAGCAGTCTCTTGCCGGCCTGACCCGGGACGTGGACGCCTCGCTCGCCCACCGGTATATCAAGGACGGCCGGACGATGATCCTCCCGCTCGTCTTCCTCGGTGCCATCCCGTGCGGGCTTGCCATCCTCGCGTTCATCTTCGCGCCGGGAGCGGCTTATCTCCTGATCCCGGCGGGTATCCTCTCCTTCGTCGCCGCGGTCCAGGTCGGGATCGCGGCCCTCTACCCCTCGACGCTCTTTGGGTTCTGGAAGGGCGATCATTACAAGGAGAAACTCGAGTGGGACGCGTTCTCCTACTTCCTCTCGGATCTCGCGCTGATCCGGCAGTATTCCCCCGCCGACCTCTCGATGTGGGGGGAGTGGCTGGTCTACGGGACGGCGCTCGGCCTCGGCGATAAGGTGGAGGAGGCGATGAAGAACCTGCGTATCAACCTCCCCGACGTCGGGGTGCCCCTCTACTCGAACATGCCGGTGATCTTTGCCCCGATCGTCCTCTACTCCCCGCCGTCGAGCGGCGGCGGCAGCGGCGGGTTCGGTGGCGGCGGGTCGTTCGGCGGTGGCGGCGGCTTTGGGGGCGGCGGCGTCGGGGGGCGCTGACGCTCGTCTTCGATCCTTTTTTCACCCGATACATGGCTTTCCCGTCAAATAAGTCCGAATTTGTTCGTAGTTAAGGAAACCTACTTACCTCTGACCGGGTAATGTATTTCTGTTGAAGCCTATGACGGGATCCTATCCGAACTACCTGGTAATCTTCTGCGTTCTCTTCGGGGCTGTCGCTGCATGCGGGTGCATGGCTGCCGGAGGAGAGGACGAGCCGGCCGTTCGCATCTCCGGGAACGGCACGATCACGTTCGTCGATCTTGAAGGCGGGTTCTACGGGATCGTCGCCGATGACGGCGAGCGCTACCTCCCCGCCGACCTCCCGACAGAATGCCGGCAGGACGGCCTCCGTGTCGCGTTCGCCGTCGAACCCGCGAGCGAGACGGCAACCATCCAGCAGTGGGGGACGCCGGTCGAGATAGTCGAGATCGCGGCGGGCGACACCCGCCGGACGGTCGCGGCGAACGCTACGGTCACCTACATCGACCTCGAGGGCGGGTTCTACGGCCTCGTCACCGACGACGGCAGGAAATTCCTGCCCGGAAACCTTCCGGCGGAGTACCGGCAGGACGGTCTTTTAGTGCAGTTCAGCGCCGATGTGCAGGACGATGCCGCGGGGATCGGGATGTGGGGAATTCCTGTGGAGATCCGGTCGATCGAACTGGTTGAAGGCGTCCTTCTCGTCTCCGGGAACGCCACGGTCACCTACATCGATCTCGAGGGTGGGTTCTACGGCCTCGTCGCCGACGACGGCAACTACCTCCCGCTCGACCTGAACGAGTCTTGGCAGGCTGACGGCACGAACGTGACGTTCGTCGCCCGGATCAAGGAGAACACCATGACCATCCAGCAGTGGGGCACCCCCGTTGAAGTCATCGCCATCGAGAGGGCAGGGAACGCGACCTACGTCGCAAAGACCGGGACGGTCACCTATATCGACCTCGAGGGCGGATTTTACGGGATCGTCGCCGACGACGGGGAGCGCTACCTCCCGCTCGATCTCGCCGAGACCTACCGCGTCGACGGGCTGCGGCTCACCTTCGTCGGGGAAGTCGCCCGCGACACCATGACCATCCAGCAGTGGGGAACCCCGGTCGAAGTCATCGCCGTCCCGTGGATCTCCACCGCGTGCAGCACATGTGCCGGCATCGCGAACCCGGCCGCGGTCTGGTGCATCGAGCAGGGGCACACCTACGAGATCCGGAAGAACCCCGACGGCAGCGAGTACGGCGTCTGCATCTTTGCAAACGGGACCGTTATCGACGCGTGGGATTACTACCGGCAGACTCACTGACCTCTTTTTTCAAAAAGCGTAACTGTGGTGCAGGCCCCGGTGAAAAAGCGAGTGCTTTTCCCCTCTTCACGCCGATAAAAATCATGGACGTAACGGTCAGTGAGCGGGACGATACGGCAATCGTCTCGGTTGACGGCAGAATCGATGCGGAATCGGCAGAGCGCCTGGATACGGCAATTTCTGCGGTGCTGGCGCGGGGCGGGAAACGGGTGCTCGTGAACCTGGAGAAGGCGGCCTACATGAGCAGCAGCGGTCTCAGGGTGCTGCTCGGAAAGTTCCGCGCTCTGAGGAGGGTGGATGGAGAGATGGCGCTCTGCTCGCTCCAGCCCGATGTCTACAAGGTCTTCCTGCTCGCGGGTGTCCACGAGGTCTTCCCGATCTACGTGGGTCTCGACGAGATCCTGGCTACGGGTGACGAGGAGCCGGAAGAGGAGAAGACGTCCCCGTGACGGCGGGTGCCGGGGCGCTGATCCGGACTCTCCGCGACGGAGAGACTGCCGACCGGATGACGGCTGCGGCGGAGCTCGCCACCCTCGGGCGGGACGCCCTTCCGCCGCTTCTTTCCGCGCTCGACGATCCCGAGCCCCGCCTCCGGATGTGGGCGGCCTACACCCTCGGGATGATCGGAGATGCCGAAGCGGCTCCGGCGCTCATGGAGGCGCTCGAGGATACCGATCCGGGCGTCGCAAGATGGGCGGCGGCCGCCCTCCGCCGCATCAGGGACGCGGCCGGCGGCTGCGGCTGCCGGTTCTGCTGATCTTTTACCGCCGCCTGCCGGCGAGCGCCAGGGCGAACCCGACCGCCGCTACGGCCAGGGCGGCCGGGAGCGGCGCTGCGGTCGGTGTCGGGGTTGCCGGTTCCGCCGTCGCGGTGGGTGTCGGCGTCATTGTCGGTTCGGTCGTGGGCACGGTCGTCGGGGGTGCGGTGGTCGGCGCCGGAGTTGCCGTCGGCGTGGCCGTCACGGTTGCGGTGGGCGTCGGCGTCGTATCCACCCCGACGCGGTTTGCTACCGTGAACGTCACCGGTTTGGAGTCGGGAGCACTGCCGTCAAACCCGGCCGGCATCCTCCATACCGCTCTGACGGAGTAGGTTCCCGGTTCGCCGATATCCCCAAGCCGAACCGCGCCGGGTCTGCCGGAGTCGTCGGTGTAGAACCGGGTGGAACTGACGTTCAGCCCGGCCAGGTTGACCCCGCCGATCCTCGTCGTCTCCGCACCGCCCGGCGTGGTGAGCAGGATATCGATCGTCGCCGGGTAGACCCCGTTCGCCTGGTAATACGCCCCGACGTCGGGAGCGGAGACCCTGAACGCTATCCGGGTGTTCGGGGAGACGGTCAGCCCTTCCAGCGGCTCGTTGTGGTAGGGGTTCGCGAGCACCACGTCGAGGAAGAGCATCGGTTCGCGGATCATGACCTCGCCCGTCGCCCCGTCCGTGGGGTTGAAGGCGTAGTAGGTTCCGTAGTCTTCCCGCACCTGGAACTCCTGCACCTCGAAGTTCGTGTCGTCGGCGACCGGGATGCTTCTCTCGACTCCCCGGTCGGGTCTGTCGTCCTGATATCGCCGCAGCTCCGTGACGGGGTTATTCGTGGTCGCGTTACGGAGTTGCGAGAGGTCGAGCCCCTCTTCGTAGACGAAGATCGCATCGTGAGGCTGGATGTCGCGGACAGTCGGCCCGCGGGCTCCGGCCTGCCCCACACAGAGGGCGATGATGCAGACGGCGAGGAGGATGACGGGGCCTCGCCTGCGGATCCACTCTGGTGTCATGGTATTCCGTATGGCTGATTCTGCTGATATAGGTTGGTACGGTGGCGCGACGACTCATCCCCGTCGGAACCGGTTCCGGCTGCACTCCGATCGCCCTGTAACGGCAAAGCTGTGTTTAATATGCTCTAATTCTGTTATAATCTTTTAAATGTGCTGGAATTCGATTCCTTACACTTAAATAATTTCTTCTCCAATTTCTGATAATGAGCAGGGTCGCCTTCATCATCGCATCAATCCTCGTCTTCTTCGTGGTTCTGGCGATTCCCGTCGATCCCACCGTCCTCGCGCCCGAGGCCAAAGCCGTCGCGGCAGTGACCATCCTGATGGTTCTCCTCTGGGTCACGGGCGTCATCCCCCTCGAGGCGACCGCCCTGCTTCCGCTGGTCCTCTTCCCGGTGCTCGGGGTTCTCTCGCCGGTGAAGGTGGCGGAATCATACGGCAACGAGGTGATCTTCCTCTTCCTCGGGGGGTTCATCATCGCCATGTCGATGCAGCGGTGGGGCCTGCACCGGCGGATCGCGTTGCATATCATACGTCTCGTGGGGACGAGCCCGAGGCGCCTGGTGCTCGGGTTCATGGTCGCTACCACGTTCCTCTCGATGTGGATCTCAAACACTGCAACAGCGATGATGATGATCCCGATCGCGGTCGCGATCATCCTGACGATCATTCCCGGGACCGACAAAGCCCTTGAGAATCTCGACAGGAAAGAGCAGGCTCTCGCCCGGTGCCTCCTCCTCTCCATCCCCTACGCCGCGAGCATCGGGGGGATCGCCACGATCATCGGCACGCCCCCGAACGGGATCTTCATCTCCCAGCTCGCGACGATCTTTCCCGACGCGCCCACCATCGATTTCTTCACCTGGATGAAGTTCGGCGTCCCGTTCGCCGCCGTATTCCTCATCCTTGCCTGGCTCTGGCTGATCGAGGTTCCCTACCGGCAGATGGGATCGAGCCTCCCAAGCGCCCGGGAGATCATCCGCGAGGAGCTCGAGAAACTCGGTTCGATCTCCACCGGGGAGCGGTGGACGCTGATCGTCTTTACCCTGACCGCCCTCGCCTGGGTCTTCGAGCAGACGAAGGAGATCGGCGGGTTCGTCATCCCCGGCCTCGATATGATCTTCCCCGGGATCAAGGACTCCACCATCGCGATCTTTGGTGCTCTCCTCCTCTTCGTCCTTCCGGTCGACGCGAAGAAGGGCATCTTTACGATGGAGTGGGAGTGGGCGGTGAAGATCCCCTGGGGGATCCTCCTCCTCTTCGGCGGCGGTATCGCCCTCTCGAACGGGTTCCTCGCGAGCGGACTCGCCGCGGCGATCGTCGAGTCGCTCACGCTCATCCACGGGCTCCCGGTCATCCTCCTGATCCTCATCGTGGCGCTGGGGGTCTCGTTTGCCTCGGAGATCGCCTCGAACACGGCCATGGCCGCCGTCCTGATGCCGATCATGGCGGTCACTGCCGTCAGCATGGGCTTGAACCCGATCGTCCTGATGATGACCGCCGCGGTCTGCGCCTCGATGGCGTTCATGCTCCCGGTCGCCACCCCGCCGAACGCCGTCGCCTACGGGAGCGGCTACATCACCGCAAGAGATCTGCTCCGGTCCGGTTGGGCGCTCGACCTCATCGGCGTGGCGCTCTGGATGATCTGCCTCTACACGATCGTCCTCTGGGCGCTCGGGGTTCCCCTGGAGATTCCCGCCTGGGCGCTCTGATCCCCCGGCACCTATTTTATCCCCTGCGCCTATCCCGGCCGGATGACAGGCAACCGATATCATGACCCGGCGGTGGAGACGCTTGCGCGATCGGATCTCGATACGCTGATCGACGAGCGGATCCGCCTGACCATCCGGTATGCGAGGGAGCACTCGCCCTTCTACCGCCGGTGGTTCGAGCGGCACAACATCCGCCCGGAGGCTATCCGGGAGCACGAGGATCTCCGTGACCTCCCCATCATCTCCGGGGCGACGATCCGGCGGTACCAGCCCCCGCACGAAGAGGAGTTCTGCTTCAAGAGCGTCCCCTGGGAGGCGGTCTTCACAGTCAACGAGACCTCAGGGACGAGCGGTATCCCGAAGAGTTTCTTCCTCACCTGGGAGGACTGGGAGCGGTATGCGGAGAAGTACGCCCGGCTCTTCATATCGCAGGGGTTCGAGGCCGGCGACCGGGTGGTGGTCTGCGCCTCCTACGGGATGAACGTCGGCGCGAACACCATGACCCTCGCCGCCCGGGACATCGGGATGGCGATCGTCCCGGAGGGGAAGTGCACCTTCCCGGTCAGGGTGATGGAACAGTACCGCCCGACGGCGTTGATCGGGAGCGTCTTCAAGTTTCTGCGGCTCGCCCGCAGGATGGAGGCGGAAGGGCACCCGCCACAGGACGCGGGCGTGAAACGCCTCGTCGTCGGGGGCGAGAGTTTCGCCCCGGAGTCGAGGCGCTACCTGGAGGAGGTCTGGGGATGCCCGGTCTACAACTCCTACGGGAGCACCGAGGGGACGATGTGCGGCGAGTGCATCCGCCAGGCAGGGCTGCACGTCCCCGAGGATCTGGTTCACTTCGACCTCTACGACCCCGGGATGAACCGGTTCGTCCATGACGGCGAAACCGGGCGGCTGGTCTATACGACGCTCCTTGCGCCGGGAAAGAGGGCGGGGACGCTCCTCATCAACTACGATACGGAGGATACCTGCTCGGTCGTCTCCCGGGAGCGGTGCGGGTGCGGCCGGACGCACATGCGGATCGCCTCCCCCCGGCGGGAGGCGGAGACGATCCGGATCGGGGATATCGCGCTCAACCGCGTGGACGTGGAGGCGGCGGTCTTTGCGCCCGAGAACATGGCCTACCTGAACGGGGAGTACGAGGCGTTCGTCTACGGTGGCGACGAGGCGGGGGAGACCGTCCTCCGGGTGAGCATGGAGTGTCTCGATCCCGCCCGCGTTGATCCGGCGGCGGTTGAGGAGACTTTCATCGCTGCCCTTTTGCGGTCGGTTCCGGCCCTTTCGGGGGCATACGAGGACGGA
This sequence comes from Methanoculleus horonobensis, assembly GCF_001602375.1. NCBI lineage: Archaea > Methanobacteriati > Methanobacteriota > Methanomicrobia > Methanomicrobiales > Methanomicrobiaceae > Methanoculleus > Methanoculleus horonobensis. The sequence goes on along the minus strand of NZ_BCNY01000015.1, from coordinate 363,755 downwards.
TCGCTGCAGATCCTCTGCAGCGTCACGCCGCCGGGCGGGCTCGAGCTCCACCGGGCGCCCGGCCGGCCGAAGCGGATCGTCGACCGGCGGTGAGGTGTATCCTCCCCTACCGCCGCCGCACCAGGTAGCCGACCAGCCCCGCTGCGAGGGCCGTCGCCGCCGGGAGAACGGATCCTGCCGCGGTCGGCGTGGGGCTTGCCGTCGTCGTCGGCGGCGGCGTGGTGGCGGCCGGGGTTCCCGTCGGCGTCGGGGTCGCCGCCCCCGCCTCGACGACGGTGAAGGTGGTGCTTGCGGTGGCGCCGCCCTCGACCCAGTCCACGGTCACGGTGTACTCCCCGGGCTCGAACCCGGTCGTATCGACCTCGAACGACCAGGTGTTCGCGGTATCGTTCCCCGCTTCTACGACGGCCGTCCCCGACGTCCCTCCCTGCACTGAGGCGTTCCCCGGCCCGAACCCGACCGGCGTCACCTCCACAAGCAGGCGGTTGCCGGGGGCGAGGTTCGTCGTCCCGCCGATGGTGACCGTCTCGTTGGCGGCGATGGTCCCTATCTCGTCGATGCCCGTCTGCTGTGCGGCGGCAGTGCCGCAGATACATGCCGCGAGAACGAGTGCGGCTGCGATTCCGGCAAATCTTCTGAGATTCATGCCTCGTTTCACCTCATCTCTCCATCCTGCACGGGGGGATAAGAACTTACCCGCGCCCGGCCGTCCGACCGGATGATCCCTTTTGGAGAAAAACCAGCCTGTTTTTTCTCTCCTGCAGTGCAACACTGGTCAATTATCCTTGCAGGTACAGACATGCTCCAGGATCAACAATGGCAACCGGTGCCGGGTACAGCCGGTGCCGAGATCTACCCCTTCATCCGGAAACCGGACGTCACCTGTTCGAACGCCTATCTCATCCGGACACCCGGCGAGATCCTGCTCATCGATACGGGGGCGGACGCCGGACAGATGGAGCGGATCCTCGAACTGGTGGGCGACCTTCTTTTGGAGGCACCTCGCCCGATTCTCCTCTTCCTCACCCATTGCCACGCCGACCACTGTTTCCAGGCCATCCGGAACCCCCGGTTCCGGGCCCTCCCGGATCTCAGCATTGCCGCAGAGGAGACGGGCGCGCAGGTGCTTGAATCCGGCGACACCGTCCGGACTGTTGCGGAACTGATGGGGAGGGAGATCGAGCCGCTCCCGGTCGCTCTCCCTCTGCTCGCTATCGGCGACCACGAAACCCTGGAGATAGACGGCGCCGCTCTCCTCCACCGGCAACAGATACCGCTCCGTTCCGGCGATACTCTTACGGTCTATCATACACCGGGGCATTCACCCGATAGTATCTGTATTCGACTCGGCGAATACCTCTTCATCGGCGACCTCCTCTTCTCCGCGAGCCCCGGAGTTGCCGGGCTTTCGGGGTGGGATCAGCCGGCGCTGCTCGAGACCGTAGGGAGGGTCAGGTGGATCTTCGCCAACGAGCCCGTCAGCCTCTGCTGCCCGGGCCACGGCAGGTGTGTCGCGGCTACGGCGATGCCGGGGCTCCTCGACCGGCTCGAGAGGGATGCTGCGGAGCTCGCCAGCATAGGCCCCTTCGACCGAGGACGGCTCGATGACTCGCTGGAGCACGCCGTCGACCTGCTCCAGGAGGTCAACCGGATCTTTGCAGCGGTTTCAGGGCGGCTTTACGCCCTCGCCTACCGCCTCGAAGAACTCGGTGAGGATGAAGAGGCCCGGCGCTACCAGGAACTTCTGGAGTCCGACCAGATTGACGGTGTCCTTGCGGACTTTTCACAGTTTGCCGACGAGTTCAACGCGGGAAAGAGGCTCAAGGTCCAGCTCGTTCTCAAAGCGGTTCAGGCGATCCAGCGGATCGAGACCCACTTTGCAGGCGACCGGCTGAACCACGTCGTCGATGCAGCGCTCCTCCGCCGGGCTGATCGTCTGCTCACCGATTTCATGAACACGGTCTTCGGGTACCGGGACGCCGGCTGCCTCTCCTCCGTGGATCCCCCGTCGATGCTTCGCGAGATCGCCGCCGCGGTCTCGACACCCCCGTTCTCGGACGAGGCGTTCATCGAAGCGGCGGACGATCCGGTGGCATACCGGGCGGAACTCGTCTCCCGTCTCGCCTACCTCCCGCTCCTGGAGGACGTCGAGCTCGTTTTAGATGCCGTAGGATCTTTCCCGCCGGTGCTGGTCGACCGGGAACGGTTCAGCGACGAGGTCGTCGGTGTCCTCGAGGGTATGGCGGCCGCCGGCGCCCGCGAGATCCGGCTCGTTCTCCGGCGGGAGGAGGATACCGCCGGGCTCCTGATCGAGGCGTCCGTTCCCCTCTCCCCCCGGAGAATCCGGTTCTACCGGCGGAAGTTCGGACTCTCAGGAGCGGCGCTTGCGGTCTCCGGGGATGGTGCCGGCCTCTTCCTGCTCTTCAAGCCCGCTTCCTCCTGACCCTCCCTCTCCCGGGGCAAGATACTTACCCTCGGCCCCCGTAGCAGGGTGCGACGGAGGGAGGTTGTTGGTAGAGGTGCAGCACGTGCCTGGAGTCGACCGCGGCAGGGTAATGCTCTATGCCCTGAGCACCTGCGGCTGGTGTGCCCGCACAAAGGAACTTCTCACCGACCTCGGCGTTGGGTTCTCGTACGTCTACGTAGACCTGCTCGCGGGGGAGGAGCGCGACCGCGTGGTCAGGGAGGTCGAACGCTGGAACCCCAGCCTCTCGTTTCCGACGGTCGTCATCGGTGAGGAGAAGGTGATCGTGGGGTTCCGGGAAGACGAGATCCGGGAGGCGGTCGGTGCCTGATGCGGTGAACGACGGGGAGGTGAACCGGCTCATGCGCGACCTCGAAGCCGAGGCGGAGGCCGGCGGGTACCACACGAATCCCGACCGGGAGTTCACCTGCGATCTCGTCAGAGGGCTGCTCGCGAACCGGGAGCGTTACGGCTACATCTCCTGCCCCTGCAGGCTCGCCACGGGGAACCGGGACGACGACCTTGACATCATCTGCCCCTGCGACTACCGCGACCCCGACCTCGCCGATTACGGGGCCTGCTACTGCGCCCTCTACGTCACCGCCGACGTGGAGAGCGGGAAGCGTGCTGCTGCCCCCGTTCCGGAACGGCGGCCGCCCCCGGCGGAGCGCAAGCGGCAGAAAGAGGAGCGCGCCGTGGTGGGCCGCGCACCGGGAGCCCTGAACTATCCGGTCTGGCGGTGCCGGGTCTGCGGTTACCTCTGCGCCCGGAACGAGCCGCCCGAGACCTGCCCCATCTGCCGGGTCTCCCGCGACCGGTTCGAGCGGTTTATGTGAGCCGGGAGCCGGACGAGACAGGCGTAGGCGAGGAACGCGGCGACGATGCCGTTCACCGGGGGGATGCCCGGAACCAGGAGGGCGGCGAGAGAGCCGACAGCATACGCCGCGATCCCCTGCAGGTTGAACCGGGGGACGGCCTCCTCCCCGGGTGCGGGGTAGCGTCCCCGGTGGCGGACGAAGAAGTCGGCCATGATCACCCCGCCGAGCGGAGGGATGAACGTTCCGAGGAGGGTCATGTAGGGGATCAACCAGTTGTACATCCCGAGGAGCGCGAGGGCTGTCCCTGCAGCGGCGCCGGCGAAGGTGACCAGCCTTCGGCGTTCTGTCCTGAAGAAGTGGCAGCCGGCAACCGAGAAGTTGTAGATGGTGTTGTCCTGGGTCGTCCAGATGTTCAAGAAGAGCATCAGGATGCCGGCGGAAAGAAGACCCTGAACCGCCAGAACCTCGACGATGTCGGAGAGGCCGTAGACGGCGGCACCGAAGGCCCCGACGGCGACCATCAGTCCGTTCCCGAAGAAGAAGGCGAGGAACGTAGAACCGACGGCGGTGCGCGCCGACCCGGAGAAGCGGGTCCAGTTCGCGACCTGGGTGCCGCCGGAGACGAAGGTGCCGACGACGATCGTGAGCGCTTCGGCGACCGTAAGCGCCTCCACGGTGCCCGGCGGGAGGAGATCGGCCGCACTCCCGGCGTCCCTGAGGGCGACCGAGGCGCTTGCGGCGATGAGGAGGAGCATCGCCGGAACCGAGATCCACGAGAGGGCTGCAATCCCGCGGTAGCCGATATACGCCGTCAGGCAGAAGACGAACCCGAAGACGAGCATCAGGGGCGCTTTCCACCCCGGATCAAGGTCCAGCAGGCGGGCAAGGACGATCGTGATCGTCGCGGTTCCCCAGGCATACCATCCGACCTGAGTGAGCCCGAGGAGGATGTCGGGCCATCGGCTCCCCGCGTCCCCGAAGGCGAACCGCGCGGAGAGGACGGTGGAAAGGCCGCTCCTGAAGCCGACGTACCCGAGGCCGGCGACATAGAACGCGAGTATCGCGCTCCCGAGGAGGATGACCAGAGCGAGATCGGGCCAGAACGGGAACGCAACCCCGATGGTCGCGCCGCCCCACATCGTGGCGGAGAAGAAGGTGAATCCGAGCAGCACCAGTGTCATCGGCCAGAATCCACGCCGCGCCTCGTCCGGGACCGCGGAGAGCGGATAATCCTCCGTGCTGCTCCATCCCGGCTCGCCGCCCCGTTCGGTCCGAATTACTGTTGTTCTCGCGATGGTTGAGTATCTCTCCCGGAAGGGAAAATTCTTTCCGGGCAGTTTTGCCGTGCGATATCCGCGCGGCGGCCCGCCGTGGGGTGAAAACCGATCTTATCTCGTTTCCCCTTCCCTCCCGGTGTTCGGACCCTGTCGGAGGCGGAGATGAAGCGCGTTATACCGGGAAAACCGCACATGGCCGCCGGGTGATCCAGAGGTGTCATATACCGGGCAGGGTGATTATCCTGTATGCCGAGCGTGCGGATCAACGACGGAGACCTCCCTTCCGGTTCCGGCGTGGAGGGAGGACGGAAGAAGAAGCCCGACGAGACCCCGGCCCCCGCCGGCCGGGAACCCGAACGGGAGACCGCGAAGAAGGAAGAGAGCCGCGGGAAGTCCCGGCGGGGGCAGCCCCTCTTCGGAGATGGCGACGACGCCGATATCTTCTATACGAAGACGAAGTAGTTCATTTCAGGACCTGGATATCCCCGGAAGAGGCTACCACCACTTCCCGTTTCCCTCGATAGGTCTGAACGACCCCGTATAGTGTTATGTTCTCGTTCTGGTGCAGTTCGAGCCCGGCAGCCACGTTTTCCGGCAGGAAGACCGCGGTGCCGTTGACGGTGAGGATCAGGTGCCCGCCGCTTGAGGTCTCTGTGATCCCTTCGATGCTTCCCTCGAGGAGAACCAGCGTCCCGTCCGGAACCTCCGGCGAGTAGGGTTCCGCCACCAGCGGCCGGCCGACAGCGTTAAAGAGGATATGCACTAAAAGCACGATACCGACGACGCATACGAGGACGGCAAGTGCCGTTTTCTCCTGCCGTTCCAGCATGGTAAACCCTATCGACGTCCGGGCTAATAACTTCCGTCAGTTTGATATGTTAACAGCGTTAACTATCCTCTATGGATGATGTGAACCTCCCCCCTTCATCGAGAAAGATCCTCCTCCTGCTCGAGGACGGGGGTTCTCTGACCCACAAGGAGCTCGTCCGCCTCAGCAGCCTTGCCCCCCGCACCGTCCGGTATGCTTTAAAGCGACTCAAAGACAACGATATGATCGTGGAGAAGTTCAACTTCAGGGATGCACGGCAGATCCTCTACGAGTACAAAGACTCCCAGATGGTGTCTGCGCAATGACCGAGCCGTCTTCCTGCGACATCATGCGATGCGACATCCTCGTCCGGCAGCTGCTTCCGCAGATGCGTGCCGAGATGGTCTACCGCCTGGTGAACGAGCGCGGGATCAGCCAGAGCGAGGCCTCAAAGCGCCTCGGAATCAGCAGGGCCGCGGTATCCCAGTACATGAGCCGGAAGCGTGGATTTACCCGGGAAGATCTCCCCGACACCCTTGAATCGGTCATTGAACGGTGGGTCTCCGCCGTCGCCTCGGGCGAGGGAACGATCACCATCTGCGATGTCTGCCGTTCCGCCGATATCGTCGGCAAACGGTGACGTATCAGGTGCGCCGCCGCCGGTAGAGGTAGAGCCCCGTCAGCGCGATGAGTATGCATGCCGCCGCTGCTGTTTTGATCCGGTCGGGCCCCGGAGCGCCGTTCGCGTTACTCCTGTCCGAAGCATCCCAGTCGTCTTCGAAGACGGCGGCGTAGTACGCGCCGATCTCCGGGTGCTCGACGATCACGCCCACCTCCCGGTTGAACGCCGGTGAGTTGGCGTTCCAGTTGATGCTGCTGACGAGCACCGTATGGCCGTCGACGATGACGCCCTTGTTGTGGATCTTGTCGAGGTTATTCGCTTCGAGGTCGGCGAGCCGTGCCTCGAGCGGCAGCCCTTCGGCCGCGGCAATCCGGTTGATGTTCTCGACCATCTCGTCGTTGTCCGCGTCGCCCTCGGTGTTGAACCAGGCGGAGTCAAGGAGCACCCGGACCGCGACGCCCCGCCGGGAAGCGTCGATCGCGGCCGCGAGGTAAGGGTTGAAGTCACAGGCCGTCTCGTTCGTGATGTAGGCCTGCTCGATCGCGATGCTCGTCTCCGCCCCCTCGATCAGTTCGAGGATGAGGCTGCTCGTATCCGGGGATACGACCGGGGTCACCCGCGCCCCCTCCGCGCGGCAGGGGACGAACTCGACCTCGTAGTCGGGCGCCCAGGGCGTGTAGAGCTCGGTCGCCGTGCCCCCGAGCGGGACGATGTCGCCGCCCGCCGCATCGAAGAGGAAGACCTCCCGGAAGTAGGCCGCGAGTTCTAGGTCCTCGAGGAGGACGCCCCACCCGCGGTTGCCCTGCAGCCCCGGCGCCGGGTAGCCGCCGGGCTTGAAGTTCTCGCTCCCGACGAGGACGGTGCTTCCGTCGATGACGAGATACTTGGCGTGGTCGTAGCGGTACTTCGCGTGGGCGGCATCCGTCGTCGTCATCGAGAGAACCGGGATGCCGCTCCGGTTGAGGGCGCCCGCGACCGCGCGCCCCTCCGGCGAGAGACCGCCCACCGGCCCGCCTTCGAGGAGGACGGTCACGGCAACCCCTCTCTCAAGGGCGGAGATGAGGTCGCTCGCCATCTTTTCGTCGGTGAACTCGTAGACATTCACCAGGATCTCGCGCTGTGCCCCCGCGACGGCTGCCGAGAAGACCTCGTAGGAGCAGTCCGGGGCGGCAAACGCGGTCACCGCGACGTCCTCGAATGTTTGGGGCTTAAGGCGTGACTGGCCGATAAAGAGCGGGCGCGGGTCCCAGACACCGTCCTCGAAGTAGTGGATCTGCCCTTCCCGGGCACAGACGTCGCCGGGCCAGGCGATCTGCTGGACAAGGGTTGTTCCCCGGTAGAGGAGGAGTTCGTCTGCCCGGTTTGCCATCAGGAGGTTTCCGTTCGGGCTCACGTCCGGCACGGCCGACGTCCGCTCCTCGATCTCGAAGTCGGGGAGGTAGCCATGCGACCGCTCGAACGCGGCCCCGCTCCTCGCGACCGTCAGCCGTCCGTCTATCCGCGTTCCGGGCGGGAACCGGTAGCCGCCTTCGCCGTCCGAGAGGGCGTAGCCGTCGAGGAGCCCCGTCCCCTCGAGCACCAGGTACTCGTCGGGGTCGCCGGAGAGGTAGGAGTCCGGGCAGAACTCGACGATCTGAATACCGGCGGCCGCGCCGGCAAGGAGGCAGAGGAGCAGGACAGCGGCGGCGATCCGGTGCATACGCAGGGTTATGTCATCTCCGGTTTAATAGCGAAACGATATGACTTCGCTCGCATCCCCGCTGGTCGTCAAGGTCGGCGGGAGCCTCTTTGACCGGGTCGTCCCCCTGCTCGACCTCTTCAGGGAGGCCGGACGCCCGGTGCTGATCGTGCCCGGCGGCGGGAAGTTCGCCGACCTCGTCCGGCGGCTCGACGTCTCCGAGGACGCCGCTCACTGGATGGCGATCGCCGGTATGGAGCAGTTTGGGTGGTATATCGCCTCGCACGGCATCCCGGCAACCTCTGCCGTCGCGCTTCCTTCGGAAGTGGCGGTTCTCCTCCCCTACTGCGCTCTCCGTGAGATCGATCCCCTGCCCCACTCCTGGAACGTCACCTCAGACACCATCGCTGCGTGGGCCGCTCGCGAACTCTCGGCCGATCTCCTTCTCCTCAAGTCGGTCGACGGCATCCGTCACCGCAAGAAGCTCCTCGCGCGCATCGAGGATCCCACGCTCACTTCCGATGAGGTCGATCCCGCGTTCATCCGATTCGTCTTCGATCACAACCTCACGGCGCGGGTGATCAACGGCAGGCACGGCGACCGCGTCCGCAGTGCGCTTCGTGACGAGCCGGTCATCGGGACTCTCGTCGATCCGAGATTTTAATTGCTGCGGCAGCGATATGATAGGTTAACATTCGAGGAAGCAACGATGACAGCGAGAGACCGATGTACTTCCTGCAACGCCACACTGGCCGAGGAAGGCTCCACCTGGTTCGCATGCCCGGTGTGTGCGCAAGAGATCAACCGGTGCTACCGGTGCAGGGAGCAGAGTATAGGATATACGTGCCCGAAGTGCGGGTTCCAGGGGCCATAATCATGGGGAACGTAGCCCTAATCGTAAAGATAATGCCGGAATCCCCGGATGTCGACCGTGAAGCGCTCAAAGCGGCGGTCCGGGCGGCCGTCCCGGTCGATGATATTCAGGAAGAGCCGATCGGCTTCGGTCTCGTGGCGTTGAAAGCCGCCGTGGTCGTCCCCGACAGCGCCGGGGCTCCCGACAAGGTCGAAGCAGCGCTCCAGAAGATAGAAGGCGTCGCAAGCGCCGAGATTGTCGAATCCACTCTTGTATGAGTGGGACTCTCGACACCCACTTTTGTTAACGGGCCTCTTCGAGCCGTTCCATCACGTCGGCAGTGACCTTGCGGATCTTCTTGACCGACTCGCGGAACCCGGCGACTTCGTCCTCTTCGAGGCTGAGCGGAACCGGAAAGACGCCGTCGCGGTTTATGCGGGCGGGTACTCCGATGCAGACATCGCCGATCCCGTGGATCTCGCTCTTGATGTAACTCGAGACGGTGAGGACACGGTTCTCGTCACCGAGGATCGTTCTTACAAGCGTCGCAATTGCCTCTCCCGGCCCGTAGACGGTGGATCCCTTATCCCTGATGATCGCCTCGCCGCTCGTTCTGACCGTCTCGATCATCTCCTGCGTGGGCAGTCCCGAGAAGGTGGGCAGATTCGTGATCCGGATGCCGCCGATCGTCGTCGCCGACCAGAGCGGAACCATGCTGTCGCCGTGCTCGCCGATGATACGGGTGTGCACCTCGCTGACGTGAACCCGGAAGTAGTGCGCGATCAGGGATTTCAAGCGCATCGAGTCGAGATGCGTTCCGAGGCCGAAGATCTGTCTCGGCTGGAACCCCGAGTATTTCAGGGCGACGGCTGTCATGACGTCGACGGGATTTGTCACGAGAAAGAGAATGGCGTCGGGCGATGTTCGGCCGATCGTCTCGGCGGTCTCGGCAATGATCTTTGCGTTCTCGAAAGCGAGGTCGTTTCTGTCCTGTCCCGGACGGCGGGGCACTCCTGCGGTGCAGATGATGACGTCCGAGTCTTTCGCGTCGAGAATGCTCGTGCTGTATGAGAGGCGGACATCGGTGCCTCGTGCAGCGAACGAGTCGGATAGGTCACGGCAGCAGCCCGCGAGAAAATCTTCGCGTCCGGGTCTCCCGACGAGCAGCATGTCGCTGACGTAGGGGATCTCGGATATGGTGTGGGCCGCAAATACGCCGACGTTCCCTGTAGCCCCAAGAATCGTTACTTTTGCCATGAAGATCGCCGTTGGGGACACGTCCTCGGTCGACCGTGCGCACAAGCATTCACCGCAGCATCCCTCCTCCACCCCGCGACCCCATGGGCGCCGAACGTCCACGGTAAGTCTGCTCCCTTCCGGGCCTGAACCGGTACCCGCGGCAAAAGGTCGCCACCCCCTCCGGGGCTTTGATCCCTTTCCGTCGACCTCATGGGACGAGGCTTCTCCGTCGGGACGCAGAGGATCCTGCAGGCCGCTGCGGCCTTCCTCAGACTTCGCCCCCCGCTGACGGCGGTTTCGGGTAACAAGTGACGCCGAGCCACCCGGGCTAGTCCCCGTATATACTGGAGTCTATGGGATAAAAATAGCTCCGCCCACCCGGGCACGCCAGGCTCCGGTGATCTCCTCGACCTTGCGCCCGTCGTTCTTATCGAAGAGGTCGAGGGCGGTAAGGTCGATCGCGGGCGGGAGGACGGCCGAAAGCAGCCGCAGGTCGCCCTGGTAGACCTCGATCTCCTGCGCCCCGGAGGCGCTGGCGACCATGACCGGATCCCGCGCGACCGGTTGGCGGCGGAGGTCGTCGTACGACCGGTGCATCGTCACCTCGCTAAGACCGAGAACCTCCCGGTTCACCCCAAAGTTGCAGGCGGTCCAGAAGGCCGCGGTAAACCAGGCGTCGTTTGCAATCACGCGGGGAACTCCCGCCCGGGCGGCGGCGAGGCCGAGGGTTCCGGCGCCCGAGCAGGCGTCGACGAACGTCCGGGGGCGGTGCCGATCGATCTCGCGCTCGAGCGAGAGGATCTTCTCGTCGCGGTCACGCGGGAACTCGACGTGCAGGGCGGACTGCTGTTTGTAGACGACGATAGGCCCCGCACGGGTCCGGAAGACGTCGGCCCGGACGTCGCACCCGGCAAGGAGGGTATGCACGGCGGGCTCGGCATCTATATCGCTGATCCCCGGTGTCCCGGCCCCTGTCCTGACGACACCCCGGACCTCCGGAACCTCGGCGACCAGGCGGGCGGCGGCACGCTCCCCGACCGAACGGGAGAGGAGGACGAGCGATCCGTGCGGGAGGTAGGGGGCGGAGCGCATGGCAAATCCCGGATGGACGAGCGGCGTTCCGGCCGCGGCGAGGGGTTCGGTTCCGGCGAGATCCCCTTCGGCGGCCATCACCCGGTATATGTGGGCGAAGACCTCGTCGATGAACCGCTTTCCGCAGGAGGGGCAGGGTTCGGCGGTATCGATATCAGGGGGGGGACTCCTCTTGTCGTAGACGAGCCCCATGCAGTCGGGGCACGGGGCGAAACGGCCCGGAAGTTCCGCGAAGATTGTGCGGGCGTCCGTGACGCAGTCGTGCCCGCAGACCGGACAATGCATACACGATTGTGTTGGAGCCCACGGTATATAGGCGTTTCACGCCGCCCGCGGCGTCGTTATCACGAGCCCTTCTCGGAGCCAGCCCCATGCGTCCCGGAGACGGGTTTCCGGGAAGTAGCGCACGTCGACTCCGTTAAATCCAACAAAGAGCCCCGGCAGGTGGTTCATCCACTCCCGCCACCGTTCTCCGCCGACGACGGCGATCCGATCGACCTTCTCGAGGCCCGGCCACTGCTTGAAGGTCTCCCAGCCCTCCCCCGGCCTCCAGCTGCGGAACCCCTCGATCTTCAAAAGAAGTCTGACGTTCCGGTTTTCTTCCATTGCTCGTTCGAGTTCAGGGATCAGGACGGTGGCGTAATCGCTCTCGCTCAGTTTTCCGTCGAACCTGAACCCGAGAACACTTCCCGAACTTTCCTTCATCCGGTCAAGCATGGGTGCTCCTATAGCCCTCTGAAGAAAAAAAGGTATGGCTGACCGGCGGTGATCTCCCGGCGGGTATGTATATACTCCTGGGGGGAGATAGACGGGAACGCCCTGTTCCGACAGGGGGTCTCTCGCGTGGAACTGCTGCTCTCGATAGGGGTCATCCTGGCGCTCAATGTCGTGTTTGCCGTCACGATAGTCTTCTTCGAGCGGAGGAACCCGACAGCGACGACTGCCTGGCTGGTCGTTCTCTTCCTGCTGCCCCCCGTAGGGTTCGCCCTCTATCTCTTCTTCGGGCAGAACTACACCCGGCAGAGAATGTTCGTCGTCAAGGAGCACGAGGACCGCTGTTTTCTCCAGGAAACCTTTGAGGAGCAGCACCTGGCGCTCGCCGGGAACCATCACCGGTTCACCACCCCGGTGGCGGAGGAGTTCCGCGACGCAATCTTCCTCCTCCTCCGGAACAACCGGGCCTACCTGACCGAGGGGAACCGGGTCGACGTCTACACCCGGGGTGAGGATAAGTTCGCCGCGCTCTTCGCTGCGATCCGCATGGCACGCCATAGCATCCACCTGGAGTACTTCGTCATCAACAACGACGAACTCGGGCGGGCGGTTGTCCACGCTCTTGCAGAGAAGGCCCGGGAGGGCATCGAAGTTCGTCTCCTCTTCGATGCGATGGGCTCCCGGGCCGGGGGCGGATCGCGGCGGGTCTTCTCCGAACTGGAGGAGGCGGGCGGGAAGATCGGCGTCTTCTTCCCCTCGGTTTACCGGATAAACTACCGCAATCACCGAAAGATCGCCGTCATCGACGGGGTGGTGGGGTTCATCGGCGGGTTCAACATCGGGGACGATTATCTCGGGAAGGGGCCGCTCGGCCGCTGGCGCGATACTGCCGTCCGGATCACGGGAGAAGCCGTCCGGATGCTCCAGCTCCGGTTCTTTCTCGACTGGCACTACGTGACCGGCGAGTATCCGGGCCTCGAGACCTGCTACTTTCCCGAGGAGGACGTTCCCGGCACGACGCCTCTCCAGATCGTCTCCGGCGGCCCGGATACCCGGTGGAGCCCGATAAAGGACGGGTATCTCAAACTGATCAACTCCGCCCGGGAGTCGATCTACATCCAGACGCCTTACTTTATACCGGACGAGAGTGTTGCCGACGCCCTGCGGCTCGCAGCGCTCTCCGGGGTCGACGTCCGGATCATGATCCCCTGCAAGCCCGACCACCCGTTCGTATACTGGGCGACCCTCTCGTTCATCGGCGACCTGCTGGATGCCGGGGTGCGGGCCTATACCTACGATGACGGGTTCCTCCACGCGAAGACGATCACCGTCGACAGGAAAGCGGGTTCGGTCGGGAGCGCGAACTGGGACGTCCGGAGTTTCCGGCTGAACTTCGAGGCGAACGCGTTCTTCTACGACGCGGTCGTCGGGACCGAGCTTGTGCGGGCGTTCGAGGAGGATCTCGCGGTCTCGACCGAGATCACGCCGGAAGACTACCTGGCGCGCCCCCTCGGCATCCGGGTGAAGGAGTCGATCTCGCGTCTCTTCTCGCCGCTCGGGTGAGGCCATCTCACCGGTTCAGCCGCCCCTCAACAAGCTTCCTGATCCGGGGGAGGCCCTGCTCCCAGCGGGCCTGGAGGATGGGGACGGCATAGGGGAGATGGTGCGGAAGAACCGCGGTTCCCATCACTGCCTTCTCGTAGAGCGGCCGCTCGCGCCCGATGATGACGTTCTTTTTTGCCCGGATGGCGTCCAGGAACTCTTCGACGGTATCGGCCTCGGCGCAGGTGACGACCCCGCCGAGTTCGTAGAGGAGGTGGCCGTCGGTTCCGCCGGTCCGCCCGAGGCCGTGGGCGACGGCGAGCCCGGCCGCCTTCAGGTTGTGGGACCGGGCCATCCCGCCGCAGATCACCTCAAGCCCGTCCAGGCGGGAGAAGATCCCTTCCCCGATACACTCGCCGGCGACGCACCGCTGGACGCCCCGGTTAAGGAAGGCGTAGCCGCAGGGATGTGCCTCCGCGGCGATACAGGCGTAGCCTTCCCGGCGGTCGAGAATCTCGGTTGTATCGAGACGTATCGCGGTGTATGGGCCGTTTCTCCGGTTCTTCTCGACGTGACGGCGGTAAAAGTCCAGGAGGTCGGATACCGAGTAGAAGTAGAGCAGGATGTGCGGGCCGTCGTTGGCGCTGACCTCGATCCCGGGGATGAGGGGGACCCGGATCCCCTGCCGCTCTGCCTCGGAGACGCCGCTCGTCTGGTTGTGGTCGGTGATCGCAAGCCCGATCCTCCGCCGTGCCGCGAGTTTCAAAGCGTCACGCACGCGGGTTGGGGAGTCGGAGTGCCGGGTATGGAAGTGCAGGTCCGCCGGGAGCAGTCCAAGACGCCGGATCTCTTCAGGCAGGGGTTTCTGAAATACGATGTCTTTATAATATTGCATGGGATGTCTGTCAGATCATCGGTAGGTTTCCCGGGATGAAAAAAGGTTGCCTGTCTTCTGGAAACAGGCGGGACCGAGACCTATATTCTCTCCGGTTCGGCCGGTATCGGCTCCCTGAGCCAGCCGATGGCGGCGTCCAGGTGGCCTTCGGTGAAATAGCGCACGTCGATATCCGTAAATCCCACGAAGAGCCCCGGCAGGTGGTTCATCCATTCTTCCCACTTCTCTCCGCCGACGATCGCGATCCGGTCGACCTTCTCCATCCCCGGCCAGTCCTTGAGCCTCTCCCAGTAGCCGTGCGGTTTCCAGCGGTGGAAGTTCACGATATGAAAGAGTATCCGGAGAACCGGGTGATCCCCCTCCGCGTCCCGGAGTGCCGGGATCAGCGTTCCGTCGTAATCTCCGGCCGTCATCTCGCCGTCGAACCTGAACCCGACGACGTTCTCTGCACCAGTTGCCATCTCCTCAATCATGGCGCCCCCTCTCCGGGGTGGATTTAAAAAAGGTTCCGGCTGTCATTTTGCCGGGGGCCCTTTCGGGATCACCAGCCTCCCGGTGATCTCCTCTTTTGAGAACCGGGAGAGGTGACGATTCCCGGCAAGCGCGACGATGACCGACCCGACCAGAACGAAGATCATATCGAGCATGGTGTCGTCGAGCCCGTACTGAAGGTTCGTCCCGAGGAAGGTGTCGAAGAGCCATTCGTAGATCTCCCAGAACCCTTCCATCGCCATCGCGGCAATGATGACGAACCCGACGATCATCCACCTCGAGAGGTTCAGCCTGCTGAACCGGTCGAGCAGCAGGACGATGACGAAAGCGAGCACCGAGACGGTTATCCCGGAGATGAGGTGGGCGATCTTGTCGTAGTAGGGGTAGTAGAGCATGTAGAATCCCCGGATCTCGCCCGCGATGTGGAGGTAGAGCGAGAGAACGATGAGGAGGTTCACCTGCCAGGGGAGCGTGATGTTCCACCTGCGGGTGGCGACAGCGGGAACCAGGGTCAGGCCGAGTGCGATGACGCCGGTAAAAACCTGCGAGTACTCGCCGAGCGCGAACGCGAGGAGGACGTTTGCGGCGATGAGGAACTGGAAGAGGTAGGCGAGGTAGAGGCCGGCTGGTATCTTCATGGATCACGGGTTGGGCAGCGTCTCCTAAACATCTTGTGCTGCTACTACCGGTCCCGGTCTCCGCTGCCCATCATCTCCCCGATCCACCGCGTCTCTTCCCAGCTGTCGAGGGAGAGTTTCACCGCGATCGTCAGGGGTATGGCGAGGAAGATCCCGACCGTGCCGAGGATGAATCCCCAGAAGACGACGGAGAAGAGAACGAAGAATGGCGAGAGGTTGAGTTCCCGGCCGGCCATCCGGGGGAGGAAGAGGTTCTCTGCGGCGGCGTCGATCAGGGCGACGGCGGCGATGACGGCGACGGCTCCTGCCGGTCCGAACTCGATGAGCGCGAGGAGGGTGGGGGGGATTGCGGCCACGACGAGCCCGATGTAGGGGACATAACTCAGGACGAAAGCGATGAACCCCCAGAGCACCGCGAAGTCGACCCCGAGGACGGCAAGGAAGAGCCCGGTCCCTACGCCGGTGATCAGGTTCACCTTTGTCCTGACCACCACGTAGTCGATGAGGAGCCGGCCTGACTGCGAGAAGTGGCGGTAGAGGGTACTCTCCGCCCCGAGATGCTTTTTGAGGGTGGCCGTGAGCCGGGGGGCTTCAATGAGCAGGAACCCGATCCCGACGAAGACCAGGAAGGCATCGACGGCGATGTTCCCGACCTCGCGGGCGATCCCGGCAATCTGCTGGATGACGAACCCCTGGTCGATGTAGTCCCATATCGTGAAGGTGTCTGGATCGATGCCGTAATCGGCGAGGACGGCGATCTCCTCCTCAAGGCCCGCCTGGTAGCCCGGCAGGGAACGGATAAACCCGGTGAGGGCCACCCCGAGGAAGGCGATCACGCCGGCGAAGATCCCGATAAGCCCCACGACCACCAGTATGGCGGCAGGGATCCGCGGTATCCCTCGCCGGGTCAGCCACGCCATGACGGGTGCGGTGATCATCGCGAAGAAGACGGCGACGAGGAGCGGGCCGAGGATCGGTGTTGCTGCTCTCGCCCCCGCGAGCACGATGACGACCGCCGCCCCGACGATCGCGATGCGGGCGGGGGGAGGGAGGTTCCCGGCGAAGTTCACAGGAACGGTATGGGTGCTTCACAGAGAAGAGTTTTCCGGCGGACTTATCACCTTCCGGCCCCCATCGCCCGGATGGCCGCCCGAAGCGACTCCCCGATGACCGGCGTCGCGGGGAAGATGTTTCTATGACCGATGACTGCGGCTGCTCCGCTCCCTTCGAGGCCAGCAAGGAGCCGCGGATCAACCTCGGCGAGGATGAGCCGGCCCCCGTGCGCCTGAACGCGCCGGGCGTAGCGCTCCAGCATCCGAAAGATCCCGATACCTACCTCGATCCTCCCCCGAAGGGAGAGGATGACGATAGCGCCTTCCGCCCCCTCCGGGGACGGGAGCGACCGCTCGATCGCCCTGAGGGTGGCGAAGTAGACACTGCCGGAGATGGCGAGGACGGTGATCCGGCCGGCTAAGAGCCGCCCCGGAGCCGGTTCTTCCTGGAACATCCCTCCCTCGACCGGGACGAGGCGGATCACGGTCGCTTCCCGCGTGGAGGTGACCAGGTAGACGGCAAGCGAGAGGAGGACGCCGACGTAGATGCTGTACTGGAGCGGGAGCACCTGGGTGGAGATGAAGGTGGCAACCATCGCCCAGCGCCCGGGGCGGGAGTACTTCCAGATGCAGGCGATCTCGCGGGGTTGGTAGATGAGTTCGGCGCCGATGAGGATCAGGATCCCGGCGAGGGCCGGGAGCGGGATCTGTTCCGCGAGCGGGCCCGCGACAACGATGACCGCCCCGACGAGGATGCCCGAGAAGAGGTTTGCCGCCCGGGTCTCTGCCCCGGCGGCGACGTTGAGCGCCGTTGCCGAGAGAGAGCCGGCCGACGGGGCGCACTGGAGGAGACTCGCGAGGATGTTCGTCACCCCCTGCCCGGAGAAGTCCCGGTTCACGTCGGCGATGCTGCCGTCCAGCTCCGGGGTCGTCTCGGTGACCCCGACGGCCATCACGAGCCCGATGATGGCGAGGGCGAGCGCCGGGACGAGGAGCCCGGGCGCGAGGGCGAGGTCGGGGATGATGGGTGCCGGGAGGCCGGCGGGGATGGCGGCGATATCGCCGACGATCGCGACTTCCGGAAGCGCGATCCGGACGAGGAGGGCCGCGATGATGACCGGGAGGAGGAGCGAGAAGGAAGTGAGGCGCGGCACCCGCTGAAGGGCGAGGGCGAGACTGATGGTGAGGAGGCCGACGAAGAGCGCCTGCGGCTGGATCTCGCCTGCGTGGAGGAGCAACTCGGGGATGGCGAGGACCTGGATCGCCTCCCGCGGGAGCTGGTAGCCGGTGAGGTTGCCGAGCTGGCCGAGGACGATGAGGAGCGCCGCGCCAGTGACGAACCCGGTGAGGACGGCGGTGGAGATGAACCGGGTCAGGCTGCCTGCCCGGAGGAGCCCGAACCCGAGCTGGAAGGCCCCGACGAGGATGGTCAGCACGAAGAGGGTGGCCGGGACGTCGGCCTCGGGGACGGGGGCGAGGACCGAGAAGATCGAGACCGCGAGGACGTTCGAGAGCATCACCTTGAGGTACGAGGAACCGGTGAGGAGCGCCCCGATCGCGGTCGAGAATGCGGCGGTATAGAGGCCGTAGACGGGGTTGACCCCGGCGACGAGGGCGAACCCCATCCCCTGCGGGATGCCGACGAGGGCGGTGGTCGCCCCGGCGACGAGGTCGGCGGGGAGGCTCTTCTTCCAGTCCGGTCCGCCGGCAGACATGCTCGGTGAGGGTGCGGGGTGCGGGATATAGGTTGTCCCTCGGGTGCTCTTCTGGTGTGGTGCCGGGCAACTATCCGAGAATTCCAGATAGTTCAACGGGATGCGGTGGATGCCCCCGGTGGGGCATAATGGGCTCGTGGTCTAGCTGGTTATGACGTCGCCGTGGGTAGGCGAAGTCGTACCGCTAGACCATAAGGGGCAGGTGCCGGTTCGGGAGACGATGTTCTCCACCCTCACCTGCTGAGAGTGCCGGTGCTGTACTGCTCACGACGGACGATGTTCTCATCTGGGTTATATCGGATACGATCCCTATCTGGATATACAATCCTGTGCAGTGGCTCATGGAGGTGACGGCCGATGGAAGTGAAGACGCTTAATGAGATCAGGGTCCGGGGGTTCGAGGCACTGGTGAGGAGCCTCGGGCCTGCCGATGCGATACGGTTCATCCGGAGTTACTCCCACGGAAGCGGGGACTATACCAAAGAACGTAAGATCTGGCTCGAACAGGATCTCGATACGGTTGTTGCAGGAATTCTGGAGCGCCGGAAGAAGGATAGCCGGGCATGACTGCCGGCAACGGTTTCGCTGTTCCAGACAGACAACTTATTCTCCCTCCGGGCCGGTCAGTATCTCATGGGGCCGCCCCGGAGCCCGACAGCCGGTGGGAACCCGGCCATCACCGTAAAGGAGAACCGGTTCTCCTACGATGCTGGATAAATATGCCCCTGATTCTACAACCCGGCCGGTAACGACATCTTTATCTGCCTTACACGAGATCGTGGCCCGCGCACGGGATGGGGGCACCAACCGGTCGACCGATATCCGTCTCCCGCTCCAGCTTCCGCGACCAGCGTCCTGCGTGGTGCAAGCCCTCCCGGCTACGCACCATCGAGAAAGGGATTATGATGAGCTTAAAGCGAACATCAATCCGGATGGCTGTTGCCGTGGCCCTCCTGGCTGCGCTGGTCGTTGTGCCAGCGGCGGCATTTGACAGCCCCGGCACAGCCGGCGATACCGTCTTTATTCAGGTTCCTGCAGCAGGATCTGACGCTGAAACAGCAGGAGTGATAGGAACCATGAGCGCCGGGATGCCCGCCATCGCTGTCAGCAAGAGCAGTATCATCCGTGGAAACGACTTCATTGTGACCGTCACCGGCGAGCCGCGCAAGGAGTACCATCTCTCTGTCAGGGAGGTCGATGGCCTTGATCCCGGAGAGCACCCGGAGATCGCACCCGGCCAGGTTGGTGTGACGAACAACATCGGTTCCGCAGCGACTGTTACGACCAACGTCGCTGGTACCCGGTTCGTTCAGTTCGACACCGATCAGAGCACCGGCGAACGGCGGTTCACGATCCGTGTCGAGGATCCGGCAAACCCGGATGTTTTCGATGAGGCCGAAGTGCTCGTCGAGAGGGGTGCCGTGACCGTCTTTCCATCCGGCACCGGCTTCTACCATATGGGCGACGAGATCGTCTTCTCCGGGACCAATACCGATAACGACGTCACCTACCTCTTCCTGACCGGCCCGAACCTCCCTCCTAACGGCATCGGGTTCGAAGACCTCAGGAAAGGGGTTCTCAGTGCAGGCGTTCAAACCGGCAACGAGAGCACCTTCACCCGGGTGGACGTCGATACCGACGATACCTGGACTTATCGGTGGAATACTTCTCTCCTCTACACCAGGATACTGGATGCCGGCGTTTACACGGTTTATGCTCTCCCGGAGCCCCGCGCCAGGAACGCTCTCAACGGTGCTCCCTATAGCACAACTTCCATACTACTCCAGGCTCCTTTTGTTGAGGCAACCACGAGCGCCGTCGTCGCGAAGGGTGACGATCTGGTGATCACCGGGACTGCGACCGGCGATCCGACCAGTGTCCGCGTATGGATATTCGGCGAGAACTATTACAGGTTCCAGCAGCCTGCTCCTGTCGGCTCCGATGGCACGTTTGAGTACACTATCTCGTTTGAAGATACGATGGCCATGCATACCGGGCGTTACGACGTCGTCGTCCAGCACCCCTATGACGATGCATTCGACGTCCGGGTTTCAGGCACCACGCTTACCGGCAACGACATAACACCCGTCAATCTTACTGCTCTGCAGCCACGCGAGGCGGCAGACGCACTGATCGCCGCCCTTGACTCTCAGTTCATCGACACGTATACGAATTTCACTTTCATTGTCGAGGAGCCCCGGATCTTCATCGACCCGATCGCCGAGCCGGCCACGGGAAGCACGTTCACAGTCGCCGGCACCACGAGCCTCGCGGCCGGCAATCTGCTGTCCGTCGAGGTGATCCCGGTTGCCGGTCCGGCCGATAACAGTACAGACGCCGGTACTGTAGCCGTCGTGAAGGGTGACGGTCTGAACAGGTGGTCTTTTGAGGTCAATGCGACCGGTTTTCGGCCGGGTCAGTACGTCGTCACGGTTGAGTCGATCAGGACGGCTGCGACCCAGAATGCGACTTTCACCGTGATCGAGAGTCGAGAGTCTCCGCTCTCCGGCGACAACCTCACCCTCGCCCCGGGCTGGAACTTCATCTCGATCCCCCAGCCGCTTGCGTCAGGGAACGACACCGCAGCAATCTTTTCTGCCGTCGATACCGACGGCCACTCAGTCCTCCGCTACGACACCGCCAGCGGGACGTGGATAGCCCTCACACTGACCGACCCCCTCGTCCCCCTCGAAGGGATCTGGATCTACTCGGCCGGGCCCGCGACGGTCGCCCTCAACTTCTCGACCGCCCTCCCGGTCTCGCCCCCGGAGCGCAGCCTCGTGGTCGGCTGGAACGCAGTCGGTTTCCCCGGCACCTCCCCGATGACGGCACGGGACGCCCTCTACTCGGTCGACGGGCAGTGGACGACCCTGATCGGGTTTAACGGCGGGGCGCAGGCCTTCGAAGCGGTGATCGTCAACGGCGGGAGCGGCCAGAACGCCGATACGAGAGCGGTCTACCCCGGCCGGGGCTACTGGCTCTACATGGCCGGGCCGGGCACCCTCGGCGTCATGGGGGTGTGAGGTGAATGAGACGGTTTTGCTCTTCCTCCTCGCCCTCGCGGGAGCGGCACCAGCCATCTCATCCTTCCGCGGAGTTCTCGGGTATGGTCACGATCGACAAAAGCCCGGCGCCGGCCGGGCCCGTCATCACCGCCCGGATCGATGATCGTGACTGCGGAACGCCCCACTCACCGCCATCGGGGTCTTTGGCGGTGACGTCCTCTTTGACGAACGCCTGCTCGTCAGGGGAGACGAGGGTGATGCCGGGAAGAGCATCACGTTCCTTGTCGATGGGATAACGGCCCCCAGAACCTCGGTCTACACCCCCGGCACCTCCGCAAGCCTTGCTCTCGCGGCGACGAAGGGTAGCGAATCCGGCGGTTCTTCCGGCGGTGGTGGGGCATCGGGTGGTGGCGGCGGGGGTGGGGGTGGCTCGTTTGGGTCATTTATACCCGCAGCACCGGTGGCGGAGTATACCGGGAGCGGTTCCCTGCAGACCGATGCCGCTGGCGCGGTCCAGGTTGCAACCGTCATCACCACCACGGAGGGGGACGCCAGCCTCTCCATCGCTCCGGGTGTCCGAGGAGAGGACCGTTTTGGGAGGCCACTCAGTATGGTGAGTGTGAGGAGTGTCCCTCCCGCTGACCTCCCCGCCCCCGGTGAGGGGGAAGCGCCGGTCGGCCGGGCGCTCCGGTGCGGCCCCGACGGTGCGACCTTCGACCCGCCGATCGAGGTCTCGTTCACCCTCACCCCGGAGGAGTGGAAGCGCTATGCGGCCGGGCAGTTCGCTGTCCGGTTGTACAACAGCGCGACCGGCGCCTGGGAATCCCTCGCCACGACGGTCAATCCCGCGACCCGGACGGTCACCGCGGCGGTCCCGCACTTCACTCTGGTTGCGGTCTTTGCCGTGCCGGCGGAGGAGACTGTGGCGACGACCCCTCCCCTCACCGAGCCGACATTAACGTTCGGCCCCGTCGCGTCGGCGACCGCCGTCCAGCGGGCCGGGCTGCCGTTCTCGTGGCTCACGGGAATTGCAGGTCTCGCCGGGGCGGGGCTTCTCGTTCGCGTGCGGAGGGGGTGATCCCCTCCCTCCCGGTGAAGAGCAGCCTGATGCCGGAGGATATAAGTGGATGGATGCAGCATCACAGAATAATGGTACATCCACTCACCCAGATCCAGCAGAATCTTCACACTATCCGGGAACGCTATGGCGTAGCCCGTATCGGCATCTTCGGATCTGTGGCGCGTGGCGAGGCCACCGGGGCAAGCGACATCGATATTCTGGTGGAGTTCCGGGAGGGGGAGGAGACCTTTGATCACTTCATGGGCCTCAAGTTCTACCTTGAGGATCTCCTGGGACGAAGGACGGATCTCGTCATCACCGATACCTTGAAGCCCCGGATCCGGGAGACTGTCCTCGGTGAGGTCGTCTATGCCTAGGGATCTCCTCCTCTATCTGGAGGACATCCGTGATGCCATCGCTTCCATCAGCTCCTATGCAGGGGACCGGACGTTTGAGGAGTTTGCGGGCGATCCCATGTGCCTTGATGCCGTCGTGCTCAGGTTCATCACAATTGGGGAAGCGGTGAAGCAGATCCCTGCCGATATTACCGCAGGTCATCCGGAGATTGAATGGCGAAAGATCGCCGGGCTCCGGGACATAAGCGTCCACTCGTACTACTCGGTGAAACCGACAATTCTCTGGGACATCATCCTGACCGAACTCGGGCCCCTGGCAGATGCGGTTGAGGCGATGCTCCGGGAGGCGGAGTGAGCCGCCGACCCGGAGCGAAGGCACTATCTGGACGGGAGACCGATCTCTACTCAGGAGATCGGTAGCATGAACGAGAGAGAACCCGGCGAGGGGCGCGGCCGCCGCCAGCGGGGCAGGCCCCGGGTTCGCCGGATGATCGGGAATCAGGGGGCGTTCCGGTGTTTCGGCCCGCTCTGCGGGGGGCCTGATGAGTTCGTCGTCGTCCTCCCCGAGGAGGTGGAGGCCCTGCGGCTCGTCGACCTCCAGGGGCTCGAGCAGGAGGAGGCCGCCGTCGCCCTCGGCGTCTCCCGAAAGACCCTCTGGCGCGACCTCCACGAGGCGCGGGCAAAGGTCGCGGACGCCCTGGTGCACGGGAAGACGATCCGGATCGTTGGGTGCGGCCGCGAGCGGGAGGAGGGGTGCCCGGAGGACGAGGACGCCTCATTCGATCCGTCGCCCCGGTGATTGATCTAAAGGTATCCGTTCCGAACTTTTTTTGTGAAGCGCGTTCTCCGGCGGCGGTTCAAAGCCCGATACGGCCGTATGGCTAGTTCATCCCCATATCCCGCAGCCGGTTGGCGTCTTCGTCGAACGACTGGTGGATGGTGGAGTACTGCACTCGCCCGGCTTTGATGCACTCCCTGACGGCACGCTCCCGTTTGCTCAGGTTGGCGGCTTTGCCCGTCTTTATCTCGACAAAGACAACCTTCTCCACCTCATCGGCGTCGGAGAGTCCGTCGAAGACGATGAGATCGACCGGGGTTCCTAAGAACCGTGCATCCTTCGGGTTGTAGGGGAAGTCGGGGAAGTACGGGATGAGGCACTCCGTGACCTTCCCCCGGGTCACCGACTGGCTGCGCCTGACCGCGTCGGTGCGGATATTCCCCTCTTCTTCCTGCCTCCACGCATCAAAGAGGATCCTTGCTTTCTCGTCAGATAGGCGCCTGAGTTCCCGCTCTTTCCAGGCCTCGATATCCTCCCGCTCCCCCCGGCGCCAGGTTTCGAATATCTCCCGTGCGTTCTGCTCGACCTGACCCTGGATCCTGGAGTATCTGTAGAATAAGACCAGAACAGCGAGGAACAATACGAGGATTACAACTCCTTCGATCAGATCGACCATGATATCTTAGAAAACTATTCCCGTCTCGGGAGATAGGCTTTTCTAACGGATTTCTGTTCAATGCATCGAATAAACGCTCATTCGCGGAACCGCCCTGCGGTATCTGCCCGCCATATACCGATTATCAAAAAGATTCTGCAAAACATGGGCCCGGAGGGATTCGAACCCACGACCGCCCGGTTATGAGCCGGGCGCTCTGACCGGACTAAGCTACGGGCCCGAGAATTGTTATGCAGCCGGCCTGAATTCGGAGATGATGCACGCATCTCAGACGTCCGGGAGATCCCGGAATCCTACTGCAGATAAATATTGTTCTGGGATCATAAAAACATTGTGCGCGCTCTTGCGGGCATACGCATCCCGGCAGGCGTAACGTCCGGATGTCCGCCGTGCAGAACTGCCGACGGACGTCCGGCGCCTGGTATAATAGACCGCCTGCGGGAAGATTTGAGTCGTTCTTACTGCGAGCTCTGGTGCTGCTCTTTCCACTGCATCCAGTTGTTGTAGGCGTTCATATCCCTCTGCCTGAGGATATCCTGGATGCTGCTGTCGATCTCGGAGGTCGTCATCCCGCTGTGGGTGCTCCCCTGAATCTGCTGGGTGATCTCATCCGCCAGTTCCTGGCTTGCTCCGGCGTTCTGCACCGACCTCCTGATCTTGTCGGGGCTGAACTGCTCCTCCTGGTTGTTCGACTTCCGGATCATGGTCTCCTGCCAGGACTGGGACTCCATCTGCTGCTGTTGTGCCATTCTCATCACCACATCAATACCTGTTCGGCTTTCCTCGAGGTGCGGGTGCCCGTTGCACCCCGGCTTCTCTCCGGGATCACGGTTTTCCGGGCGTTTCACCCGACCCCGCTTCGGTTGCAAGCTGCAGCCTGCCGGGCAACAGTGGAATATCGGATACTTATAAGTTACGGCTGTTGCCCATCGCGCCCTTCCAACCGAAGCAATGGATTAACGGCGCGTTTTGGAGCGGCGAAGAACTGAACGGCTCGTCTGCGTGGGGCATGCTGCATGGCGGCGATGCGCTGGAGAGGCCGTCCGGTAACGGGTGCGTGAACCGGGGGCCGTCCCCCTTTATCCTTGCAGACCGGACCCTTACGTCTCCCCCGCCGACTCTTCGGCCTCCCGGATGGCCGCGAGCACCTCCCGCTCCTTCTCATCGAGGAGGCTCCTCGTATCCGCCTCGATGTTCAGCCGCACCACCGGCTCGGTGTGGGAACGGCGGATGTTGAACCACCAGTCGGGGTAGGTTGCCGTCAGCCCGTCGAGTCTGTCAAGCTCCGCGTCGCGGTAGCGTGCCGCAAGCACCGCGAGCACCGCCGAGGGGTCGCGCACCGCGAGGTTGATCTCCCCGGTCGAAGGGTAACGGTCGAGGGGTTTGACGAGTTCGGAGAGCGTCCTGCCGCTCGCGGCGAGGATGTTTGCAACCATGACCAGCGTGAGAAGGCCGTTGTCGGTGAACCCCATGTCCCGGTAGTAGTAGTGCCCGGAGAGTTCTCCGGCAAAGAGGGCGTCCTCCTCGCGCATCGCGGCCTTGATGAAGGCGTGGCCGACCCTGGAGCGGACGCCCCGACCATGGGCCCGCTCGATCGCCTCGCGGACCGCCCGGCTCGACCGCAGGTCGTAGAGGATCGTCGCCCCCGGGTTCTCGCCAAGCAGGTAATCCGCGACGAGGGCGGTCACCAGGTCTTCCCGGACGCGCTCGCCTCGCTCGTCGATGAGCCCGCACCGGTCGCCGTCACCGTCGAACGCCACCCCCATCTCCGCGCCCTCGGCCACGACCCGTTCCTGCAGTTCCCGGGTGGTCGCGGGGTCGAGCGGGTTTGCGTGGTGGTGCGGGAACCGGCCGTCGGGTTCAGTGTACATCGGGACGAGGTGCCATGCCGGCACCCGCTCGAAGAGGCGGGGCACCTCCGGCCCGGCCATCCCGTTCCCGGCGTCCGCGACGACCGTGAGGCGTTTCGGCGCCCGGACGAACCCGGCTACCGCCCCGATGTAGTCGTCCAGCATCCCAAGCTCGCGGGACGACCCCCCGGCGCGGGCGACCCGCTCCTCCCCGGTCCGGGTCTCGAGGAGCGGCAGGTCGCGGTCGCCGGAGAGGGGGACGGCGTTCTCGCGGGCGAGCTTGAACCCGTTCATATCACCGGGCAGGTGGGAGGCCGTCACCATCGCCCCGCCGTCGAACCCCCCGGCAGCGATCGCGTAGTTGAGGAGCGGCGTGCTCGCCATCCCGATATCCGCAACCTCCGCCCCGGCCTCGACCGCCCCGCGGGTGAACGCCCGGGAGAGCGGTTCCGACGAGAGACGCATGTCCCGGCCGACGACGATCCGCTCCGCCGCAAGAAGCGCGACGAAGGCGTTCCCGATCCGCTTTGCGGTCGCCTCATCGAGTTCGTCGGGGTAGCGCCCCCGGATGTCGTAGGCCCGGAAGATCCCGGCCATTCACGCCTCCCCCCGGAGCGGCGAGATCGCCCGCAGCCGCTCGATGATCCCCGGGAGCACCTCAAGGACGTAGTCGACGTCTTCCTCGGTGTTCGCGTACCCGAGGGTGAGCCGGAGCGAGCCGTGGGCGTGCTCCGGCGCCAGACCGCACGAGGTCAGGACGTGCGAGGGCTCGAGCGATGCCGAGGTGCAGGCACTCCCCGTCGAGGCGGCAACCCCGAGGGCGTCGAGCATGAGGAGGATCGACTCCCCCTCGACGTAGCGGAACGCGACGTTCACGTTATTCGGGAGCCGCTCGGTCGGGTGGCCGTTCAAGCGGGTGTCCGGGATCGCGTCCATGATCCCCCGGATCAGCCTATCCCGCATCGCGGCAAGCCGGGGAGCGTTCTGGGGCATCCCGGCGACCGCGAGTTCGATCGCTCGCCCGAGCCCCACGATCCCGGGAACGTTCTCGGTTCCGGCACGCCGCCCCCGTTCCTGCGCCCCGCCGTCCATGAACGTCCCTACCCGGGTTCCCCGCCTGACGTAGAGCGCTCCCGTCCCCTTCGGGCCGCCGAATTTGTGGGCGGAGAGGGCGAGGAGGTCGGCTCCCATCTCGTTCACGTCCACTGGAAATGTCCCGATCGCCTGGACTGCGTCGGTGTGGAACGGGATTTTGTGGTCGTGCGCGACCTCCGCGATCGCCCGTACCGGCTGGATCGTCCCGATCTCGTTGTTCGCGGCCATCACCGAGATGAGGATCGTCGCATCGGTGATCGCCGCTTCGACGGATCCCGGCTCCACCCGCCCGAACTCGTCGACCGGGAGGTAGGTGACCCGGTAGCCCTGTTTTTCGAGGTTCTCGCAGGTATGGAGGACGGCGTGGTGCTCGATTGAGGAGGTGATGATATGGTCGCCCTTCTTCCGCCTCGCCGCCGCCGTCCCCTTGATCGCCCAGTTGTCGGCCTCCGTCCCGCCGGAGGTGAAGTAGATCTCCTCGGGGGTCGCGCCGATCGCCGCCGCCACCTGCCCCCGCGCCTCCTCGACCGCCTCCTTCGCCTCGCGGGCGAGGGCATAGAGCGAGGAGGGGTTCCCGAACCGCTCCGAGAAGTAGGGGAGCATCGCCCGGGCGACCTCCGGCCGCACCGGCGTCGTCGCCGCATGGTCCATGTAGACCGACCGCTTCCGCTCCATTCCGGTCACTTCGCCGTCATCGGCTGGAATCCGCGCATCGTCTCGGCCATCTCCCGAAGGCGCCGGTCCACCAGGTAGTTCACCGTCCCCTCTTCGTAGGTGCCGTCATCCCGGCGCACGCCCGCCGGAACACCCGTGAGAACCTCGATGCCTTCGTCGATCGTCCGCACCGGGTAGATCCGGAACTTCCCCGCCTTCGCGGCCTCGACGATCTCCTCTTTCAGCATCAGGTTCTGGACGTTGCTTGCCGGGATCAACGCCCCCTGGTTTCCGTTGAGCCCTTTGGCTTTGCAGACCTCGAAGAACCCCTCCAGTTTCTCGTTCACGCCACCGATCGCCTGGACTTCGCCGTTCTGGTTCACCGAACCCGTGACGGCGAGGTACTGCTTCAGCGGAATCCCCGAGAGCGCCGAGAGGAGGGCGTAGAGCTCGGTGCTCGATGCGGAGTCGCCCTCGATCCCCTCGTAACTCTGCTCGAAGACCAGCCGGGCGGAGAGGGAGAGCGGCTTATCGCGCGCGTAGTTGTTGTTGAGGTAACCGCTGATGATCAGAACGCCTTTCGTGTGGATCGGCCCGCCGAGCGCGGCCTCACGCTCGATGTCCATGATCCCTTCGCGGCCGACCCCGATGCTCGCGGTCACCTTCGAAGGCCGGCCGAACGCAAAGTCACCGAGTCCGATGACCGAGAGACCGTTCACCTGGCCGACCTTCTCGCCCTCGGTATCGATGAGGAAGATCCCTCTCTGGATGTACTCCTCGATCTTCTGCTGGATCAGGTTCGAGCGGTAGATCTTCTCCTCGATCGCCTTCGTGACGTGCCTCCTCTCGATCCGATCGGCCCCGTCCTCTGCGGCGTAGAAGTTCGCCTCCCGGATGAGGTCGGCAACCGCCGAGAACCGGGTCGAGAGTCTCTCTTTGTCCGCAGCGAGTCTCGACCCGTACTCGATCACCCGGGCGATCGCCTCCCGCTCGAGGTGCCGGAGGTTCTCCTCCCGGACGAGGTTGCAGATAAAGTCGGCGTATTTATTGGCGTTCTCATCGTTTCGCTCCATCACGATGTCGAAGTCGGCCTTGACCTTGAAGAGCTCCTTGAAGTCGGTGTCCATCCGGTAGAGGAGCTGGTAGATCATCGGCGTCCCGATGAGGGCCACCTTGATGTCGAGGGGGATGGGTTCGGGCTTGATCGTCTTTGCCGTGATGAACCCCATCCGTTCTCCCGGCTCCTCGATGACTGCCTCCCCGGTCTTCAAAGCCGTCTTGAGCCCGTCCCAGGAGAGCGGGGCACGCAGGAGGTCTTCGGCGTCGAGGACGAGATAGCCGCCGTTGGCCCGGTGCAGCGAGCCCGGCCGGATCATCGTGAAGTCGGTCGTGAAGATCCCGAACTGCACCTCCTTCTCGATCTTTCCAAGGAGGTTCTGGTAGGTGGGGTTCTGCTCGAAGACCACCGGTGCGCCTTCTGTCCCGGCGTTGTCGACGACGACGTTCACTTCGTACTTCCGGAACGGAATCTCCCGCATGAAGGCCTGGAACTGGGGCGGGACGCCCTGCTGCTCGGGGAGACCGAGGAATAACTGGGTGTTCTCGAGGATGTCGTTCTGGACGGCGTCGATATACCCGGGAACCTCCGGGACGTCGGCATACTTCTCCTTGAGTTCGGCGACGAGGTTCCCTATCGCGTAGAGGGCGATATCGTGGTTTACGTCCTTGACCGCCTCGGCCCCCTGCCGCTCGATATCCTGCACCTGCCGGAGCATGCTCCGGAGGTCGGTGCCGAGAGCGTCACGCCGCCGCTGAACTTCCGCCCGTACGTCGCTTGGGAGGTTGATGAACTCCTCCTCGGGAACCGGCCTCCCGTCGATGACCGGGATGGTCAAAAGACCGATGGGGCTCATCTGGATGACGAACCCTGCATCCTGGGCTTTCTGGTTGATCCGGGCGATGAGATCCGTTCTGTTCCCCTGGAGCGACTGGAGCATCTCGTCCCGCCGTTTGGCGTACTCTTCGCTCTGGAACGCCCGGGGAAGCGCCTGCCGCGCCTCCTCGATGAACCGTTTCACATCCTCCCGAAACTCCGTCCCTCTCCCGGCAGGGAGGGCGATGGCGTTGGGCTCGTACTGGTTCTCGAAGTTATGCACGTAGACCCAGTCACGCGCCCGGGGCTTGGCCTTCGCGAGTTCGTCGAGGAAACTCCGGACGGCTCTCACCCGTCCGGTTCCCTGGGCGCCCGCGGCGTAGACGTTGAACCCGGCCTCCCGAATCTCAAGGCCGAACCGCAGCGCCCGGAGCGCCCGTTCCTGGCCGATGATCTCCTCGAGCGGCCTCATCTCCTCGGTGCTGGCGCACTCCACCTTTCCCGGTTCGTAGACGTTCCGGTACTCTTCGATATCCAAGGGCTGAATCATCAATCTCACCAGGTTTCTGCAACTTACACCGCAGGGATGTCATTCGCCTTAAAAAAGGTTCCCCGGCCAGCCACCGGATGGTACGATGAGTGGTTTTACTTTCTTTCGCGCATATGTGTAGTACGTTGCATGCGACCGGTAGCGTATACGGGGTCGCGTGAATTCGGTGATATCATGAGGATAGCAATTGCACAGGACGGAAATAGGGTATCAGAACACTTCGGGCACTGTGGGGGTTACGCAATATTCGACGTCGAAGACTCGATCATCTACAGGAGGGACGATCTCCCGAACCCCGGCCACGAACCCGGCCGCCTCCCGGTCTTTCTCGCGGAGCACGGGGTTAACCTGATCATCGCGGGCGGAATGGGGCCGCGGGCCGTCGAACTCTTCAACGAGAACGGTATTCAGGTTCTCCTCGGCATCAGCGGGAATACTGATTACGTGGCACAGGATTATATCGCTGGCCGTCTCACTCCGGGGAAGAGCTCCTGCCACCACGAAGACGGCGGCGAGTGCGACGGGCACCACTGAGACGGGTGCACCAACCATAGTATTATGCTCATATGAGCAAAAATCACCAGAGGAGTGTATCAGGATGATAATTGGTATCACGGCACGTGCAGCAGGCACGGACGCCCCGGTCGAGCAGCGGTTCGGCCGGGCACCTTACTTCGTCTTCGTCGACACGGAGACGGGGAAAGCGGAATCGGTTGAGAATCCCCTCGTCGACGCTGCGGGCGGGGTCGGGCCCCGGGCGGTCCAGATGTTTTCGGAGCACGGCGCGACGGCAGTCATCACCGGTCAGGTCGGCGGGAACGCCGCAAAAGCGCTCGAAGCAGGTGGTATCAAGGCCTACGCCTACCGCGGAAGCGGTAGCGTGGCCGATGCCCTCGGGGAGTATACCGCCGGGAACCTGCAGCCGCTCCCCCTTGCGTGAAGCGGGATCCAGCATGAAGATCGCGATTGCAAGCGGGAAAGGCGGCACCGGGAAGAGCACGGTGGCGGCGAACCTCGCCTGCACGCTCTCCCGCTCCCGCGAGGTGGCGCTCGTCGACTGCGACGTCGAAGAGCCGAACCTCCACCTCTTCTTTCCGGCTCCTGCCGTGGACGTGCCGGTGACAACCACGGTGCCGGAGATCGATCCGGCCCGGTGCACCCTCTGCGGTGAGTGCGGGAAGTTCTGCCGGTTCGGGGCACTCTCGGTCTTGAAAGACCGCGTCCTCGTCTTCCCGAACCTCTGCCACTCGTGCGGGGGCTGCTCCGTCGTCTGCCCGCAGGGAGCCGTCCGCGAGGTTCCGCGCACCATCGGCCGGGTCGCATGCTCCTGCCCGGTCCCCCGTCTCACGCTGGTGAGCGGCGTCTTGAACGAGGGGGAGGTGATGGCCCCGGCGGTCATCCGGGCGGCAAAGATGCTCGCACAGGGGCATCCCCTTATCCTCTACGACGCCTCCCCGGGGATCGCCTGCCCGGTGATCGAGACGCTGGAGGGGAGCGATGCCTGCATCCTGGTGACGGAATCGACCCCGTTCGGTCTGCACGACCTCCGTCTCGCGGCCGAGGTGGTGGAGCGGATCGGCATTCCCGCCGGCGTCGTGATCAATCGGAGCGACGGCCAGGACGAGGAGACCCTCGCCTTCTGCCGGGAGCACGGGCTTCCCGTCATCATGACCATCCCGTTCTCGCGGGAGATCGCCGGCATCCAGAACCGGGGCGGGCTGATCTGCCGTGACCTTCCCGGGTGGGAGGAGCGGTTCGCCGACCTCTTTGAAGCGGCCGTGAAGATTGCGGGGGTGAGCCCGTGATCCGGCTTGCGGTCGTGAGCGGCAAGGGCGGCACCGGGAAGACGATGGTGGCGGCGGCGCTCGCGGATATCAGCGGAGTGCCGCAGGTTCTCGCCGACTGCGACGTGGACGCCGCGAATCTGGAGCTCCTCTTCCACCCCCGTCGGCTCACGACGGAGGAGTTCCGGGGGCTCGCGGCGGCCCGGATCGATCCGGAACGGTGCCGCGACTGCGGTATCTGCGCCGACCACTGCCGGTTCGGGGCAATCGTGCGCAACGACGGCTGGGAGGTGGAAACGCTGCACTGCGAAGGCTGCGCTGTCTGCACGTATGTCTGCCCCATGGGCGCGGTCTCGATGGAACCCCGTCCCTGCGGCGAGATCTACACCTCGGCGACCGACCGGGGCAACCTCGCCCATGCGCGTCTTTTTCCAGGCTCGGGGAACTCGGGATTGCTCGTCACCGAGGTGAAGAAGCGGGCGATGAGCCTTGCGGACGGCGCCGACCTGCTGCTTGCCGACGGCCCGCCGGGGATAGGCTGCCCGTTGATAGCGACGATCAGCGGTATGGACGCGGTTCTCATCGTCACGGAGCCGGGGGTCTCGGCGCTCCACGACCTGGAACGACTCGTGACCGTCTGCCGCCGGTTCGGCGTCCGGATCTTCGTCGCCATCAACCGGTTCGACCTTGCCGGGGATATCTGCAAGAGGATCGAGGACTACTGCGAGAAAGAAGGTATCGTGGTGGCCGGGAAGATCCCGTTCGATCCGGCGGTGGTCGTTGCCGTCCGCAGCGGCCGCCCCGTGACCCGGAGCGACTCGGCGGCGGCTGACGCACTCCTGGCGCTCAAAAATACCCTCTTTGCCGAACTCGGGCTACTATAAGCCCGTTTCTCTTCCTTTCCTGCAGGCCGTTCCACTCGGGAGCGGCACGGTTTTGCTACGGCGGCATTCCGGTTGTTGCCGGAATTAACGTTCGAAAAAAAGATTTATTGGTTTAGAACCGGGGTTTTCTGTGCTTCGGGAGGCAGTCCTGGCAATACACGGGTCTGCCTTCGGTCGGCTTGAAGGGGACTTCGCACTCCTTCCCACAGTCTGAACAAACGGTCTTCGTCATTTCACGGGGGCCGCCGAAGTTCCTCGGTCCGCCGAAATTTCTGTTTCCTCTGTTATAATCCATTGGATTGCTCATGCAGATAGAACACTGCCTGTAGAGTTATGATTGGATAGTATATAAGGTACGTCACCGGTACGGGTAGGCAGCCGTGAACGGCATGCACAGTCACCCCAATCCCCCTCTCATCAAGCGTTGCGCCGGGAACCGATTGGTTTGCTGGGCGCTGTCGCGTGGCGAAATCCTGTGTATGCCGGTTTCCCGACACCCTTTCCGATCTCTCCCCGACGATACCCCCTGAGCGTCCAGCCGATCCCGGCCCGGATCACTCTCGCTGCTCCGCCCGCCGGATCCCGGCGAGATGCCCCAAGGTTTATGGCGCTGCATGCGATTCTCTCGTCCGGTGAATGATGATGAATGGTTCGCGGCTGAAATATCGTGTCGAGGTTCTCGGTGATCGCGGCGGCACCGAACGTTACGGCCCGTTCAACGAGCAGAAGGCGCGGGAGTTCTTTGAGGTCGAGGAGAGCCTCGGCGGAACCGCCCGGATCGTGCGGCTGGAGGAGGGAATCCGGGAGACGTGGATGATCGTCACCGAGTGCGGTGACTGGGGCGGGGATGGGAGAGAGTCTTACGGCGTGCAGAACGCGGAGACGCCGCAGTGAGCGGTCTCTTCCTCACTCCCGCGGCCTCATCCCGGCGGCTGCAAAGATGATCCCCGTCCCCACGCGCTCCATCATCGCCCCGAACCGCTCGCCCGGCAGCGCGTTCTCCCGGAAGCAGTCGATCAGCCTTCCGACGATCGCGACCGCCTCTTCTTCGGCGACCAGCCCCTCGGCCTCGGTGCCGACCCGGAGCACCCTGCCCGACCTGCCGCCGAGGAAGAGGCGCAACCCCTCTGAAGCGACACCGATCGCACCTTTTGGGCAGATCGCGATACAGTCGCCGCAGCCGATGCAGTTCTCCCGCGAGAAGAGAACCTCGTCGTCGGCGATCCGGACCGCTCCCTCCCGGCAGACCTTCTCGCACGCCCCGCAGCCATCGCATTCATCGGCAAACAGGGGGAACCGCCTCCCCATGATCCCGATATCGTTGAGCTGGACTTTAGCACAGTTGTTCGGGCACCCGGAAACGGAGATCTTCAGTTTTCGGGGGAGGTCGCACCCCCCGTAACGCTCCTCGATCGCCCGGGCGAGCCCCTGGGTGTCGTAACACCCGTGCCTGCAGACGGTACCCTTGCAGGCGACGACCGACCGAAGAGTCGCCCCGGTGCTCCCCGGCTCTATCCCGGCCTGCCGGAGCCGTTCTGCAACCTCCCCCGCGTCCCGCCGGTCGATGCCGGGGAGTTCCACGTTGAGCCGTGCCGTCAGCCCGACCGTGCCGTTCCCGAACTCCTCTGCGATCCGGGATACCGCCGCCATCTGCGGCGCCGTCATCACGCCGGCGAGAACCTTTCCCCGGACGGCGATCTTCCCCCTCTCCCGGAGGCTGATGACCCCCGAAGTCCTGTTCTTCTTTGTGTCGGCCATATCCCGGCTGTAGTGGTATGGCGGAACCCCTGGTTAAATCATTCTGTGGGGAAGTGAGCGCAAACCGCAAATACCCGGGACCACGATACCGGGGCGTGAACCTTCTCCTCCAGGCGTGGGACGTCCTCCTCTGGACAGGTCTCCTCAAAGGACTGCAGATGGCACTCTGGCCCCGGCTCCGCCCGGCACTCGGGGACTACGCCTACCCGGCGGCCTACCCGGCCTCCCTCCTCCTCTTCGCCCTCGCGACCTGGTACTGCGGCCTCCTCCGCCTTCCGGTCGCTCTCGCCCTCCTCGTCTCCATTCTTCTCGGGATCTACGGTATCCGGAGGGGCGACTACCGGCTCCGCGAGATCCGGGGCCTTCTCGCCTGGGACGCGGTCTTTCTCGTCGGGTTCCTCTTCGCGCTTGCCGTCCGGTTTACAAACCCGCCCATCGGCTACTTCAGCGAGCAGTACATGAACCACGCATTCATTGCGAGCATCATCCGCGAGCCCGTCGTGCCCCCGCTCGATCCCTGGTTTGCGGGCGGGCACCTCACCGTCTACTACTACCTCGGCCACTGGCTGATGGGCTCTCTCGCCATCGTCACCGGCCTCCCGTCGGAGGTGGCCTTCAACCTGATTCCGGCCACGGTTTATGGAACCGCGTTTGTCATGCTCTACGCGCTCGGCAGCCTCCTCCTCGATCGATACCGGTGGCTCCCTCTCGCGGTCCTCCTCCTCATCCCTCCCTCGGTCGTCTGGTTCCTCGCCGAGGGCGCCGGGATCTACTCGGCCTTCCAGGAGACCAACTGGATCATCCCCGGCGGCCGGGTCGAGTTTCCGGTCTTCTCCCTCTTCCTCGGGAACGTCCACGCCTTCGAGATTGCTGTGTTCAACCAGGTCTTCCTCATCTTCCTCCTCGGGTTTACCTGGCTCCGGTGGCGCAGGCTCGAAACCCCGGGGCGGTTCGGCCTCATCCTCCTTCTCGGCCTCTCCGTCGGGTCGATGCCGCTCCTCTCCTCCTGGGACGCTCTCGTCTACGCCCCCGCCGTCGCGGTCTTCCTCCTCGTTGTTCTGGCCCGCGACCGCGACCGCTCCACGCTCGCCGCCGCCGTGGGCGTCCCTGCCATTGCCCTCTCCATCTACCTCCCCTACTACCTCAACCTCGAACCCGCGGGTATCGGCGGGATCGGATGGGGCCTCCCTCCCACCGACCCGCTCGCCTTCCTCGCGGTCTGGGGCGGGTTCCTCGCGCTCGTCTACGCCGCCGTCGCCCGGGATATCCGGCGGGTTCCGGTGGCGTTCGCCGTCGCCGTCCCTCCCCTTGCCGCCGGCTACGCCGCGCTCGCCATCCTCCTGGTGCCGCTCGCCTATCTCCTTCTCCGTCGGGAGCGCTCGTTCGCCGACCTCCTCTGCATCGCCGGCCTTGCGGTGATTGCCTTCTGCGAGGTCTTCTATTTTGAGGAGATGCTCGGGGGCGACTACAGCCGGTTCAACACCGTCTTCAAGTTCTACTTCGACGCCTGGATCCTGCTTGGCACCGGCTCCCTCCTCCTCGCTGGAGGATGGCTTGCCGGGCGCCGGCCGGTTCTCCCGGCGGCGGTCTGGAAGGGCGCTGCCGTCGTCGCGGCCGTTGGTCTCATCGCCGCCCCGGTTGCCCTCGAGATCGATGTCGGCCGGGGGCTCCTCGGGATCGACTACCCCCCTGCGGGTTACCACACCCTGGACGGCTTCGCCTACCTCGAGGCCACGCGGCCGGGGGAGGCCGCGGCGATCGCCTTCCTCCGGACGCTCGACGGTGATCACCGGATCGTCGAGGCAGAAAACGGCGATTACGGCTATTACTCGAGGGTCTCGTCCTTTACCGGTATCCCGACGATCCTCGGGCAGATCGGCCACGAACTGACGTGGCGCGGGAACGGGGCCTGGTACACGGAGCGCCCGGCGGAGGTTCGGGCGATCTACGAAGATCCCGAACGGACTCTTGCGCTGATGGAGAAGTATAATGCGACCCTCCTCTACGCCGGCGAGCCCGAGCACGAGCGCTACGACGTCCTGCTGCCGGACCGGGGGCTCCGCCTCATCTACGACGAGGGAGGTGTCAGGATCTACGAACGGGCAGGGTAACGTTTATATGCTCTTCCCCGACAGGAAGGCCGCATGACACGAGCAGCCGTAGTCATGATATCCTTCCTGGTGCTTCTCGCCCTGGCAGGCGTTGCCGGGGCCGCGGTGTACCCAAACGGCGGAACCGACCTCACGCAGGCTCCCGCTCCCGAAGCGGTGAATCTGACGGCCACCACCGGAAACCTGACGAACGCCGGGTCTCTCTACGCGGCGGAGTATCTGAACAACACCTCGACCACCCGGCTTGCCGGAGAGGCGCTCGACGTGAGCCTCGAGCCCGTGGCCGACGGCCTCGTCGCGCCGCTGATGCTCACGGACGCCGGCGACGACTCGGGCCGGCTCTTCGTCGTCGACCAGGTCGGGACGGTATCGATCATCGATCCGAACGGCACCCTCGTTGAGGAACCGTTCCTGGATGTCCGCGACCGCATGGTCAACCTCACTCCGTCCTACGACGAGCGCGGGCTCCTCTCGATCGCCTTCCACCCCGGCTTCGGGGAGAACGGGCGGGTCTTCGCGTTCTACAGCGCTCCTCTCCGGGAGGGGGCGCCTGATGACTGGGACTGCACGAACCGCCTCTCCGAGTTCCAGGTCGACGCTGAGAATCCCGACCGGGTCAACATGACCTCGGAGAAGGTTCTCTTGGAGATCGACAAGCCGCAGTTCAACCATAACGGTGGCTCGATCGCGTTCGGCCCCCGTGACGGCTACCTCTACGTGCCGCTCGGGGACGGCGGCGCGGCGAACGACAACGGCACCGGCCACACTCCCGAGATCGGGAACGCCCAGAACCTCACAAACATCTACGGCAACGTGCTCCGGATCGACGTGGACAACGTCACCGCGGAGAACGTGACGGAGGTGCCGGAGAACGCCACCTGGACGACGGCGGCGGGTACCCTCTACGGGATCCCGGCGGACAACCCGTTCGTCGGAAACGCAAGCATCCCGCCCGAGATCTACGCTTACGGATTCCGGAACCCGGCCTTCATCACGTTCGACGCCGAAGGCAACCTCTTTGCGGCGGATGCCGGCCAGAACCTCTTTGAAGAGGTCTCGCTTGTGGTGAACGGCGGCAACTATGGGTGGCGCCTCATGGAGGGAACCCACTGTTTCGACCCGGAGAACCCCACGATGCCCCCGGCGACCTGCCCGGCAAACGGTTCCTCCGGCGAACCCCTGATCGGCCCCGTTATCGAGGGCGGCCGTGATCTGGGTGTCGTCTTCGTCGGCGGCCGGGTCTACAACGGCACGGCGCTCCCGGAGCTTGCCGGACGCTATGTCTTCGGCTACTGGAGCACCGGCTTCGACGTCGCGAACGCCACCCTGCTCGCCGCGACGCCCCCGGCGGAGTGGAACGCGTCGGCCATCCCGGACTCCGCGGAGAACCTCACTCCCGAGGAGATCGCGATGTGGAGCCTGCAGAGGCTCAACGTGACCGGGACGCCCGCGGGCACCCTGGACGTCTACCTCCTCGGGTTCGGTGAGGACGCGGACGCGGAACTCTACGCGCTCACGTCCGAAGAAGGAGGCCCGGACGCCGCGAACGCGACCGGCAGGGTCTGGAAGGTCGTCCCGGCGAACGTGACGGAGACACCGGCCCCGACGGCAAACGTGACGATGGTTCCGGGCGCGGGTGTGACTGCAACGCCGACCGCGACCGAGAACGTGACCATAACGCCGACGGCAAACGTCACGACGGTCCCGACCGCGAACGCGACCACGACACCAGCCGCGAACGCGACGCCCACCCCGGCGGCCCCCGGAACTCAGGACGTGACGGTGGGGGTCGCGGCCGAAGCCTTTGCCTTCAACACATCCACCATCCCCGTCCCGGCGGGGGCGAACGTGACGATGGTCTTTTATAACCAGGATACCGGCATCCCGCACAATGTCGCGGTCTACACCGACTCTTCCGCTGCCGAAGCGATCTTCGTCGGTGATATCATCACCGGCCCGGACCAGGTGACCTATACCTTCACGGCGCCGGAGGAGCCCGGAACCTATTACTTCCGGTGCGACGTGCATCCCCCGATGGACGGGGAGTTCGTTGTCGAGTAGAGAGGGCTTCCCTCTCCTTTTTAGAGCGTGGCCGCCGCACCGGGAGATCGCTACGGCGCAGGCGAAGTAACCTTTATGGTTCCCTGCCGCCCCGTGAGGCTCATGATACGAATGACCGCAGGCATGGCATCCATCGCGGGGGTGCGGGCGTGACCCCGGAAGCGGTCCGCGCCGTCGCGAGGGTGACCGTCGCGATCGCAGCCGAGAACTTCGGCTTCAGCACGGAGACGATAACGGTTCCCGCAGGTGCGGAGGTGACGGTCGAGTTCGACAACCGGGATGACGGGGTTCCGCACAACGTCGCGGTCTACACGGACTCTTCCGCGGCCGATGCGATCTTCGTCGGCGAGATCGTCACCGGTCCCACCCGCGCCACCTACACCTTCACGGCACCCGAGACCCCGGGAAACTACTTCTTCCGGTGCGATGTCCATCCTGCGATGCACGGGGCGTTCATCGTGACGTAGGAAGCCCCGCCGGTAACCTTCAGGTTCGCGGAGATCGCACCCGGCTCCACTGGCGGAAAGGGTATGTCGAGTGTGGTCGATTCCGGAACGCCGGGTTCGGCCGCGGGATCCCTTCCGGGATCGTCCGCAAGCAGAACGGGTTCTAAAGCACGGCACCCGCGATGATCGCCGCGGCGTAGACGAGCAGCGATCCGTGCATGAGCGGGAGCGCCCGCATCGCCGCGTCCGGGGTCTTCCCCCGGAGGATGAGGTAGTTTGCGGCCCCGAGGAGGATGAGCCCCACCGCGAACCCGGCGACGGCGATCGGTCCGAGCGCAAGACCGAAGACGAGCGCCATACCCGCGTGGACGGCCGAGAAGCCGAGAACCCAGGCGGCCGCGCCCTTCATGCCGTACAGGACGGGGGTCGTCGCCATCCCCCGGGTGCGGTCGTTTGCGATATCGGCGATGTCGTTTGCCCCGAGGTGCGCGAGCGTCCAGGGGTAGAAGAAGAGGAAGAAGAGGAGAGCGGTCGCGTCCGGGCTGCCATACACCAGGTAGCCGGCGACGGGGAAGAGGGCGAAGTCCGTCCGCCCGACGATCTGGGCGAGGGGGATCTTCTGGTTCCGCTTCGTTATCTGGTAGAAGTACTCGACGGCGTAGGAGTAGCCCATGATCCCGAGGACGTAGAGGTTGTGCGGCGAAGGCAGGGTTGCCGCGAGCGCGGCCGCGAGGCCGGCGAGGAGGAGGAAGATGGCGAACGCCGCCCGGGGGGAGAGTTTTCCTGCCGGTATCGGGCGCTCGCCGAACGGCCGCCAGTAGCGGGTGAGCGAGCCGTTGACGTCTCTTCTGTCGTACTCCCGGTCGACGTAGTCGTTCAGGGCGAACCCGGCTTCGAACCCAAAGAGGCCGATCAGCGCTGCCCGGACGACGAGCTCCCACGAGAACCCGCCGTAGTTCACGAACGCGAGCGCCAGCCCCGAGCAGAAGAGCAGGGGCCAGACGAAGAAGAAATGGGCGCGGGTCAGGTTCGCGAGCGCCGCAAGGGTCTCTCTCATGATCTATCTCCTGAGATCTACATTCCGGGTTAAAAAGCGTTGCAGGCACACCCCGCGACCATGCAGACCTACCGCTCCTCGATATGCGGGCATATCTATGACGAAATGACCGGTGATGCGGGCGCTCCGCCGTGAGCCGCGTTTGATGTTCCCCGGGGAGTGGCGCTGCCCGATCTGTCTTGCGGATAAGAGCAGGTTTGCTCTGTTTGCCCCTCTCTTGCGAGACCCGGGCTCTGAATCCTTCCCGGGTGCGGGGGAGAAGCACAATCGGGAGAACCGCATAAAAAGGCTGAGAGCGTAAAGTACCTCGCTAAAGCACCGAACCCGGGAATCGGGGCGGGCTGCAGGAGTTCTCAATGGTGGATACCTTACTGCCGGGCGCTGCCCTGGTGATCTATGCTCTGGTGAATGCCGTCTCGTTCATTGCCTACTACCACGACAAAAAGTCTGCAGAGAAGAATGCGTGGAGGACGCCCGAAAAAACGCTCCTCGCCCTCGCGCTCTTCGGGCCGTTCGGCGCCTTTGCCGCGATGCGTGCCTTCCGGCACAAGACGCAGAAAGGAAAGTTCAGGCTTGTCCCTCTCTTCCTCTGCCTGCACCTCGTGCTCGCCGCGGCGCTCGTCATGGGTCTCCTGTAACCATTTGTCAATGGGTGGGGGTTTACCTCAGAACAAAGTTATAATCCGTCCGTTGTCTCACCATATCGTATGGCGTACGAGTACGGGCCGCTCTCCCGCCCGTTCGGGGAGACCCTCGCGGCGCTGGAGGAAGGGCTCATGCGCGAGTACCGCCTGGAATTCCTTCCCGTTCACCGGCGTTCGGCCCGGCGATCGCGGCGGCTCCGGCGGATACGGGGATGGTGCAGGGCGACCGGCAGCCTGGCGGAGCAGGCCGCCCGTGTGGCGGAGAGCACCCTTCCCCGCATCGAGCAGGAGACCGGGCATGCCTTCCGCGGCCCGGACGGCCTTGCCCGGGTTCTGATGGCTGCCTCTACAAAACGGCTCTTTTCGGAGATACTTGCCGGGTTCCCTGAAGACGCGCTTCCGATCCGTGCAAACGACCTGGCAATGCTTGCGAACTTCGCTGACGACTACCACGCTCTTGCGCTCATCGGCGACGTCACCCTGCGGCTGAAGGTTCTCTCCGGCAAAGACGCCGGGGCGGCAGGCCTCGCGGTTCTTTCTGACCGGTGGAACCTCTACGAGAGCCGGATCGGTTCCGGGCTCCGCCGCACTCCGGACAACGAGGAGCTCCAGCAGGAGAAGGAGACCCTTGCCCGGGCGGTTCTCGGCCTCATCTACGTCGAAGGGGGCGTCGATGCGCTACGGGCCGTGGTGCCGCTCCTCACCTGCGGTCGGGACGGATAGGGATTAGAAAAAGGCTATATATCCGCTCCTCCCATTCCGCGGCGGGAGACTCTTTCATGGACACCCGTGCCCTCCGAGATTTCATCCGGCTCGGCCGGTTCCCCTTCCTCCTCTCGGGCTTTATCCCGTTCACCGCCGGAGCGCTCCTCGCGTCTCTCCTCGGGGCACGGTTCACCCCGGCCCAGTTTCTCTTCGGCTACGCGGCCATGGCGGCGGCGCATCTCTCCGTCAACTACAGCAACGACTACTTCGATGCCGATGCCGACCGGTTCGTTGAGAAAACGTCGATATCCGGGGGGAGCGGCGTCCTCGCCGTCAACCCCGGCCTGAAACCCGCCGCGTTCCGGGCAGCGGTCATCCTGATGGCGATCTCGATCCTGATCGGGTATCTCTTCGTGACCGTCTACGACTTCCCGGTCATCTTCCTCGTCTTCGGCATAGCGGGGAACCTGCTCGGCTGGTTCTACACGGCGCCGCCGATTGCGCTTGCCTACCATAACCTCGGCGAGGTCGCCAACATGATCACCTTCGGCCTCCTGATGCCGGGTGCGGGCTATTTCGTCGCGAGAGGGACGCTGGATGCCGCCTTCTTCGCGTTCGCCGTCCCGCTCTGCCTTTACGGCCTTGTCTTCATCACGAGCGTCGAGATCCCGGACCTGGAAGGCGACATCGCCGGCGGGAAGCGGACGCTCGTCGTCCGACGGGGCCGCGTCTTCGGTTTTGCGCTCATCGGCCTCGCGGCGACCCTCGCGACCGCGGCGCTCGCCGTCTTCGCCCTCACCGGCTTCTTCGCA
Organism: Methanoculleus horonobensis; assembly: GCF_001602375.1. Lineage (NCBI taxonomy): Archaea > Methanobacteriati > Methanobacteriota > Methanomicrobia > Methanomicrobiales > Methanomicrobiaceae > Methanoculleus > Methanoculleus horonobensis. Next base: position 321,697 of record NZ_BCNY01000015.1, on the reverse strand, counting down.
CCCGTGGACTTCCGGCCGGTGGCGCTCGTATCCCTCATCCCGCTCGGGATTGCTCTGTGGGGGTTCTCGCACCGGTGCGCCGAACGGGCATGCGCTCTTCCACATGCCGTCAGGAACATCGTGGGCTACTTCCTCTTCCAGGGGCTTGTCGTCGCTTACTTCGCCTTCGTGGCCGTTACGGGCTGATCGGGCCGTCCGCGTAAGAGAGCACCGGCGGGGCAGGCTCGTATCTCCTGACGACGACGTTGTCGGCGTAGAAGTGATGCGGATCGCCGGAACTCCACGCGGAAGACCCGATCAGGGCGAACGTATCAAAGACCGCATCCTCCGGCACCGGCGACCCGTCGGCAAACCGCATGGGCGCACTCCCCAGGTATTCGCCGTCCATCCAGGCGTACTCGGTGGCGTTCGGCGTATCTAAAACGATCCTGACGTGGTACCAGGTATCGGTCTCGGCCCGCTTGTCGGCGGAGAAGTTCCGGTGGTCGCCGGCATAGTGCTGCACCGACCCGTTCCTGAGGTGGAGAGCGTAGAGCCGGTCGGTTCCGTTCCCGGCCTGGATGTAGCCCGACCCGCACCACTTCCCGAACTCGCTGACCCGGAAGTCCCCCTCGATGGCGATCGGGCCCGCGGAGATATTCGCGGTACAGACCCTTCTGTCGTTGAACTCCGGGAGGTCGGGGTCGGAGACGTTGATATCCCCGGCATAGGCGCCGCTCTGGACGACATCGGACTGAACGAGGGCGCTCGAACCGCAGGACGACCACCGCGAGAGGTCGCCCTGCTCGTAGTCCTCGAAGAAGAGATAGACCGCGTCGGGATCGCCGGCGTCCCGGGCCTCGGGGTTGCCGTAGAGCATCGCGACCTCCGTCGCGTTTGCCGGGAGGGCGAGCCAGACGCGGGCGTGGGAGCCGGCGGTCGTGTTCTCGATCCAGTAGGGGAGAGGAGTCCCGTCTCCATCCATAAACCGGATATCGGCGAAGTCCGGCCGCATCCCGGGGAGGTATGTGGCGTTGAACGGGACGGCAAGGCCGTCGATGGTGGAGGGGTTCTCGACCGAGACCGCCTGGCGGTGAGCGAAGACCCCGGCGGTATCGCCGCCCAGCCAGTAATGCGTAGTCACGTCCGCCGTAGCCGCCCCGGCACCGGCGGCGAGGAGCAGTGCGATGAGCCCTCCGAGAACGATCCGTGTGACATGCATGGTAATCCGGCGCCCTGTGGGAACCCGCTCCTATATCCATCTAGCGGCCGCCGCACCCCAATACTGATGCTTCGTGGAGGCGACCGATCAGTACCGTGAACGAGACCATCGCGATCATCGGAGGAGGGCCCGCCGGGCTCTTCTGCGCCCTGCAGGCGGCAGGAGAGGGACGAGACATCGTCGTCTTCGAGAAGAAGCCATCGCCGGGCAGAAAACTCCTCGTTGCCGGGTCGGGGCAGTGCAACATCACCCACGACGGCGAAATAGCCGACTTCCTCTCCCATTACGGCGACCACGGGGCGTTCCTCCGGCCCGCGCTCATGAACTTCACCAACCGGGATCTCGCCCGGTTCTTCGCCGGCCGGGGTCTTCGCATGGAGACCGAGCCCGGGGGGAAGGTCTTCCCGGAGACCCGGAAGTCCGCCGACGTCCTCGCCGTCCTCCTCGCGGAGTGCGCCGCCCGCGGGGTGGAGGTACGGTCTAGCGACCCCGTGCTGGCCGTCGAGCGCGATGACGACGGGTTCCTGGTCACGACGAAGACGGGCACCACCCGGGTCGGCACCCTCGTCATCGCCACCGGCGGTGCGTCCTACCCCGTCACCGGCTCGACCGGCGACGGCTACGCCTTTGCCCGGGCCCTCGGGCAACCGGTAACAGAGACTGCCCCGGCGCTTGCCCCGGTCTACGTCGAGGACTACCTGTTCGCCGACCTCGCCGGGATCTCCTTTCAGAACCTCACCCTCTCCGTCTACCGCGACGGAAAACGCGCCCGCCAGCATACCGGCGACCTCCTCTTCACCCACACCGGACTCTCGGGCCCGGGCATCCTCGACCTCTCCCGCGCCGTCCGCCCCGGCGACGTGCTCCGGGTCGCGTTCCTCTCCGGGGCAACCTCGGAGGAGGTCAGAAAGCGCCTCGCCGACGCGGTCGCGGCGGGCGGGGCCCGGCAGGTGAAGACCGTTCTCTCCGGTCTTCCCCTCCCCGAGCGGTTCGTCCGGCGGCTCCTCGACCTCGCCGGGGTTTCGGCGGAAGAGACCTGCGCCCACCTCGGAAAGAAGGCCCGGAACGCGCTCGCCGCATCGATCGCGGAGTTCCCGTTCCGGGTGGCGAGGCTCGGCGGGTTCAACGAAGCGATGGCGACGCGGGGCGGGGTCGCTCTCGAGGGGATCAACCCAAAAACGATGGCATCGAAGATCGTCCCTAACCTCTACTGCATCGGCGAGGTGCTCGATATCGACGGCGACACCGGCGGCTACAACCTCCAGGCCGCATTCTCCACCGCAGCACTCGCCGCCCGGCACATCGCCGGCGGTAACGCCTCCCGGTGACCGCAACGACCCTGGTTCTCCCGATCCCGCACCCCGAGATCCATCTCTCGCGTGATGCGCGCTCTACCCTCTTCTCCCGACCATAACCCGGTAAATCACGTATCCGCCATATATATCTCAGAAAGAAAAATAGAAGTCCTGATATATCTGGGACTTCATTAAATTATATTGGGAAAATAACGTGGTTTGGGGCATTATTAACGCGATTTTCCTCCTCTCCCTCCTCATCCCTCAGGGGCACCTGATCTATGACGGCGGAGGAGGGGATAGCGGGTTTGAGACTGTCGGAGAAGCAGGGGCGGATGGAATCGCCCTCCTCTCCAAACCCCTCACGGCAGATACCGGGGACGCCCTCGTCGACCAGGTGGGCCGGAGAACGTTCGCCTGCGTCGATGGTGCCCCTCGCCTCTTTCCGACGGGCCTCGACGCGACCCTTGCCCACGGGGTGGGCGACTGCACCGACCTCGCGCTCCTCCGGACGGAGGTTCTCCGGCGAAACGGCGTTGCCGCCCGTCCGGTTCACGGCATCATAATCTGGGATACGGAGGCGTTCCGGACAAATGCCCTCCACGTCGAGTTCCTCGGGAAGGGTGTTGCCGTCCACGACTGGGTCGAGCTCGGCGACGGCCGGACGATGGGCGCTTACGAAGGGGATCCTGCGGTGCGGTGCGTGAAGATCGGCGAGGGGGTCTGCTTCCAGCCTGTCTTCAAGTCGCTCGGGTACCTCTAGGAACGTTCAATACCGGGCGCGTCATACGCACGGTATGAGCTTACTCACGGGACTCCTGGCTCTGATCCTGGTGATCGTTCTTGCGTTCGTCCTCTACAAGGTCGTAAAGAGCGTCACCACCCTCATCATCAACGCCGTCGTGGGCGTGATCCTGCTCTGGCTCATCAACCTCCTCGATCTGATGCAACTCGTCGGCCGGCCTGACATCCCGATAAACATCCTTACCGTCCTGATCTGTGCAATCGGCGGGGTCTTCGGCGTCCTCGTCACGGCGGTGCTGCACCTCCTCGGGATACCGCTGACGCTGTAAAGCCGACGCGGCAGGGGCGGCAATCGGCGCGATAGCCCGGGCGGACTCACCGATCGTCGGGCCGAACCGCCCGGCATCGACCCCGCTCTCGACCGTCACGGCCGGGGGGACGAACCGCATTCCCCTCACCTGAAGGCTCCTTCTCACGTTCTCGACGGCGTTCTCCGCCCCGGAACCGCCCTGGTATATGAGGATCATCACCCCCTGCGGGATCGCGCACGCATCGCATGGAGAACCGCAGGACGCGGAACCATCATAACCCTCCGCCGATAAGATCTGGGCATGCAGGAATACGGCCCCGGCATCGTCGGCGAAGTCCGGTTCGCCCGCCAGGACGGCGGTTACTATGTAGATCTCTACGACCGGGAAGGGAATGCCGTCGGAAAGACCGGTTTCTGGACGACGGAAGCAAAAGCAAAAGAGGCGGCCCGGAGGCTCGCCGCGAAACTCGCCGGGGAGTGAGCGTCACCGGCCGTCCGGGTGCGCCTCGATGTAGCGGACGAGACCGGCGATGCACCGGTTCTGCGGCGTTGGGATGCCGTGGCGTTCGCCGAGGCGTGCCACGCAGCCGTTGAGGAGATCGATCTCCGTCCGGCGCCCCAGCCGGAGGTCGTGGTACATGGAGGGGTAGACCGCGGCGAAGTCGGGCACCTGCACGCCGAAGAGGTAGTCAAGGTAGTCGTCGGCGGTCGCCCAGGGGAGCCGCACCCCTTCGGCACCCGCGACGGCGAAGGTCTCGCGGACGAGGCCGTCGACGATCCCGCGGATCTCCTCGTCGGCGGCCACCCCGACCGGGGCGCGGAGGAGGGCGCAGATCGGGTTCACCGCAATGTTGAGGAGGGCTTTCGCCCACTTGCCGGCGCGGATATCGGGTTCGGCCTCGACCGGAATCCCGGCGGAGCGGACGATTCCGATCAGCCTCTCCAGAACCTCATCGTCGCCGCCGGACCAGAGCCCGAACCGCATCGGGGCGCTCTCGCTCAAGACCCGGACGTGGCCCGGGCCCGCGATCGAGAAGTTCGTCGTCACGGTTCCGCCGATGACGGTATCGGTGTACTCCGCGATGATCCCCTCGTTCCCGATCCCGTTCTGGAGGCTTGCCGTCGGCCTGCCCCGGATCGCCCCGGCGTACTCCTCACAGATCGCCCGGGTGGCGGTGCCCTTCGCGGTGATGATGATGAAATCGACCGCCGATGGAACGTCGGCCGGCCCCGTGACCGGTATAACCCCCCTGACGATACCATCTCCCCAGACCCCCTCCATCGTGAGGCCTCGTTCCCGTATCGCGCCGGCATGCACCGGCCGGCAGGCCGCGTAGACCGCTCCAGCCGCGGCAAGTCTCCCGGCGAGGGCGAGGCCGACCGCTCCCGCGCCGAGGATCAGGACAACCGGGCGTTGCAGTGACTCCATCGTTCTCGTAGGTGCTGTTGGATCTGAAAGACGATAACGGTGTACGCTACAGCCCGGAGCCCCGGGAACCCGATAGCGAACGCTTTTCGTCCCGGATGCCGAGGTATCGTATTGGATGAAGCACGTCACGAAGGTCGACGGCGGCCGGCAGCCGTTCGATCGGCTGAAAGTGCAGCGGACGCTCCGAAGGATGGGCGTCGGCGCGGAGGAGGCCGAACGGATCGCCGGTGAGATCGAGGCGTCGGTGCCGGACGGGGTGAGGACCGCCGCAGTTCTCCGGATGATCCGCGCCCGGGCAAAGGCCGTCCGCCCTGCAGTCGCGCACCGGACGAACCTTCGGAGAGCGCTCGCCCTCCTGCGCCCGAAACCGGACTTCGAGGAGTTCGTGCGGGTTCTCCTCCGTGAGCACGGTTACCTGGTCGAAACCGGGTGCGTTCTCGCCGGGCGGTGCGGGGAGCACGAGGTGGATGCCATCGCACAAAAAGACGGCGTCACCATCTTTGTCGAGGTGAAGCACCACGCAAGCCACCACCGGGTGACTGGTCTCGACGAAGGCCGGATCGCCCGGGCTATCATCGAAGATCTTCAGGAGGGGTTCCGGTCGGGACGGTGCGTCGTTGCGATCGACGGCGCCCTGATCGTCTGCAACACCAAACTCTCGGAGCACGCGAAACGCTACGCCACCTGCCGGGGGATCGGGCATATCGGGTGGGATTACCCGGAGGAGCAGAACCTTCGGACGATGATCGAGGAGACGCAGTCTTACCCGATCACGATCGTTGCCGGGGTGAGCCGGTCGGTCTCCACCAGATTGGCCGCCGCCGGGGTCGTCACCGCAAAGCAGGTCGCCTACGGTGACGCCGCGACCATCGCCCGCGATGCGGGCATCCCCCTCAAGGAGGTGCTGCTGATCGCCGGGCGGGCGCGTGCCGTTCTCGAACCGTGAGATCAGGCGATCGCCCGGAGTTGCTCCCCGGTCGGGTTTATCAAAACGATCTCGGGCTGGCAGTTGAACCGGAGTTCCACCCCCGCGAGACTCGATGTGCAGATCCCGCGGGAGACATAGGTCGGCGTCTTCCCGTCGCCATCAAAGAGGCCGGTGAGTTCGATGACGCCGAGGTCGTTCAACTGCTTGATGACCGGGAAGAGGAACTGGCCGCCGTGGGTATGGCCGGAGAGGATGAGGTCGGCGTCCCAGTCCGCCCGGCACGAGGGTTCGTGGATGAGGTAGAGGGTGAACGCGTCCGTCGCCGGAACCTCGGGCGGATCCGCCATCCCTGCCCACCCGTCGTCGATCCCGACGATGACGATCTCCTCATCTCCTACGGGAACGCGGACGTATTCGTTCCTGAGGATGTTCACCCCGTTCTCTTCAAGCGTCGCGGCAAGTTCGTCGGCGAACGCGGTGTCGGCGGAACCGTCGTTTAAGCCCGAGAGATCGTAGGCGCCGGCGGCGACCACGGCCGACGCCCGGGTGGCGAGCGTCCTCTCGATGCCCGTCGGGCCGTCGATCCCCACCCGGTAGTCGTGGTTCCCGAGCACGGCGTAGGCCGGTGCGTCGAGCGACCTCCATACCTCCTGGGATGTGAAGTCTTCCTCCTCGCCGGTGGCGAAGTCGCCGCCGATCAGGACAAGCGTGGGGTTCAAGCGATTGACCTCGCCGATCACCTCCCGGACGTGGTCGATGTTGGATCCCTTGACGTGGGGGTCGGTGATGTAGACGATGCCTTCGGGTGCGCCGTCGATCTCAAGAACGGTCACCTCGACGGCGCGTGCTTCCCAGGCCATGTAGCCGGTCATGGAAGGAAGCACGATGAGCATGAGTATCGCCATATGTCGCGCGTTGGGGGCCTTCAGATTCACTATATTTTATTCAATCTTTTAGATATAAATACGATCCGCAGGATCGGATCCAACTGGGTCAACGGCTGCGAGCCGGATCGATCGGATCGCCCATGATCTCGGGAGGTTCCACACCGGGGGACGGTTCGGCGAAGAACCGGGTAAACCGATGCTCTTCACCCCTCGCGAAGGCGATAGCGGCGAAGACGGCGACGATCACCCCACCGACCAGATCGACGATGAGATCCGACATCGTATCGGTGTTGCCGAACTGGAGGTTCGTGCCGAAGACCTGGTCGACCGTAAACTCGTAGATCTCCCAGGCGGCCCCTGCCGCGAGCGTCGACGCCAGGATGAAGACGGCGATCGCCGGGCCCGTCAGCCGGATCTCACCCCGGCGTTCGGCGAGGAGCGCGAGAAAGAAGGCGATGAGCCCGACGGTTACCGAGGCGACGAGATGGGCCAGTTTGTCGTAGTAGGGCGCGAGAGTGAAGTAATACTCTCCGACATGCCCCATGACGTGGATATACAGGGAGGCGGCGACGAGGAAGTTGATCTCCCAGGGAAGGCAGAACCGCAGGTTTTTGGTCACGAGGGAGGGTACCATCGTCAGGAGAAACGCGAAGGCTGCCGCGAGTCCGAGGAAGTACTCTCCCGCCAGGATGCTCGAGGCTGCGGCGAGGAGTATGAGTCCCTGGACGGTATAGGCGAGGTAGATCCCGCGCGGGGGGTTTCGGCATGCCATGGGGACGCCGGATGGATACTCCCGGCAGATATACATAACCTTCCCGGCGGCAATCTCCCGTATTTCCGCCCGGACACCAACGCAACTAACCGGAGCGGGTGCGCCGCCCGTTGCGCTTGCGGGAGAATATTTGATATCCTAGCAGTTGTATAAATTGGACACACAAAAGACCGGACACTCAGAAACATGGGGTTGATGAACTGACAGATCCTACGAAGCGCAAGCCCGGATCCGCTGGAGGAGAATCGGGGGATGAAATTATCCGCGTGCGCCTGCCGAACAAGAGAAACCGGGAGATGTTCGGGAACGCCGAACTGATGCTGGGCGCAAATCATATCAAGATCCGCTGCTTCGACGGGGTGACGCGTACCGGGCGGATCAAGGGCAAGATCAAGAAGAAGGTCTGGATCCGGGAAGGAGACATTCTGGTGATCGTCCCCTGGAGTTTCCAGGACGAGAAGTGCGATATCATCTACCGCTACACCAAACCCCAGGTGGAATGGCTCCGGAAGAACCGGTATCTCTGACACCCTTTTTTACGTCATGCCTGTCTGCCCGGTGAAGAGTCGGGCAGCGGGCAAAGATCTGCTGTATCAGGTTCAAAAAAGTTTAGATGTCGTGGATCTTGATCCTGTACTCTTTTATGACAAGTGTCTTGACATCGTTCCGTTCGTAGTAACTGTTAAGCGCGGACCTCTGCATTCCGACCGAGGCGCCGGTCAGGTAGTTCTCCCACGCCGTCGAGTAGTCGCCCGACGGACTGCTCGTATACTCCACCGTCACGTTGTCTCCGGGCGCAACAGGGATCGACTGTGTCTCGGACCCCTCCAGGCCCATCCTCACCGTCGTCATCCCGGACTTCGCCATCAACGTGTCGGTGGTGATGTTCATGATGTAGATGACAAGCGTATCCGTGGAATTATCGTAGAACCACCGCGGCTCCGCAAGCATCGCCGACCCCGTCGCCCCGTCCTGGCGTATCATCACCGCGCCGTTCTCAAGGGTGGTCACCGCGGTGCCCCGGTCGGATCGGTAGGTCAGTGCACCTACGGTGTAGTTCTTCTGGAACAGGGTGGTGCCGTTCGTGACGTTGATGAAGCAGCCGTACTGGCTGGCGTTGATCACCTCGAACGTCCCGCCGCTCACCTGGAGCGATGTCTCCTTGTAAGGCACGTTCTTGAAGCAGAGGCTCTTCATATCGTTCTGGATGACGATCATCGCCCGCTCCATGTTCTTTACGTCGGTGTTGCTCTGCTCCTTGACGAGCACCGGGTAGCCGTAGAGCGTGACGAGCCCGATGCCGCTGATGACGATTCCGAGGATCAGGACGAACCCGACTGCCTCCGATACCGCCTTATCATTCATCTTCACGGTTATCTTCTCCTAAACCCCGCTTGAGTCATAGTGGATCATGTTCCATCCCGCGCCGGTGGTGTTGCCGGTGACACCCCTCGTCGCTCCGATGCCGGCGATGGCGATCTGGCTCTGGATGCCGCCGCCCTGCACCTGGATCACCTGGTTTGCGCCCGTCATGTCCGCGTTCACGAAATAGTCTGCTCCGGCCACGTCGTCGGGGATATCGAACTTTGTCGCTATCGTTCCGTTGCCGGGCGCGATCACGTAGAGATCGACGATCCGGGTGCTGACTCCGTTCCCGATATCCACGAAGGCGTGGTAGCGGAGATTGTTCGCCGGCCCCTCCATGAAGACCGCGTTGACGGTGAAGATCATGACGACCATCAGGAGGAGGAGCACGCCGCTGACGATGACGTACTCCATCAGCCTCGTGACGCCCTCCTCGTTCGGCGGCTCAGTAATACACGTTCTCATCGTACTCCGTCACCCCGTTGTAGTAGTGGATGGTTATCGGGTACAGGTAGTGATCGGAGACCTCCACCTGCGATTCAACCGAGAAATTGACCACGGCGTTCTTTCGTTCGAGGGAGATCATGGCGATGTCCTGGCGAACCGCCCCGGTGGTGCCATTGTCAACGCTCCCGAACGTATCCGTATAGTCAAAGACAGCCTCCCGCAGGTCCCGGATATCGTTCTTCGGGAACTCGAGCACCCCTTCCGCGGTCGTCTGCCCGACGAGCGCCGACTGGTTGATGATCAGCGCGAGGAAGAAGAGCCCCACGGCGACGAGAAGCCCCATCAGCACGATCCACTGGCCGTCCTCGTTCATGCACGCCATAGCAGCACCTCCACGAGGACGGCCTGAGGATCTGTTCGCATGTCTCCGGGCATACCTAGGAGGCTCCCATCCAGTTGCACCCACCGGGTCACCCGGACGGTGTTCTCACGCCCGGTGAACTCCGCGTCCGCTGAAGAGAGCGGGGTTGTGTTTACGCTGCCGCTCGCTGTCCTGTAGGAGAGGTAGGCCTGGGCCCTGAGGTTGGCGTCATCGCTTCCCGCCCGCATCTTGCAGTAGTCGAGGAATCTGTCCTTGAGCGTATCGCCGTCCGGGGCTCCCCCCTTTACGAGCGTGGTCAGTTGACTCTCGCTCCCATCCGCATCCGGTGTATCCATCATCGCGAGGACGTCGCTCCCGAGTTGTTCGAGCTGCATATCCGGGATGTGCGTGTCGCCGGGGGTGTAGATGCTCGTCGTGCTGATGACGATGTACACGGTGAGCAGCATGATGAGCCCGGCCGCGACGCCCTCCATCGTGTAAAGCTGGCCTCTGTCGTTCACCATATCGCCACCTCCAGGACAGCCGGCTTCAGGTCGAACCGGGTGACGTTTGTCTGGTTGTAGTCGTAGTGGTGGATGCCGGTGATATGGGTTTGCGGGGGGTTGTTCTCGAAGTTAAACCGGATATCCAGGATGCTGTTCTGGTCCAGGGTGAAGATCGAGGTGGCCGCCGGTTTCAGGACCAGGGAGATGTTGTTGGAGACTTCAGCCCCCGGTTCGAGGTCGTCAGGGCCCCCATCGAGGAAGAGGGTATAGAGATCCGGATCCTCCGTGTTGTAGGAGAACGGAATCCTGGTGAACCGCGGCATCGGCGCCGTCGGATCCATCTTCCAGAACGTCACGTTCTTGAGCGTCGCGCTCGTGGCGGAATGTGTCACGTTCAGGTAATCATCGAAGTCCGTGATCGTGATGTTCACCGGCTCGGTTCTCGGGTCGACCCGGTAGGCCGGGTCGACGGATGGGTCGAGCAGCTGGCTGAAGTTGAGTCGGACGATGAACTCCTGGTTTGAGGTGGACGACGTATATTGCGGTGCAAAACTGCCGTTGATCACCGCCGTGCTCGGCTCCTTGATCTTCACCGCCCGGCGGATGTAGCCGTGGCCGGAAGGGGGAGTGCCGCCGGTTGTGTTGTTGTATGTCCCGTCCGCACTCCGGAGCGAGAAGTTATATGAGTAAGGAATATCGCCGAAGATCGCCTTGCCGCGGTAGTCGTCCTCGGTGAAGAAGGAATTGAAGAAGGCGTTGACCTTCGTCGAGAGGAGGATGTTCGGGGTCTCCTTCGAGACTGCGAGCCCCATCCGATTGATCTCGTCCTTATATGCCTCGGTCTTCATCTCCCACGGCGGGTAGACCGGCCAACCGGGATCCTCGGCGAGGATCACCCCTGTGCGGTAGGCGACCGCGTCGTAGTCGATGCCGCTGCTCTGGAGGCCCGCAAGGAGCCCCGGCACCATGCTCACCACCATGATCAGGGAGAGCATGAAGATCGTGAACCCCGTGAGGAAGTCAAGCGACATCACGCCGTCGTCGGTTGCCGATTTTATACGATCACCTCCCCGTTATCTGCCCGGAACGCGAGAACCTCTACCCCGGCGTTCGAGCGAATCGTGACGGTGTAGACCCCCTCCGCGAGCATGATATCGACCGTGCTCGCATCGAGGCGCACCATCGCCGGCCGGATCGCACCTTCCTGCGCTGCGAGGAAGTCCTCCGGGGAGAGGATCCCGGTCATATTCACCTCGTCATCGGGCAGGGGAGCACGAAGCGAGGTCTCCCTCCAGCCCGTGATGCCGGAGGTCAGCCAGCGCACCTCTTCCCCGTCCTTAAGGCCGATGGCCCAGGCGGCTGCCCGGCCGTCGAGGGTTACGCGGTTCCCGAGCACCTGGTGCATCGTGGTGCCGGTGATGTTCAGGCCGCCTTCGACCCTGAGGATATCGAGTTCCGCGAGAGCCTCGGTGAGGGTGTAACCTTCCGGCTCCGGCAGATCGATGGAAGTGATGCCGCCGCCCGATGGCGGCGGCGAGGATGTGTCGAGACAGCCACACGCGGTGCAGAGGATACAGGCTGCGGCAAGCAGGGCTAGAACTCCCCCGGGAACTCTCATGTAAAGCAGTCATTATACCCGAGGGCATATAAATAACCACCTCTCTTACATCTTCAAAGATCTGCCCACGAATCGTGATATTGGAAACGTGCAGACGGGCTAATGCAAAAATATTTCGTTCCGGGCGCAGACTCTCCGGATGGGGTGGTTCCGCCCTTATATGCCGGGCGTACCGGGCCGCGGGGTCCGGCGCGCTATCGTAACATATATCCGCGAGTTCGTAACAACAGCTCATGCAGGGTAAGCATATGTGTAGTACCATTCCCCCCGGCAAGCCGGGAGAAGCAGGTGACCGGTTCGCCGAAGCGGCCGCCTTCCACGGCCACGTCTGCCCCGGTCTCGCGACGGGCTACCGGGCGGCAGAGGTCGCCCTCGCGCGGCTCCGCTCCGGGCGCTCGGAGGATGAGGAACTCGTAACCATCGCCGAGACCGATGCCTGCGGCGTCGATGCCATCCAGGTTCTCACCGGCTGCACCGCAGGAAAAGGAAACCTCCTCTTTAAGGATCACGGCAAGCACGCGTTTACGTTCATAAATCGTAAAACCGGGGCCGCAATCCGCGTGGTCTCGAACCCGTCGTTCAACATCGACTCGCTCGACCCCGGCCTTGCGCCGCTCAGGGCGCGGGTGATGCAGGGGGTGGCAACCGATGCGGAGCATGCCGAGTTTCATAAGCGGACGGAGAAGATCGTCGAGGCCATCCTGAAGGCGCCCGCCGAGCAGCTCTTCATCATCCGCGAGGTCGATGCCGAGATCCCCGAACGGGCCCGGATCTTTTCGTCGGTGGCGTGCGCGAAATGCGGCGAAATGACCGCCGAATCCCGCGTCCGGGTCGAAGACGGGAAGTTCGTCTGCTACGCCTGCTCGCGGGAGTATTCCCGGCGTGAGTGAGGCGCCAATCCTCACCGCACTATTTTCGCGATCGGGATCTCGAGGATATCTTCGGCACCCGCGGCCTTGAGCGGCGGGATGAGGCCGTTGACGAGCCCTTTCTGCACCACCGTCTGGATACTGAAGTACTCGATGCCGTGCAGCCTGCTGACGGTGGGCTTCTTCATCGCGGGGAGAACCTCGATGACGCGGTCGAGCGCGGCCGACGGCACGTTCATCGTCAGGAGCACCTGGTGGCGTGCCTCGATCACCCCGAGGAGGAGGGTCGTGATCTCGTCGATCTCCCGGCGCTTCTCGGGGTCGCGGAGCGAGTCGCGGTTCGCGAGGAGCGCGGTGTGCGACTCCATGATCTGTCCGACGATCTTCAACCCGTTCTTCTTGAGCGTGCTCCCCGTCTCGGTGAGGTCGACGACGACGTCCATCAGATCGGGAACCTTCGCCTCGGATGCCCCGTAGGACGGAAAGAGGCTGACCGGGATCCCGAGGTTCGCGAAGAACCGCTCCGTGATCCGCGGGTACTCGGTCGTCACCCGGCTCTCCGGGCGGATGGCGGCGACCTCCTCTACCGGTTCGTCGCGGTGGACCGCGACCACGATCTTGACGTTCCCGTCGCCCGTCTTGCTGTAGGAGAGGTTTGCAACCTCGGCGACGTCGGCACCGCTCTCCTGCACCCAGTCGAGCCCCGATATCCCGAGGTCGAAGTAACCCATCTGAACGTAGAGCGGGATCTCCTGCGGCCGGAGGATCTTCACCTTCCCGATCCGGGGATCATTGATCCGGGGGTTGTAGTCGCGGTCGGTTCGCCGGACCTCGAGGTCCGCCTCCTTGAAGAGCTGGAGCGTCTGCGCCTCAAGGCTCCCCTTCGGGAGCGCAATCGTGATCATAAGAGATGATCGGGCAAAAAGGAGTTAAAGGTGGTGATATGGATTTTAGTCGATGGTGTGGACGACAAGCCCCGAGAGGAGTTTCGGCTCGAACCAGGTGGATTTCGGGGGCATGACACCGTCGCTATCAGCGATCGCGAGCACCGTCTCGACCGGTACCGGCTGCATCGCTACCGCGAAGGCGTATTTGCCGGTGTCCACGAGCCGCTCGAGTTCATGGAGGGGTTTTGCCCCGCCCATGTAGTGGAGCCGGGGGTCGCCCCGGGGGTCGGAGATCCCGAGCATCCCTTCGAGGACATCTTTCTGGAGGACCGAGACGTCGAGCGACCCGATCAGGTCGTCGGGGTCCGCGACCGGCCGGGAGACCTCGTACCAGGTTCCTTCCAGGTAGAAGTGCATGACGTGCACCGGCGCATCCTGGGCCGTGAGCGGCTGGATCTGGTAGCCCGCTGCGTCGACCTTCCCGTAGGGGCGGACGGTCCAGCCGGCCGTTAAGAGCGCATCGATGAGCCCCGGAAGGGTGTAGCCGCCGAGGTCGGTGACAAGCCTGCTGTAGCCGTGGATGCGGACGCGGTCGTGAGCGAAGAGGACCGCCATGAACTTCCCGGCCTCTTCGGTGAACCGGCCAACGCTGCGTCGCCTCTCCGCCACGTTCACCGCCGATTTGGCCCGGTGGTGCCCGTCCGCGATGTAGGTCTCCGGCACCGCTGCAAAGAGGCCCTCAAGGTGGGCGAGGGCGGCCTCATCGGCGATCCGGTAGACTTCGTGGAGCACGCCCGATGCGGTCGTGGTGCTCCCGTCGGGCTGGACGCCGTCGATGAGGGAGTGGAGGTGTGAGAAGACCTCGCCCGGGTCACGGTAGAGCAGGAATACAAGGCCGGTGTTGGCACCGACGACGTCGATGTGCCGGGTCCGGTCTTCCTCCTTGTCGTACCGGGTGAGTTCGTGCCGCCGGATCGTCCGGTTCTCGTAGTCTTCTGTCCCCACGCAGCAGACCAGCCCGACGAACTCCTCGCCGTCCTGAATCGCCCGGTAGACGTACATCCCGTCTTCCTGGTCACGCTGCATCAGGCCGTCTGCGAGCATCCCGTCGAAGACCTCCCGCGACCGCAGGTAGACCCGATCGTCGTTTGAGGGTATTTCGGGGAGTTCGGCATCCGGCCGGCTGACCCGCAGGAAGCTTAAGGGATTCTTCTCGATGCATTCCCGGGCCTCTTCCGCCGTCACCACATCGTAGGGCACGGAGGGGATTTTTTCGGAGTACGGCCGCCCCGGACGGACCGCTGCGAAACGATAGATCTGAACCATAAATACCGCCACTCGTATGTGCCTACTATTTTGTCTCCTGACACTATATTAGGTAGGGCACTCCAGAAGGGAGAGGCCGAGACTATGATGCCGCTCCAACTCATTATTCGCCGGGCACAGCCCGCAGACATTCCACTGATCGTCGCCGTCGAGAGAACGGCCTTCGCTGACCCCTGGGACGAGAGGACACTTCAGGAATCCCTTGCCTACTATCCGGAGACGTTCTTCGTAGCAAAAAACAACGGTGACGTGGCCGGATTCGTCGCCGGAGGCATTGAAGACACCGGGGAAGAGATATACGGCCATGTCATGAACCTCGCCGTCGCCCCCGGGTACCGGCGCCAGGGAATCGGACGGAATCTCATCCGCCGCCTGGAGCGGGAGTACGTTGTGTTAGGTGCGAGCGCCGTCCAGCTCGAGGTCCGGGTGACGAACACCGGGGCGCAGGAGTTCTACCGCCGCCTCGGTTACCGCGAGGTCTTCCAGGTCGCCGCATACTACGCGAACGAGGAAGATGCCCTGGTCATGATGAAGTGGTTCAGGTTCTAGACGCGACGCTCCGCAAGGAGCGGAGCGGGAGAAAACGCGAAGCGTTTTCGACTTGCGACGGTTCGTAGAACCGGAGCCGCTCACTACCGCTCCACGTGCCCCTACTCCCCGACCCTGGACAGGATCTGGCTTTTCAGTTCCACCAGATCGTGTTCGACCACGTTCCAGACTGCATCGCGGTCGATCCCAAAATAGTGGTGAATAAGGACGTTCCTCATGCCGATGATCTCCGTCCAGGGGATTCCCGGGTTTTCGGCCCTGAACTCTGATGAAATCCCCCTTACGGCTTCCCCGATGATCTGAAGGTGGTGGATCACCCGAGACGCTACGCCATCTCGTCATCGTAGAAGTACTCGCGCCCTCGGGCCGATACTCTCTCAATCCGTTCGATGGCTTCGATAACATCCAGCAGCCGTTCACGATCATCTCTCATAACAGCCGCGCTTCCTGTAAGACCCTCGATCGGATACGCTCCCGAAGTCCCGCTTCGGTCACAACATCGACCGAACGACCAAGCAGGAGCGAGAGATCCATCGCAAGACCGCCCACGTCAAGGAGACTCCGGTCGGGATCGAGATCGATCAAGAGGTCGATATCACTGTCTTCCCTGGCTTCGTTTCGTGCCACGGATCCGAACACCCGCACGTTTCTGGCTCCCCTCCGGTGCGCAAGACACGATGGTTCATCAGAACCGGAGTGCGAGCACCGATTGGTGCGAGGATAAGATCTCATCCCGCTTCTGGATGAGAAGGGTATAGATATCTGCTCCCGGATTCATGCCCAAGAAGTACTTACGACGATCGCGCCTCTTAAATCTTCTCATGCACCCTTACTCCCCGGCACCACAGCAGCGCCGGGGAGCACCCGGCCGTCACCCTCGCCCGTGCTCCTGGTGTGCCCGGGCAAGGTGCTGGGCCGCGAGGGCGCCGAGGAGGGAGAGCTCGCCGGCGAGCACCCCGGCGGCGATGATCTCCCCGAGCGCCTTTGCGTGGGTTCCCGGCGGCTCGCCACCCCCGGCGACCCCGAGCATCGCGAGGCACTCCTGCTGGGTATCGACCCCTGTCCCGCCGCCGACTGTTCCCACGGGGAGCGACGGGAGGGTGACCGAGACGTAGACCCCGCCGTCCACCCGGTCGACGGTGGTGATCGCGGTGCTCCCCTCGACGACGTGGGCGGGGTCCTGCCCGCAGGCGATGAAGGTGGCGGCGACGACGTTTGCCGCGTGGGCGTTGAACCCGAACGAGGCTGCCCGCGCCGAGCCCACCAGATTTTTCCTGTAATTGACCTCGATGAGCGTCTCCGCGTCGGTCTTCAGGAGATCCACGACCATCGCATCGGTGAGCCGTACGCCCGCGACCACGGTCTTCCCCCGGCCCCTGACCAGGTTGATCGCCGCCGGTTTCTTGTCGGTGCACATGTTCCCGGATGTGGCGACGAGCCGGGCCCCGGTCTCCCGCTCGATGAGTTCACCCACATTCTGGCCCGCGATCGTCGCCATGTTCATCCCCATGGCGTCTTTTGTGTCGAGTTCGAGCCGGACGAAGACGCTTGTACCGGCGACGTAGGTGGTGGCTTCACGGAACTCGCCGTGCTTCGTGGTGCTCTCGACAGCCTCGCGGATCTCTCTGGTGTGGCTCTCGACCCAGGCCGCTACATCGTGGGCGTGACCCACATCGCGGGCGGCGAAGACCGGCGCCCGGGTCATCCCGTCCCGCATGATCCGGACGTCCGCGCCCCCCGCCCGGGTGATGAGGGAGCAGCCGCGGTTCACCGAGGCGACGAGTGCCCCTTCGGTCGTCGCGAGCGGGAGGTAGTAGGACCCGTCGGCGTACTCGCCCTTCACCCGGAGCGGCCCCGCGACACCGAGCGGCACCTGCACCGTGCCGATCATGTTCTCGATGTTGCGCTTCACGACCCGGTCAAGCCCGATGGTGAACGACCCGACCTTCGGGAGGGCGGTGCCGGTCTCCCCCTCGACGAACGCCCGGCGCACCCGGACGGCCTCCTCGGGGGGGAGCTCCTTCTCGAGAGCGTAGAGTTTGAGAGACCCGTCTTTCAGCCTCTCGATATACTCATCCATGAATAAGTATGAGAACTCATACCTAAAGATGGCTGGTGGTCGATGTGGGAGAAGAACAGTGGTGCCTTGCGGTGCCGAGACGAGAGGCTGAAGGGACGCGGCGCCGGCTGCTCGAGGAGGGGCTCCTCGACCGGCGGTTCCGCCCGCGTCCGGAGGGTGACGCCATCCTCTTCCCGGTGACGGAGGAGGTTCCGGGTGCCGTCCGGTGCGAGTTCGAGGCGGTGCCGGAACGTCTCGACCTCCCCCGCCACGAGCTCGTGGGCGGGATTGCCATCATGCAGGAGAACGATTCCGGGGGCGCAGAGCGGCTGCTCGCCTCCCGGCCGTCGCTTGAGACGGTGCTCTTTCCCGAGACCGCGGTCGAGGGGGAGTACCGCACCCGCCGGTTCTCCGTCCTTGCAGGAGTCCCCACCACCCGCACCCGGGTGACGGAGTATGGTCACTCCTTCGATGTCGATCTCTCCCTTGCCTACTTCTCCGCCCGGCTCTCGACCGAGCGGCAGCGGATTCTCGGAGCGATGGGAGAGGGAGAACAGGTGCTCGATATGTTCGCCGGTGTCGGGCCGTTCGCGATCACCCTCGCCGGGAAGGCGGGGATCGTCGTCGCCGCCGACCTCAACCCCGCCGCGGTCCACCTCCTGATCGAGAACATCGCGCTCAATCGGGCGGGTAACGTCATCCCGATGCTCGCCGACGCCGCGCACCTCCCCCGGCTCGGGCTTCCTCCCTTCGACCGGGTCGTGATGAACCTCCCCCTCGCCGCGCCGGAGTTCCTCCCGGCGGCGGCCGCCCTCTGCCGGGACGGCGGCACGATTCACCTCTACGCCCTCGAGGAGCAGGAGGGCGAATACCTCCCCCTGATCCGCGAGGTTACCAATGGCGAGGTCGTCGAGCGGCAGGTCAGGACCTACTCGCCGGGGAAGTGGCACGCGGTGTATGATATCGCCGTGGAGAAAGGGGAGTGAGGAGGTTTGAGGAGTGCAGCCCCTGCATCCTCAGTGATCGAATATCTTGCTCTTTTTGCCGACCTGGTATTTTCCTCCCGCGCTCTCCATCGCCCATCGCATCATGGGAGAGCGAGATTGCGAGAGGGGCTGCTCCTCTCGAAGACCTTTGGTCTTCTCAAGCTCCGGACGTTCCGTTCGTCGCACCCCGCGGGCCATCACATCTTGCAGACAGTCGTTCCTGGCGGAACATCGCACCTCGCACCTGGGGTCCCTGAGTTCCTATCCTTTGAATCTCCTATGGCTACATCTGGCACGGATTCCGTGGGGATATCATCTTGCAGGGGGAGGGGACAGGGGAGGGGGGAGCATCCCCCCTCCCCGTCAGCCCCACCTCGCACCTAACGGTGCTCACGCTCACTGCGTTCGCGCCTCGCACCTTCGGTGCTCGAACTCCGTCCTTTCAGGACGTCGTTCCCCCTATGGCGATACTCCCACGGAATCCGTGTAATGTGTAACCACAGGGCATCAGCAGGGTAGAAGGGCAGGCAGAGTTTGAGCATCGTAAGGTGCGAAAGAGAGCACCAACGCCCACACGGACTTCGCGTGAGCCAAAAAAGAAGTATAGGGCGTGATTCAATCCCGCGCAGAGCGCGGAAAAACCCTGTCAACCCGGAAGGGAGGTAGCGTTACTCCACCGGCACGAACTTCGTGCCGTAGTGGATGGTGCCGCTCTCGCCGTCCGCCGCTATCCGGCGGAAGACGCTTTTGACCCGCATCCCGATCTTAATATCCTCGATGGGACATGCGATCTGGGTGGTGAGCCTCGGCCCCTCGTCGAGTTCCACGACCGCGAGGACGTAGGGAGTGGTGTGCTCGAACTGGTCGCTTGCCGACCGGATCACCGTGTAGGTGACGACCGCTCCTTCGCCGGTGAACTTGTGGTCGACGATGTTGCCGCTCCGCCGGCAGTCGGGGCAGAGCGACCGGGGCGGGAAGAAGTGCCGCCCGCAGGTCGTGCACTTCGTCCCGACGAGGTTGTAGCGCTGCGGGATCTTTCTCCAGAACCGTGAAACCGACATGGTTAGGCCCCCAGGATGTGCACGACGACCGTCGCGCCGGTGCCGCCGACGTTATGCGCCATACCGATCTCCGCGTCCACCTGCCGGCCGGTGGCCTCGCCGCGGAGCTGGCTGACGATCTCGTAGATCTGCTTGATCCCGGTCGCACCGACCGGGTGGCCGCAGGCCTTCAGGCCGCCGCTCGTGTTCACCGGGATCTCCCCGCCGAGGGCGGTTGCCCCGTCCGCGGTGAGTCTTCCCGCTTCGCCCTTCTTGCAGAACCCGAGGTCCTCGATTGCGCAGATCTCCGCGATCGTGAAGCAGTCGTGGACCTCCACCATGTCGATGTCCTTGTGGGTGAGGCCCGCCTGGGCGAACGCCCGTTTGCCTGCGGCGACCGATGCGTCCAGGGTCGAGATCTCCCGCCGGTCATGGAGCGAGATGGTGTCGCTCGCCTGGGCGCTTGCAAGCACCCTGACCGGCGAATCGGTGAACTCGCGGGCACGCTCGAGCGGCACCACCACGACCGCCGCCGCACCGTCGGTGATCGGCGAGCAGTCGAAGAGCCGCAGGGGGTCGGCCACGAGCGACGAATTTAGAACCGTATCGACCGTGATTCGGTTCCGGAACTGTGCGATCGGGTTCTTCGCGCCGTTCTCGTGGTTCTTCACCGCGACCTGTGCAAGCTGCTCCCGGGTGAGGGGGTAGCGGTGCATGTAGTCGTTTGCAATCATTGCATACAGCCCGGGGAAGGTCGCCCCGGCGAACCCTTCCCACTCGCGGTCCGCGGCGCTCGCGAGCATGTCCACGCTCGCCCCGGTCCCGACGTCGGTCATCTTCTCGACGCCCGCGGCGACGACGATATCCTCCATGCCGCTCGCGACCGCGATCACCGCCTGCCGGAAGGCGAGCCCGCCGGAGGCGCAGGCCGCCTCCACACGGGTCGAGGGGGTGTTGTTCGTCGCCAGTCCGGCGTAATCCGCGATCAGGGCGCCGATATGCTCCTGCTCGACGAACCGGCCGGCGCTCATGTTCCCGACGTAGAGAGCGTCGAGTTTCTCACCGGTGACCCCGGCATCCTCGAGCGCGAGCGCCCCGGCCTTGACGAAGAGGTCGCGGAACGAGGTTCCCCAGTGCTCGCCGAACTCCGTGCACCCGACTCCGATTACTGCTACGTCTCTCATTTCTGCATCACGATCTTTCCCTTGTGTTTGGCATACAGTGCATAGTCGAGGTATGTCGGATTCGCGAGGAGTTTCTCCACGCTCGGCGCCGCCGTCCGATCGAACTCAGCGGACTCGATGGCGTCGGTCACCGTGATGTCGAATGCGTCGCTCCCGGCTCCCGACCCGAACGAGGTGACGAAGATCCGGTCACCCGGCTTCGCCGCGTCGAGCGTAGCCGCAAGCCCGATCATCGACGCCCCCGAGTAGGTGTTCCCGAGCTTCGGGACGACGAGGCCGGGCCGGATCTGCTCGTCCGTGAACCCGAGCATCTTCGCCACCCGCTGCGGGAACTTCGCGTTGGGCTGGTGGAAGACGGCGTAATCGTAGTCTTTCGGGCTTGTCTTCATCGCATCGAGCATCAGACGCGCCGCACCCTGAACATGCTTGAAGTAACCGGGATCCCCGGTGAACCGCCCACCGTGGCGGGGGTAGTTCTGGCCTTCGCGCCGCCAGAAGTCGGGCGTGTCGGTGGTGAACGAGCAGGTGTGGTTGATCTCGGCGATGACGTCCTCGTTGCCGATGACGAACGCCGCACCGCCGGCCGCGGCCGTGTACTCGAGCGCGTCGCCGGGAGCGCCCTGCGCCACGTCCGCACCGATGGCGACTCCGAGTGGGATCATCCCGCTCTTGACCATGCCCATGCAGGTCTGGATGCCTGCCGTTCCCGCCTTGCACGCGAACTCGTAGTCGGCGGCGGTCATGTTCGGGGTCGCCCCGATCGCCTCGCCGACCGTGCAGGCCGTGGGCTTGACCGCGTAGGGGTGCGACTCGCTCCCCACGTAGATGGCCCCGATGGCCTCGGTGTCGACGGTTCTCCGCCGAAGAGCGGCGCGTGCCGCCTCGACGGCGATCGTTGCGGTATCCTCATCGAGATCGGGGACGGACTTCTCAA